>JASUSA010000034.1 GCA_030446305.1 Clostridiales bacterium | reverse complement strand
AACTGTCGCAATGATTTTCTCTGAAGGTACATTTCTTACAATTGCTATGATTTTTTTAGTCTTTAGTAAAGAGCGTACTAATGGCATATAATCTCCTCCTAGCACTTTTCACATCATAAATAAAGTGGGCTCTCATCAAACGACTTAACGAAAACCCACTTTGTCGCTTCCTATCTATTCACCCATACGCTTGTAATATTCAAAGAAATCTTTTTCAAGCTGCGCTCTAAACTGAGGCGCTGCAATATCAATAAGCGCTTTTGATCGCTCTCTAATTGGCTTTCCAAACAAATGTGCAACACCGTGTTCCGTTACGACATAATGTACATCTTGTCTTGTCGTTGTGACCGGTGTACCTGGCTTCAATCCAGCGACTATTTTAGAAATCGTACCATTTTTAGCCGTTGAAGGCAGCGTGATTATCGGCCTACCGTTTTTTGACTGTTCAGCCCCTCTTAAAAAGTCAAGCTGCCCGCCTACACCGCTGAAAATTTTATGGCCAATAGAATCGGCGACAACCTGCCCCATTAGGTCAACCTCAATCGCTGAATTTATTGCAACCATGTTGTCATTCTGTGCGATCACAGCCACGTCGTTTGTGTAATCTACCGGCATGAGCTTGATCATGTTGTTTTTGTCGACAAAGCTGTATAGCTCCTTTGTTCCCTGAATGAACGTCGCGATGATTTTACCGCGGTTAATCGTCTTGCACGATCCGTTGACGACGCCGGATTTGACCAAAGGAATCAAATTGTCTGAGAATACCTCTGTGTGTATTCCTAAATTTTTCTTGTCGACGAGAAATTTTAATATCGCATTTGGTATTTTGCCTTGACCCATTTGGAGCGTGTCGCCATCCTGAATGAGCCCTGCAATGTTTTGTCCGATTTTTTCTGAAATCGGATCGCTTTCAATCAATGGAATTTCATATAAATCTTCATCGTGTTCAACAAAATAATCAATTTCTGAAACATGTATTAAGGTATCACCGCATACATATGGCACATTTTTATTCACCTGTGCAATTGAAACACGCGATTTTTCTACGATAACCCGCGTCTGGTCACAGGAAAGGCCCATGTTGACATATCCGTTCTCATCTGGCGGTGTGCAGGTTATCATTGCCACATCACATCGCGCTCTCCCCTCTTTTATTGCCCTCGGCTGTGCATAGAAATGAATGGGGACGAACTCGCCAAATCCTTTTTGAATATGTCTTCGCGTGTTTTTGCCAACAAAGAATGTGACCACTTTGAATGTATCTTCGTATTCAGGCTGCGCATATGCCGCGTCTCCTACATTAAGGCCCCCCCAAATTTCAATATTTTCGAGTTCGTTTTTTCTATTTAAAAGTGCTTTAATAATATGTTTTGGTTCCGCAGCCGCGTGTGACGGGAATATTGCATCTCCTGACTTCACCGCCTTGACTGCCTCATCAGCAGTCACTACTTTTGACTTATAGATTTCCTCCCAGTTCATATAGCCTCCTCAATCTTGTTTATTGTGTCTTTCATAGGCGAAAACTGCTGCGCCAATGGCACCAACTGCTTGCGTTTCCGGTGCAGCTTTTATCTCCATATTCAGTTCCTCGCTGAGCACTTTCACAACATTTTTATTCAGTGCAACGCCGCCAGTCATTGTTATGTCCGCTTCAAACCCTACGCGGTTGCACATGCCAACAATGCGTTTTGCTATGGACAAATGTGCACCTCTTGCAACGTCTTCAACGCTTGCCCCTGAAGCAAGTCTTGAAATAACTTCACTTTCTGCAAATACGGTACATACACTGCTAATGGGAATATCATTTGTTGCACTGTCAGCCAAGTCAGATAATTCACTGATATCACAGCCTAGGACTCTCGCCATTACTTCCAGAAAGCGCCCCGTCCCTGCTGCACATTTTTCATTCATGACAAAATTCTTAACCCTTCCATCGGCTTCGATCCGAATAACCTTTGCATCCTGTCCGCCAATGTCAATAATCGTACGAATACCTTTCATGAGATATGAAACGCCTTTTGCATGACAGCTGATTTCAGTAATTTGCGCATTCGCTTGCTGAAAAGTTACCCTTCCATAACCTGTGACTACTGTATAAAGTATCTCTTCCTGTGTTATATTTGCCTTTTGCATCACTTCTTCTATAACTTGGGATGGGCCCCTTGTTCCCGTTCCAATATTAATCACGTGTGTTGCGACGATTGCCATGTTACGATCAATAATCGCTGCTTTTGATGAAGAAGATCCAATATCAATCCCTAGATACATAATCCCCTCCTACATTAACATTTCTGAAAAACTCTGAATGCGCGTGCGAATTTGTTCATAAGAATCCATGTGCATTTCCGTTTCAATGTATAAAATCGGGATGCCCGCATCGTCTAATTTTTTCTTAATAATGGGATAGTCAAACTCTTCCGGATCACAAAATTTCATCATTGAGACAAATACTGCATCAGCCTTGTTGCGTTTTACCATTTCGACTAGCATATCGCCTTTCGATTTTTGTTCTTCGTAGAGGAATGTACAGCCTCGAAGATCCACCACGCGATATGCCATTTTATCCATTGCCGTTCCCTCTGTACGCGCAACAGCTCGAAACTGTCTCGATTCTTGGGCAAAGTCGTCTTCTACTAGACTTATCTGGTTTTCAACGAAAATATCGGTGAGCTCAATTGGTTCGAAAATCAAACCAGTTCCCACGACTCTAGGACCACTGTGTTTTTCCTTTGGCATTGCTTTCAGCGCGTCAATCAGTTCTTTCATGAGTTCACTGTAATGTTTTTTGTCCATAAAATACCCGGATTTAATAATGAGATGCCTCTTTCTTGCATTAATCGTCACTGGATAATCTTTAACGATCTCTACAAAGCTTCGCATTAGACTGCGATAATTTTCGTAAATGTCAAATGCTGCCGCGAGTTCGGATTCAGAAATTGTTTTTCCTGATAATTTCTCCATTTCCGATTTGAAACGTGTAAATTCCGCAACTAGATAGGCGTAGCCGAAAGTATCTGTTCGATTCTGCGGATATACGACTGGAATCACTGGAATATCCGGAATCGCGACCTTCCAGTTCTCAATAATACATTTCAGTGTGTCACAAAATGCAGGGATGATCGTCGCCTTCAAGCTCTTATAGACGCCTTTGATGCCATATTCAATATTGGATCGCATGATGGAGCAGCAAAAGCTTTGAAGGTATTTGTCAGCATATCTGATTTCCGTCTTTCCCCCCCACATGCCTACAGGCAAAAAACCTGCTGCATAGATGATTTCTTCTGGCGTATACACAGGAAAGCAGCCTACAATTTCCTTTCCCGTGATTTGTTTTGACTTTTCAATTGCCTCGCTTGGTGATAAAGCAGCCTCTACAAATTCATCAATTAAATTATTTAGCTTACTCATAGGTCACCTCGCTTTTCTTTTTTTCCGCCATCATCTCCACGAGTGCTTGGATGCGCGTCTCATACTGCCCTTGAGAAAAAATTCTTGGATCGGTTTGATCACCGTCAAATATGACTGATGGAACACCAGTCGCTTCTTCAACACGTCTTTGAACCTCATACTGCCTGAAGTCCATTAATTTGCAGCTTCGATTGGAATGATAAATTATCCCCTCCAGCGCAAAGTCTTCTACCAGCTTTGTAACATTTTTAATGCCATAGTTTAAATTCCTGTTGGCATAGTTTGAGCTATAGGCACGTGCCATGCCATCTAAATCGTTCGTTTCATATCGGATATTCCACGATTCAGGATAGGTGGATGTCACCATGTTAATGCCAAATTTTCTCAGCACTTTATAAGTAGAAGAAAGGTGTGGCCAGCATGCAATGCCATCCCACATAACGCGATAGGATTCTTCGCCGTCTTTAAACGGCCCCTCACCATTAGCCGCTTTTTCTTTCATCTCTTCATACCATGTTTGAAAGATCTCCTTGCATGCAGTTTTACCTCTCATGCATACGATGACCGCCATATAATTGAACATGTCGTAGCCTTTAAGCGGTGACGGTGTATGCACTGCTAAGTCCGTCGCTTTCTTCCACCATTCACAAGTTTCATTTGAAATTTTCATGACTTCTGCAAATCGTTCATAGTCAAACTTTCTACCGGTGATTGCCTCTAAGCGCTCAATTGCGTATTCAATTTGCGCACGCATGTACTTGACGCTGTGCTCAGGCACTTCATACGTATGATTAAATGGCATATCAAACATGATTAGTGGAATATTCAGCGTTACAGCTAAATTCTCATACCATTTGATTACTGTATTGCAAATATTGCTGCAGCAGAATATCAAATCCGGCATTGGAATGTTCCCGCCGGCAAATTCTTGGATCTCGGCATACCCCATGTTGACGCGCGCGTATGAGCAAATATCAGAAGAATAACCCATGCCCTCAGCGTGCTCAATAAACGTAAGCGCCCCTTTGCGCGCACCAATTGCAGCTGCATGATTTTCAGGATACACAACATCAATATCCATTGTCTCCAGCAGCTCTTGAGGGCAAATTGATGTTGCCCAAGCGACAAGTTTCCCAGCCGCTTTGGCCGTGAGCGCATCTTCATAGTGTTTTGCCAAGGCCTCATCTAACAGCTGCCTTGATGATTTCTTTGTTTCCATATTGAACTCCTATCTTGAATAAGACTATTCAAAGTGAGCTTGAATGTTTTCCCACTCTTCAATTAATTCAGGTACAATGCTGTAGAGATCTCCAACGATGCTATAATCCGCCGATTCAAAGATTGGCGCCTCTCCATCCTTGTTAATTGCTATGATGATATCAGATGACTGCATGCCGGCCAAATGCTGAATCGCGCCAGATATGCCACATGCAAAGTATAGTCTGGGTTTTACTGTTGTTCCCGTTTGACCGACCTGAAAGGCATGATCTATCCATCCGGCGTCTACAGCAGCTCTTGATGCGGCGATGGTACCGCCGCATTTTTCAGCAAATGCCTGCAGCAGCTTGAATCCTTCTGGATTTGCGAGCCCTCGACCGCCTGAAACGATTATCTCTGCGTCGGTTAATGAAACCATTTCTTTAACCGTTTTAACCACTTCAATGACTTTCGTACGAATGTCCCGAACTTCAAGTGTTGGCGTTACGCGAATAACTTCTAAATTTTCAGCTGGCTTAGGATCAATTTTCTGCATGACACCCGGTCTTACAGTTGCCATTTGCGGGCGTGTATTTGGACATATTATTGTCGCCATCAAATTCCCGCCAAATGCTGGACGCGTTTGCAGGAATTTATGCGCTTCAAGCATTCCGGCAAGTGAAGCAGTGTCCAAGGTAGTGTATTTTTCAGCGTAGTCTTTATAAGTGGATACTTTTACATCCAGACGCGTGCAGTCCGCAGTCAAACCTGTATCCAAGCGTGCCGCGATTCTCGGTGCCAAGTCGCGTCCTATATGCGTCGCACCATACAGTACGATTTCAGGTCTATATAATCTCATTGCATCTGCCGCAACTTTCGTATAGGCATCCGTGGTATAATGTCTGAGTTTTGGGTCTTCGATAAGATAAACACCATCCGCACCATAGGCCCCGCAAGTCTCACTTAATCCTGCAACATCATCACCAATCAGCAATGCATAAACACGTGTGCCATTATCAAGTTGACCTGCCAGTTTATGCGCCTCTCCGATCAGTTCCTTTGAGACGTTCATCAGTTCACCATCACGTTGTTCTGCAAAAACCCAAATGTCCTTATATGCTGACAGATCACACATGCTCTTAGCCGATTCTGTCTTTTCGATTGCATCAAAGGGGCATGCTTCAATGCATTGGTTGCAAGCGGTACACTTTTCTGTAATGACTGCAACCTTACCTTCCATTTGAATGGCATCGAACGGGCATGCTTTGATACACATTTTACATCCCTTGCATTTTTCCTTTATTACAACTACTGCCATTGTTTCCTCCTCACTAAATAAGCTGTTTATGCTTAAGCTCTAAAAGCAATATGCGTGCAATTTCATTTGACGTTTCACCATCGATAAGCTTTCCCTTGCCCTTTAATGCTGGCGTAAAGGATCTGAACACATTGGTTGGCGATGCATCTAGACCTACTTCTGTATCGGTAACGCCTATGTCTTTGGCACTCCATACTTTAATCTCTTTCTGCGTCGCGTCAAAGATGCCTCGAATATTCATATAACGCGGCTTATTGAGCTCTTTAATGGTTGTGAGTAGGCATGGTTTTTTCACTTCGATGGTCTCATAGCCATCCTCTAAAGCTCTGTGAACTGTGATCGTTTCTCCGCTAATCTTGAAATTTCTAACGTAGGTAACCTGTGGGATGTCTAATTTTTCTGCGATTTGCGGACCAACTTGGGCGGTATCTCCGTCAATTGCCTGCCTGCCTGCGAAAATAATATCGTAGTTGCCAATCTTTTTGATTGCACTTGAAAGCGCATTCGAGGTTGCCCAAGTATCAGAACCACCAAGCGCTCTATCGGACAGCAAAATTGCATCATCTGCACCTTTTGCCAAACACTCTATAAGCATCTCCTTTGCCTGCGGCGGTCCCATGCTCAATACGGTAACTTTTGTCTCTGGATAAATATCTTTTAATTTTAGTGCCTCTTCAAGCGCGTTCGCATCATCATGATTTAGAATACTTGCAACCCCTTCTCTAATCAGGGTGTTTTTAACTGGATCGATTTTTATCTCATTTGTATCTGGCACTTGTTTGACACATACTATTACGTTTAAAGCCATGATGTCCTCCTCTATTAAAATATACTGCCTGAAATGACCATCTTCATAACCTCTGATGTGCCCTCATAAATCTCAGTGATTTTAGCATCTCGCATCATTCGCTCCACAGGATAATCCTTGATATAACCATAACCGCCATGAAATTGAACCGCTTTTGTAGTCACGTACATCGCCGTTTCTGAACAGAATAATTTCGCCTGCGCTGCTTCAACGGTGCTTGGCAATCCATTGTCCCGATTGTTGCAAGCTTTGTAAAGAAGCAGTCTCGATGCATCAATACGCGTTTTCATATCAGCCATTTCAAATGAGAGTGCCTGAAACTTATTGAGTGAACGGCCAAATTGTTTTCGCGATTTCATATACGCTACCGTTTGATCGAAAGCGCCTTGAGCAATGCCCAATGCCTGTGCAGCTATGCCCAGTCTGCCGACATCAAGTGAAGTCATTGCAATTTTGAACCCTTTGCCAATCTGTCCCAATAGGTTTTCTTTCGGCACCTTAACGTTCTCAAATAAGAGTTCCGTTGTTACCGAAGCGTTGATGCCCATTTTATGTTCCTTTTTAGGTATCGAAAAGCCTTCCATGCCTCTTTCTAAAATAAACGCTGAAATGCCTTTGGTGCCTTTGGATTTATCCGTCATCGCTAAAATCACAAATGTATCTGCGACACCGCCGTTACTGATAAAAATTTTCGAACCATTGAGTAACCAGTGATCGCCCTTATCAACGGCGCGCGTCTGCAACCCTGCAGCATCGCTGCCAGCATTGGGTTCAGTCAGTCCAAACGCGCCGATTTTTTCACCACTTAATAAATCCGGCAGATATTTTTTCTTCTGTGCCTCTGTCCCATAGGTAAATATAGGCCATGCACATAATGCACAGTGCGTCTGAATAATGACACCCGTCGAGCCGCATCCTTTTGAAATTTCCTCAACTGCCATGATATATGAAAGATAATCCGAGCCGGCGCCGCCAAATTCTCTCGGAAACGGCATACCCATCATGCCAAGTTTTCCGGCCTTTTTAATATTCTCTAATGGAAATTCTGCCCTATCGTCCAAATCAGCTGCGATTGGCGTTACTTCATTAATCGTAAATTCCCTCGCCATTTTTTTGACGAGTTCCTGTTCCTTAGTCAACGTAAAATCCATACTTGCCTCCGTTATATAATCATTCCAATACGTTTTGTTATTGCCGCATCGCCACATTGATAATAAGGCGATTCTCATCGTCAAAGAGATCCTCCGTTAATTTTAACGTGGTACGCAGTAAATCTGCCGTCACTTCAAAAGGCATATGAGATGCATTTTTAGTCTTGGCAATTTCAATTGCAATCCTGTTAATCGTCTGCTCATCTGCATCAATTTTCAGACCCTTCAGCGTCGTCGGCAAACCGATTTTCTTATAAATCTCAACGATTTTTCTAAACTCCTCCAAATCCCATTGATCGTTGACAAAAAATTCTGTTACCAGCTGCAAAATCGTGCCAAATGCAACGCCTTCGCCATGCATTATTGCCAATCCTGGCACGGCCTCTGTCAGGCCGTTATATGTCGCATGCGCCAATGCACAGCCATTGTTTTCAAAGCCGACGCCACTGAGGAAGATGTTCGCCTCTACGACGCGCTCAAAAGCTTCTGAAGCAACTCCCTCGTCCATTGATTCGATGGCTTCTTCTATATTTTCAAAGAGAATGTCTCGACACAGCCGCGCGATGGCAACAGCAACCTCCGGCTGTTTACCGCCTGTATAATTTAATGCTTTTGATTTTGAACAAGCCCTTGCTTCATAAAATGTTGCAATTGCATCTCCTACTCCGGCAACCAAAAGTCTCTTTGGCGCAGAAAATATAATACTCGTATCTACTAATACCAAGTCAGGATTTCGGTTCATTCGCTCGGCTTTCAAAAAAACGCCGTGATCATCGTACACAACGGAGATCCCGCTGCAGGGTGCATCAGAAGAAGCCGATGTTGGAATGATGACAAGCGCTTTCCGAGATGCATTTGCAACATACTTGGATGTGTCGATCAGCTTGCCGCCGCCGATTCCAATAACGCCGTCAAAGTCATACGATTCGACAAGCTTTCTAACGCGTTCCGCTTCAGAAAGAGTAGATTCACCATTGAAGTCAATTAATTGATATTGAAACCCGCCCGCCTGCGCTCTAAAAGCTCTGTCCAACCGACCCAAGACAATGGATTTGACTGCTGGATCAATAATTACTGCAAAGCGCGTCCCGGCAAAGGAGATATGGTCAATCAGCTGATCCAGCAAATGATAACCCTGATAGTACTTACTTGGTGATACCATACTTCTATACATCATTATCGCCTCCAAGTCATCGTGCCATCCATCCGCCATCAACGGTAACAATGGTGCCATTAACATATTGTGACGCTTCTGATGCCAAATAGATGACGGTGCCAACAATGTCTTCAGGTTTGCCGTATCTGCCCATCGGAATGCGTTCAAGTAATTGACGATTGCGCACTTCGTCTTTTTTGAGTGCCGCAATGTTGTCTGTATCCATGTACCCTGGCGCAATGGCATTGACATTAATGCCGTCTTTTGCCCATTCATTGGCAAGTGCCTTCGTAAGCTGTGCGATGCCACCTTTTGATGCTGCATAAGCAGGCACTGTCAGTCCGCCTGAAAAACTTAAAAGCGATGCGATATTGATAATTTTTCCACTTCTTGCTTCCAGCATCGCCCTTCCGGCTAACTGCGCCATGACAAAAGCTGCAGAAAGATTGACATTTAAAACCTTTTCCCAATCTTCAATGGGAAATTCTGCAGCAGGATGTCTGATTTGCATCCCGGCATTATTCACCAATATATCCACCGTACCAAGCTTTGATATTGCACTTTCAAATGCTTTCTCAACTGATTTTAAATTGCTGAAATCTGCGATGACGCCATAAACTGGCGCACCATTTTCAAAAAGTTCATTTGCTGTATCGAGCACACGATTATTCGTGCCCATGATAACAACTTCAACGCCTGCTTCATGGAGCCCTTTTGCAATCGCTTTGCCAAGTCCTCTGGAACCGCCAGTCACAATTGCCGTCTTGCCTGACAGGTCAAATAAGTTTTGCATGCCTATTCTCCTTCCGCTAACGGTTCATCATATCGGGCAGCCATTCTGTAAGTGGTGCAAAATAGCCAATAATCAGGATTACGATAATGAGTACAATAATGAACGGAATAATTGCTTTAGATAGCTTTTCAAAGGATAGACCCGTTATACCGCAAGCGACAAACAAATTGACGCCAACAGGCGGCGTGATAAAACCTACTGCCAAGTTAACAATCATCATGATCCCAAAGTGAACAACGCTCATGCCTGCTGCGGCAGCAACCGGAATGAGGATTGGCCCCAAAATCATAATGGCCGCGAGTGTCTCCATGACCATCCCGACAATTAGAAGCAATAAGTTGAGCATAATGATAATGATAATGCCGTTATCACTGATGCCGAGCATGCCATTGACAATAAGATCCGGAATTCTTGCAATTGTCAGTACCCTTGCAAAGACTGTTCCAGTTCCGACAATGATCAATACCGTCCCAACGGTTAAGGAAGAGCTCGCCAGAGAGTTAATGATTTTATTCAATGTCAGTTCTTTATAGATGAATTTGCCCGCAATAAAGCCATAGACGACAGAAACGACAGCCGCTTCAGTCGGTGTAAAAAATCCACCGTATATCCCACCTAAAATGATCACAGGCACAAACAAGGCCCATATGCCTTCTTTCATTGCCTGAATAACTCGTTTAATCGAAAAGCCCAGGCCATTGCCTTTGTAACCATTTTTATTACAGTAATAGTAGCTTAAAATCATCAGCGATGCTGCAAATAAAATACCAGGTCCAAAACCGCCCATGAACATATTTCCGACGGAAGCCCCCGTCGCAACACCATAAATAACCATTGGAATGCTCGGTGGAATAATAACTCCAAGGCATCCGCTTGCAGCAATAACAGCCGCAGAGAATTCTTTTGAATAACCTCTTTGAATCATTGCCGGATACATAATCGTGCCAATCGCCGCAACCGTGGCAGGTGCGGAACCAGAAATCGCCCCAAAAAAGGCACACGTGACAATGGTCACCATCGCGAACCCACCGGTAAAATGCCCTACAAAGCTTTCTGCGACATTTACGAGCCTTTGAGAAAGACCGCCGCCTTCCATCAATGCACCGGAGAGCATAAAAAATGGAATCGCCATTAACGGAAAGGAATTTGTCGATGTGAACATATTGGTTGCAATAAATGACATTGGCATATCACCTGTAATGCCAATAAAGGTCAGCATGCTCAGACCAATTGCAATTCCGATCGGCAGGTTTAATATGATAAATAATGCAAAGCTGCCAAATATAATTAATGCACTCATTTAAACGAAGCCTCCTATTAGCTGTTTTCTGATTTAAAGTTTTCAATATAAAGCAAAATGGTATCCTGAATCAGTCGAATCATAACCAGTATAAATCCCACAGTATATGAAGCATAAGGTACGACCATCGGTATTTGAACGGCGGGAGAGACCTGATGTGTCGCATTTATTTTTTGCAGCAGCAAAATGCCTTGGTACGAAACCACTGCTGCAAACACAAAAAACAATACGTTTGATATGATCTTCAGCACCCCTTTCGCCTTGCCTTTAAATAGGAGCATCACGGCATCCACTTTGATGTGCGCTCTCTTTTTGACCCCATATGAACATGCAATATAGACCAACCAAACAAAACAATACCTTGCAACTTCTTCAGTCCAGTCAAGCGGCAGCCCTGACCATCGTAAAATCAGCTGTAATGAAATAATAATTGTCATTGCTGACAATAATATGATGCAAATAGATTTCTCTAAGTTTTCATCTAGCCACTTAATTATTTTCACTCTGTTCACCTCATTCAATCTTCAGTAGCAATGCATTCAAGCATTGATAATACATTGCCGCCACAGTTGTGGCGGCAATGCACAGTATAAGAAGGTCTATCTTAATGCATCTACTGCATCTAAGAATTCGTCCATATCTGTGACAGGTTTTCTTTCTTCTCTGAACCAGTCATAGACCGATGCACTTGCCTCTCTGAAGACTTCTCTTTCATCAGAGGTCAATTCTTCAATTTGAACACCTGCATCCAGTACAGTTTGTTTGGCTTCTTCAGAATAAAGTGCCGCTTGCTCTCTTTGATAAGCAGTCGCCTCTGCAGCTGCCGAATCGATCAGTTCTCTGTCCTTTGCACTTAACGCCTGATACCATTCTTCATTTACCAGGAACCCTGTGAAGTCAAAAACATGTCCCAATTCAGTCATATATGGCTGAATTTCATAAAATTTGTTTGTTGCGACAATCGCATAAGGGTTATCCTGTCCGTCAATCGTCTTTTGCTGCAATGCCGTATAAAGTTCACCAAAAGCCATTGGCGTTGGATTCGCACCAATTGCAGTAAAGAGATTCAAATAGAGCGGATTTTCCATAACACGAATTTTCATGCCGTTTAAATCTTCTGGCGATCGAACGGGCCTTTTTGCATTTGTAAGCATTCTAATGCCGTTTTCCCAGTATCCCAGCACTCGAACACCTGTAATCTCAGCTACGTTGTCAGCCATTTTTTTGCCAATATCACTGTCAACGACTTTGAATGCGTGTTCTCTGTCATCCAACAGGAACGGCAACGCGAGGAGTGAAAATTCGTCTGTCCAGCTGGAGAAAGGTGCTAATGTCGTTTCCCCCATATCAACATTTCCCATCTGAACCGCTTCGATCATTTCTCGTCCTGTGCCAAGCTGAGCATTCGGATATACTTCTACTTGAATGGAACCACCTGACTCTCTTTCAACAATTTCTTCAAATAAGTATTGCGCTTTCGTAATCGGGTGTGTTTCTGGTACAGTGCCACCCACTTTGATTGTAAAAGAACCATAACCACTTTCTTCTGTGCTGCTGTCACTGCTTGAAGCAGTCGAGGTACTTGACGCCGCAGATGTATTTGATGCCTCATTTGATGAAGAACTGCTGGCGCTGCCACAGCCAGCAGCCATCACGGCAACCATTAAGCAAACGAGCACCAAAGATATCATACGTTTAAACTTTTTCATAAACCCTCCTAAACATTCATTTAGTTATTTTTTTAACCACACTATAACATTGCAATACTCATGCCATCCTATCTTCCATTTTCATATTTGCCGCTAATTTTCTACAGTCCTGTAATTTCAACGCTTTGATAGATATGTTTTTCTTAGTTCCGCAAATGTCGCATCTTTTTTGTTTTATTTTTGATGCATCCATACACGTTTATGCACGCATGCATCAAATGTCAAAGATTTTCTGACCCTATAAAGCGAAATATCCGGTACATGCATACCGGATATTTCTTGATTTATATTAAAGTGGGGAAGTGATAGGCTGCTAATACTTGTAAAAACCTTCACCTGTTTTTCTGCCAAGCAGATTGGCATCAACCAATCGCCGCATATAACTGCTCGGCCTAAAGCGCTCGCCGTATGCTTGAAATAGGACTTCGTCCACTGAGATATTGAGATCATGCCCCATATTGTCCAGTAATTTAAATGGACCGATTGGATAACCTAGGCCTAGTGTGCAGGCAATGTCAATATCTTCAACGGAGCAAACGCCTTCTTCCAGCAAACGGCATGCTTCAACGGCATAGACATGAAACAATCGGTTCACTACAAACCCTGTGACATCTTTGCAAGTGATTGTCACTTTATCAATGATCTCTAGGATTTCTTGCGTTGAAGCGATGGTTGCTGCATCGGTTAATATGCCGGGAATGATTTCAACCAGCTTCATAATAGAGGCCGGTGAAAAAAAATGTGCACCTATAAACTTCTCTGCACGTTCTCTTGGAAGTACTGATGCCAATTTGGTAATTGATATACTGGATGTATTCGATGCAATAATGCATTCGTTTTTACAAACACGATCAAGTTTTTTATAGATTTCCGTTTTAAGCTCATAGGACTCATAAACTGCTTCGACGATCATATCGCAATCTGAAAGCATACCATAATCATCCGCCGGCGTTACCCTTGCCAGCACACTGTGTTTGTCCGCTTCATCCAATTTTCCTTTTTTGATTCGTTTGTCAATGGCGTTTGCTTGTTTCTCTTTTCCAAGAACAGCACTTGCCATCTCTCGATCTACCATGATGACTTCATAGCCTTTTAAAGCAAAACACAATCCTATTTCTGCCCCCATCATGCCAGCGCCGACAATACCAACTTTCTTTATCGTCATTTTTACCTCCAATATCATCTTTGATCTGCAAAGCGCAGCCTGCCGTCTAACAATTTTCTACAATAAGAGCCATGCCCTGGCCGCCGCCAATGCAAAGACTTACAAGACCGTATTTCCCATTTCTTCTCTTTAATTCGTAGATCAAAGTCGTCAGCAGCCTCGTGCCGCTATTTGCCAACGCGTGCCCATGTGCAATGGCTCCGCCGTTGACGTTGACACGTTTATACATTTCACTTCCAACATCCATCCCCAGCTCTTTTAGGCAACCAAGTGACTGTGCTGCAAAGGCTTCATTGAGCTCGATAAGATCCATGTCTTCAAGTGAGAGACCTGCTTTTTTCAGCGCCTTCCTAATCGCAGGAACAGGTCCCAATCCCATGACGCTAGGATCAACACCGGCGCTGCTGAAGCTGATAATCTTAACCAGTGGTTCAATTTCAAGTGCCTGTGCCTTATCCTCCGACATGACGACCACTGCTGAAGCGCCATCATTCATGCCCGAAGCATTTCCCGCTGTGACAGAACCGTCTTTTTTGAATACAGGTTTTAATTTACCCAGCGATTCCATTGTCGTTTCGGGTCTAGGATGCTCATCTGCATCAAAGATAAAGCTTGTTTTTTTAAGTTTAACTTCAAATGGCACGATTTCATCTTTAAAAACGCCATTTGCCATTGCAACCTTCATCTTGTTTTGACTGTCCAAAGCAAACGCGTCTTGTTCTTCACGTGTAATTTGGTATCTCTCTGCTACGTTTTCTGCTGTTATCCCCATGTTCACTCCCGGGTACAAAGCCTTTGGCTGGACAATTGTAACACCATGCGTAAAGGTATCGTAAAGTGGTTTGTCTCCTAATCTAAAGGGCTCAGCTCTCGAAGACGGATCAAGATAATAGGTCAGCCTCGACATAACCTCCACACCACCTGCAACAATAATATCCGCTTCATCTGACATAATTTCCTGCGCAGCACTGACTACCGCTTGAAGCGATGAAGCACATTGCCGATCGACGGTATAAGCAGGCACCGCTTCAGGTATCCCTGCTAAAAGTGAAGCACACCTTGACACGTTGGGCGTATAGCCATAGACATCGCCAAAGACGACCTGTTCCACATCCTGCTCTGTAATGGCTGAGCGGTTAATTGCCTCCTTGATAACTGCCGCGCCAAGATCCTGCGCTTCGACAGATTTAAGGCTGCCTAAATACCCCCCTACTGCTGTTCTAACCGCACCGGTTATGACACACTTTTTCATTCGCTTCCTCCTTATCTATTTAAAAACTTCGGCTTTCTTTTTTCAATAAATGCTTTCATACCTTCTTTCTGGTCGTATGAATTAAATAATTCAACCCAGGTGTCTGCTTCGAAATGGGTTGCTTTTATGACATCGGTTTCTGCAAGACCATTTGCAATAGAAGCTTTTGCCGCTTTAATTGATACCAGGCTCTTTTTTTGAAGCTTTGCTGCAATTTTATAAACCTCAGCCTCTAATTGATCGTCCTCCACAACTTTATTGGAGAGCCCAATGCGTTCCGCTTCAATGCCATCAATCACTTTACTCAACAGTATCATTTCTTTTGCCCTCGCCTCACCAATGAGTCTGGGAAGTCTTACGGTGCCGCCTGCACCTGGCATAATGCCGAGATTGAGCTCCGTCAGTCCAATGGATGCAGATTTCGCAGCAATCCTTAAATCACAACAGAGCGCCAGCTCAAGTCCGCCGCCAAAGGTATAGCCATTGATTGCTGCAATGGTCGGCATTGGCAAGGATGCAATCTTGTTATACGTATCCGTAAATAAAAAAGTACGCGCTTCTTCCGGATTGCAGATCGACATTTGCTTGATATCCGCACCTGCTGCAAAGTGCTGATCGCTATAAAAAACCAAGACACTCACGTTATCATTATTTTCTATCTCTTCCACCATGCCATCCAGAACATCGACAATATCTCTCGAAAGTGCATTGAATGCTTCCGGACGCGTGATTGAAATCGTGGCTATCCCTTCGCTGATTCTTAATCTGATATGCTCGTGCACTGCTACCTCCCGTATTTAACGCATCGCAAGAACGACCTCGCCAGATGCTGCCAGCGTTTCTCCGTTATACACTTCACCAGTGCAAATGCCAATGCCCTTCTCTGCACGGTCCTCCGTTAAAGTTACCCGTATGACAATTTCATCGCCCGGTTTTATTTTAGCCTTAAACTTTACGTTATTAATCCCAATGAAAAATGGAATGGTATTCTGATATTTTGGCATGGACAGAAGCAAAATATCTGCCGCCTGCGCCATGCATTCAACCGTGTAAACCCCTGGAAATACGGGTTCCTCCGGGAAATGTCCTCGAAAAATTTCCCTGTCTGCATTCACTAAAAATTTTGCCGTTAAACTTTCGCCCTCTTGCATTTCAATAACCTCGTCGATCAGCAGCATGGGGTCTCTGTGTGGTATGATCTTTTTTATTGCCTCTTTGTTCATCGCCTATCTCCTTTAAAATTTATTCCTATGGTGTGCATTCATGTAAACGCTATCATTCATCTTACGAATGCAGGCGTTACAGCTTTATCATTTTATGCTTGCAATTTTCGTACCATCCCCGAAATACGCTGTTTTTAACCATTCAGTACTGTGATCGCTCTATCTTTTGATGCACCTACGCATCAAATGCATCAGTGCATCGCCTTCTAGTTCACCTTTTCCTATAAAATGTGGCATTTTAATACGCTGTAAGCCATTCCGCCTTTGGCATATAAATTGCAATAATCAATTGCAAATATTTTTTAAGTGAAATGGAAATGCCTATGTCAAAATATAAAATTATTATTACTGACTGCGAATACGCCCATATAGAGAATGAATGCCGCATACTAAATCCGATTGCAGATGTCATGCTCCTCCAAAGCAAGGATGCTGCCGAAATTATTAAGCACAGTGCCGACTGCGATGCGCTCATCTTTCAATATGCAAAAATCACCGAAACAGTCATTCTGCATTTATCAAAGTGCAAGGTTATCGCAAAATATGCCACGAGTATTGATGGCATCGACTTAAACGCTTGTGCGAAAAAAGGCATTATTGTCACCAACGTCAGTGATTATTGTACTGAAGAAGTCGCAACGCATCTCGTTGCCTTCCTGCTAATGATTGCTAAACAAACAAAGCATTACATGAACAAAGTTAAAAGTGGTCAGTGGTATTACTCAAAAGATCAACCGATGCCGCCCTTATCCCACTCAACTATTGGCATAATCGGATTTGGCAAAATCACGAGAAAGGCGCTTTCATATCTCACGCCCTTTTCAAAAAAGCTGATGGTTTACAGTGAATTCGCTTCTGCTGAAACCATTGCTGCCCATGGGGCTGCAAAGCAAGATTTGTCAACACTGCTGGCAAATTCAGACTATGTTATTGTACTAACACCGCTTACGCCGCAATCCAAGCATCTCTTAAAAAAGGAATCATTTATAAGCATGAAAAAAAGCGCTTATCTCATCAATGTCAGCCGTGGGCAGCTTATTGATGAAACAGCACTTGTATGGGCATTGCAAACGGGCGAAATAGCTGGTGCGGCCCTAGACGTCGTCACCGAAGAACCCATTGACAGGCATCACCCGCTTCACGCTTTTGATAATGTCATCCTGACACCCCATGTCGCATGGTATTCAGTACAATCAATCGAAAATCTTCAAAAAACGGTTGCAGAAGATGTACGAAGGGTTTTGTTGGGGCTGCAGCCAGAAAATATTGTTTCAATACGCTAAGTGAGGAGGCTTTATGAATACACTAAAAATCTATCCAAAAGATAATGTAGCAGTTGCATTGGAACCGCTTTTTAAAGGTGACACCGTAATCGTCGACACACAGCATATTACACTGGAAGATGATATTCCATCGGCACACAAGTTTGCGTTAACCGCCATAGCAAAGGGCGACACTGTCATTAAATTCGAAAATGCCATCGGCCATGCAACCGACGCCATTTCAGTCGGCCAATGGGTTCACGACCACAACCTTATGACAAACGTCGACACCTCCCGTCAATATCAGTACGATTTTGATGCCAGTCAAGTTGTGTTTCCAGGCAAATCAGCCAAGACCTTTCTGGGATATGCACGTTCAAATGGCAAAGTGGGCATTCGGAATCATTTGGCAATCATCCCTACCGTTTTCTGCGCAAACGGCCCCCTAAATGCAATCGCAAAAAAAGCTGCAGAGAAATACCCTCCCACGCCATACTTTGATGGTGTCCTGCCGCTGACACATCCTTATGGCTGCAGCCAGACTGGTAAGGATCTTGAAATAACAGCACGTACTCTAGCAGGCATCATCAATAATGCAAATTTTGGTGCAGTGCTGATAATCAGTCTTGGCTGTGAAATCAACGATTTAAAAACGTTAAAATCATATATTGGCAATTATGATGAAGAACGTGTCAAATATTTGGTTCTACAGGAAACGGATGATGAAATAGAAGCCGGTATGGCACTATGCGATGCACTCTATACATCGCTCGCAGCGGATCGACGTACGCCAGAACCCTACAGCAAGCTTCATATTGCTTTAAACTGTGGGGGATCGGATGGATTTTCTGGTCTAACTGCCAACAAAATTCTCGGACATGTTGCCGAGCACTTTGTATCCAATGGCAGTACTGTCAGCATGACAGAAGTGCCTGAGATGTTTGGCGCAGAGCATATCCTTATGAACCGGGCCAAGGATGAAGCGACGTTTCATAAAATTGTAGCTTTAATCGCTGACTATACACATTACTTTGAGCGCTATGGCGAAAAAGTCAGCGACAACCCCACTCAGGGGAATAAGGCCGGGGGGCTTAGTACCATCGAGGAAAAATCCCTTGGCTGTATTCAAAAAGGCGGTCGATGTGCGATAACTGAAGTCCTTTCCTATGGGCAGCCTGCTACTCAAAACGGCCTTGTCCTCATAAGCGGTCCGGGCAACGATCTCGTTGGCATTACCGGACAAATTGCATCCGGTGCAACACTTACGGTTTTTACAACAGGGCGTGGGACACCTTGCGGGTTTGCAGGGCCTACTTTCAGGCTTTCCTCTAACTCGGGCCTTGCAAAGAAAAAATCTGGCTGGATTGATTTTGATTCGGGAACACTGCTTGCCAATCAGTCAACACTCTATACAGTAGATCTCGTCGAAAATCTAATTGCAATGATTGTGCAAACACTTGAAGGGATGTATAAAACTAGAAATGAAATCAACGGCTATTATCAGATGGGCTTTTTAAGAGATGGCGTTACGCTCTAATTCCTTTGATACCTTCTAAAGGTATACTCACTATATCCTTTTTTAAAAGGTTACAGAAACACCCTCTGTTTCTGTAACCTTTTCCATAAGCTTCAGTGACTTATTACAAGTTATATTTTTTTAGTTTCCGTACAATTGTGGACTGATCTACACCCAATTTTTCTCCAATCAGCCGCGTTTTCTTATACTTCATTTTCGCACTTTCAAGCATGGATTTTTCCAAGAGCTCGGTTGCCTGAAGCAGTGTAAGATTGTCTGTGTTTTCGAGAATATTCACGACCTTCTGTACATTGTTTTTTTCTTTGATCCACGGAATGTCGTCAACCTGAAGGTATTCATTGTTGCTGATGATCACCATATTCTCTATCACATTTTTTAATTCTCTAATATTCCCCGGCCAAATATACTTCTCAAATTCCTTTATAACATCCAGCGTCAGTTCTTTGCTTTGATTATACTTTGTATTGAATTGCTGTAAATACATCATGCTTAACGGCGCGATATCCATGATGCGGTTTCTGAGAGGTGGTACATTGATTCTGACAACGTTCAGTCTGTAATACAAATCCTCTCTGAAAGATCCTTCTTCCACCATCTTTGCGAGGTCTCGATTGGTTGCCGCAATAATCCTCACATCCACGTGCTTGCCAATACCTCCGCCAATGCGCCTGACTTCCTTTGTCTCCAGAAAACGCAGCAGCTTCACCTGCAGATCAAGTGAAGTCTCACCTATTTCATCCAAAAAAATAGTACCCCCATCTGCCATTTCAAATAGACCTGACTTACCTGTCGTATTTGCGCCTGTAAAAGTTCCCCGTTCATACCCATACAATTCTGACTCAAGGAGGTTATCCGGTATGGCACCACAGTTAATCGGTATAAACTGTTTATCCTGCCTCAAACTGTTTTTGTAAATACAGTTGGCGATAACTTCTTTCCCCGTACCCGATTCGCCAGTCACCAATACGGTTGTTTGAAAATTTGCAACTTTTTTTGCCATCTCATAAACTTTTTTGATGGGATCACTCACTGCGAGCAGAAATTGATCGTTACTCGGGTTATTCTCAATAAAATCATTGTAATTTTCTAAATAGGTACGGTTAATCTGCCTTTCCTTAACCAATTCCTCCCTCAACTCATATATTTCACTGATATCTCTTGCATTAATGACAATTTTTTTTATCCCGCCTTTTTTGTCAAAAATAGGCGTTCCCGTTACGATGATATTACGGCCATCCTTAGTGACCTGTTTTTTTGAAATCACGCGTTTCTGTTCTGCCACCACATACGAAACGGCATTCGGCATCCATACAGGATTAAACAAATCCCGCATGCTCTTTCCCCACATGTCTTCGCGTTTAATCGCTGCTACGCGCTCATATGAGCTATTAACATAGAGTATCTTCCCATCGCCGTCTGTTACCAATATGCCGTCATATGAGCCTTCAAATATTTCATTCAGTTCATCAATAATGTGTTGCTTATATTTTATGGTATCTTCGTGATCACTGAGGCTCACCTCTTGAATCAGCATGTAGATATTGTAGTTCGTTGGTTTATGTTTAAACGTTATGACCTTTAGTACGGTATCGTTAAGTGTTAATTTGTAAACCTCACCATTCCCGACTGCAATACTCTCAAAGAATTTTGCAACAGTGAAAATATTTTTGCCCATGAATCTAATTTGTTCGTAAAATAATTTTTTTGCATGGTCATTGATCATGACAATCTTATTTTCATTATCGGTAACAATGATGCTATTCGGATTATTTTCAATAAATCCATCTAAATTATTTTCAATTTTTACATCCATGTTTCTAACCATCTATCCTCCTTTCCCCTCAATTTCCGCCAATGTCAATACTGATAAATGTCGCTCCTTTCGATTGTTAAATTCATAACGGACGTATCTCTACTGCCGCCTATGTAAATATGCGAAAAACACCTATATGATAATC
This sequence comes from Clostridiales bacterium, assembly GCA_030446305.1. GTDB lineage: Bacteria > Bacillota > Clostridia > Peptostreptococcales > Acidaminobacteraceae > Fusibacter. The sequence continues at coordinate 15,523 of JASUSA010000034.1, read as the reverse complement.
ATATAGATGCCCTTCACATCACTTCTATGCTTACCTCTTCGACGCAAAGCGCTTCGAGAACGTTTTGTGCGTTCGATTTAATCTTCAATCTTTGCGATGGCTTTTGCGATTGCTTTTTTATGCGCCATATTGCTTTGCCTTGCGATCATGATTCGCTGCGCCTGCGGCGAGCCTGCACCGTGCATCGATTCCGTTCGATAGCCGACGGCTGCTGTGCCAAGGGTTAGATTTTCAATAAGTCTCAATATCTTTAATTTCTTTTCAAAGGGCAGGCTATCTGCACCCACCAGATATTTTTGCACATATTTCCCAACAACGGGACTGTTAAGATCTTTTTCAGAAGGCGCTGTAACCATGAGACCACCCGCTAAATCCTCTGCCAGTCTCGCGATTTCGTAAGGGAATCGCGTGACGTTCTGCTTGCATACATTCGCAAGCATTAAATCAATAAGGTAGTTGCCAGAGCTGGTCTTATAACCTTCTGCCGAACACGCAATGCCGCTGCTGTAAAGTGTCTCGTTCAAATGCACCATTTCAATCAGTTTGTCTTTGACATGGGATGCCTTTTCAACTTTACTGTATTCAGTCGCAAGTGCCGTTGCACCAATGAGCACATCCCCTACGCCAACTTTACAGCCGCCGTAGCTCTGGCGATGATAGCCTGCGAAGCGCTCTACCATCATGCCTGCAAACTCAGTTTCCCCGTCTAAGAAAATCCTTTCGTTCGGTACAAATACATCATCAAAGACAGTTAATGCTTCAACGCCACCAAATTCGGAATTCCCCACATCAATCGTACTGCCTTCAAGCTTTCGAGTATCGCAGGACTGTCTCCCGACAATCAGTACAATGCCATCGGCGTCAACGGGAATGGCAAAAGAGATCGCATACGCTTTGTCATCAGGTCCCATTGCAATCGTCGGCATAACTAGAACTTCATGGGAATTGCAGATTCCCGTTTGGTGCACTTTTGCACCTCTTACAACAACGCCATCTTCCCTTCTTTCAACAACACGCAGATATAAATCCTTGTCAATCTGCGCATGCGGCGCCAAGCTCCTGTCACCTTTTGGATCAGTCATTGCACCGTCAACGGTTAAATCATTCTCCTGCACGTGAACCATAAAGTCTTTAAATCGCTTATGATATGACGTTTGATATTTTTCATCAATTTCATAAGTCGTACTGAATACGGCATTAAACGCATCCATGCCAACACATCTTTGAAAGCACGAAGCCGTTTTTTGCCCTAACAGCCGCTGCATTTTTACTTTCTTAATAAGATCGTCCGTACTCTTGTGAATATTCGTAAATCGGTTGATTTTGTTTCCTGTGATCATTGAAGTCGTTGTCATCAAGTCTTCAAATTCTGGCATACTTGCCAAATCATACGTTGCTTTAACTGAATTCAAAGACGGCCTCAAAATAGGGTGTGTCACGGCACTTTCAACTTTTTCTCCAAACAAATAAATGTTGATGTTCATCTTTCGAATGCTTTCAACATATTGTTCACCTGTCATTAAGCTCATACCTGCATCTCCTCCAAAATAGTATTTTGTACTATTATATGAAGCAAATAACATGCCACAATCAAATCCAGCAATTGCAGGTATTATAGAAAAATAGTTTCCAATTATTGATGCGCTCACGCATCGTTATGCCGAACTGCATCAAAGAAAAGTTTTTTTTATTATATCACGGCCACCCGTGTGCCGCCATATGCCCCTAGTACTTCATCGTTAATTTTTAAGTCTTTTTTGACATTGTACCGCGTCATTGTCAGTCTTGGATGGAAACGTCACCGGCATGTTCTCCCTGCTTTTTCGGTGCAAAAAACAAAGAGTGGCGATTTTAAATCACCACTCCAAAATTAACGCCCGCAGGAATACTTCTACGTCAAAATACGCATCTTTGCTAATCAAAACGACGCAAAACGCGATACTATTTAAAAATCTAACGAATGCCGCCGCACTTATTTTAACGGCTTCATCGTTGGGAACAGAAGCACATCGCGAATAGAGGTCGAGTTGGTCAGAAGCATGATCAAACGGTCTACGCCAATGCCCAATCCACCAGTCGGCGGCAAACCTACCTCCAGCGCATTGACAAAGTCTTCATCCATCATCTGTGCTTCTTCATCGCCAAGCTCACGCTGGCGCAACTGCTCTATAAAACGCCCTTTCTGATCAATAGGATCATTGAGCTCTGAAAATGCATTGGCAATCTCCCATGTGTTGGCAAACGCTTCAAAACGATTCGTAATCGCCGGGTTTTCCGGGTTGCGTTTTGCAAGCGGTGAAACCTCTACGGGATGGTGCAGGACAAATGTTGGCTGGACCAGATCTTTTTCACAAAATTCTTCAAAAGCCAAATTAACGAGCTGTCCTTTTGTAAAATGCTTTTCTACTTCAAGATGAAGCTGATCTTTCGCTACGGCACGCGCTTCTTCATCTGTTGCAAATGCATAAAAATCAACACCCGTTTTCTTTTCCACAAGATCATGCATGGATGCACGGCGCCAAGGCGGTTTAAAGTCGATTTCCGTCCCCTGATAATCGACTACCGTCGTCCCATGGACTGCCTCACTACAGTAAGCGACAACATTCTCCGTCAGTTCCATCATAAAGTTATAATCCTGATATGCGGCATAGAGTTCAACGGCCGTATACTCTGGGTTGTGTTTAACGGACATGCCCTCATTTCGGAACATTTTTCCCATTTCATAAACGCGGTCGAAGCCCCCAACGATGAGTCTCTTTAAATAAAGCTCATTGGCAATGCGCATGTACATATCGATGTCCAGTGTATTATGATGCGTAATAAACGGTTTTGCAGATGCGCCCCCTGCGATGGTGCTCAGTACAGGTGTATCAACTTCCAAGAAGCCCTGATCGTCGAAATACTGTTTCATGGCTTTAATGATTTTAGAGCGCATCAAAAACTTGTCTTTTACTTCCGGATTCACAATTAAATCAACGTAACGCTGGCGGTAACGAAGCTCCTGATCCTTCAGGCCATGCCATTTTTCAGGTAAGATTTGAAGTGATTTGGACAAGAGTACCACTTCATCTGCACGTATTGATATTTCATCTTTTTTTGTTTTAAAAACCATGCCGCGAACGCCGACGATATCACCAATATCATACAGTTTAAAATCATCATACGCCTCGTCGCCAATGGCATCTTTGCGGACATAGGACTGAATGCGTCCTTCGCTGTCCTGAATATCGATAAACGAAGCTTTCCCCATGCCGCGATTGGCCATAATTCGGCCTGCTACCGCAACGTCTTTGCCGTCAAATGCTTCGAAATTATCGATGATTTCTTTGCTGAAATTTGTTCGTTCATATTTTTCAATCTTAAAGGGGTCTCTGCCCATCTCGCGCAATTTCGCTAATTTATCTCTTCTAATTTGAAGCAGCTCATTTAAATTCTCTTCCATGCTTACCTCCATATTTTAAGCGGTTACGTTAAAGGCCTCCGCCAATACGCACTTCACTTCTTCGACAGTTGTCGTCCGATTAATATTATTCTTATAATAGGCTGCATTGGGTATGCCTTTAAAATACCACGCAGCATGTTTTCGCATTTCAAGTGCGCCAATATGTGCCCCCTTGTATTTTACAAGGAGCTCAAAATGTTTAAGCGCTACCGCATGTTTTTCTGAAATGGATGGTGGTGCCAAGCGCTCACCGTTTTTCAGATATGCGGCAATCTCTGCGATAAGCCAAGGATTCCCCTGGACCCCGCGACCTAGCATAATCCCATCGACACCCGTTTCGTCTTTCATGGCAATTGCATTCTCCAGAGTGAAGACGTCACCATTGCCAATCACGGGAATCGAAACCTGTTGCTTGATTTTTCTCAGCCAAGTCCAGTCGGCATTACCGCTATAAAACTGATCTCTCGTTCGACCATGCACCGCTATGGCCGATATGCCTTCCGCTTCTGCCATCTTGGCATATTCAACGGCATTGATATTTGACGCATCCCACCCAAGCCGCATTTTTAACGTCACGGGTTTGCTGGAATGCTTCACTGCGGTGCTGATAACCTTTCGTGCCAGCTCTGGCGACTTCATAAGCGCAGAACCTTCACCGTTATTCACGATTTTAGGCGCAGGACACCCCATGTTTATATCCAGAATATCATACGTACCTGCATTGAGCTCGTCCATGACGGCTTTAAGTTTTTCAGCATCTGCTGTAAAAATCTGAAGCGACATAGGCCGTTCCGCTTCATTCACCTGCATGAGATATTTAGTTTTTTTATCTTTATAATAGAGCGCACTGACGCTAATCATTTCAGTAACCATCAGCCCCACATTAAATTGCTTGCAGATCGTTCTAAAAGCGATATCAGTCACGCCTGCCATAGGCGCTAAAAATACATCATTGCACGTTGTTACATTTCCAATTTGCATCGCATTTTCTTTCTATTTACTTTGATTGTTTTAGCTTTCATGCACTAGGCATTTCGGCGCGTTTTATTCATGCCATAGATGATGTTTAAACCATCCAGCGTTAAAAATCTATCCACCGTGTCAATCAATTCGGATTCGGAGGCAATCAGCGTCGAAAAACCGCCTGTTGCAACAACGCGAATATCCCCTCCGCCTAACTCTTCTTTCATTTTGCGTACAATATAGTCAACACTACCGACATAGCCATAAATAATACCCGCTTGAATACTCTGTGTTGTGTTCTTGCAAATAATGCGGTCCGGTTTAATCAATTCTACTCTTGTGAGCTTAGCAGCGCGTTCATAAAGTGCATCAGAAGAAATCTTGATGCCCGGTAAAATCGCGCCACCCAAATACTCGCATTTTTCATTGATCGCACAGAACGTCGTCGCCGTCCCGAAATCGACAATGATAATTGGTCCGCCATATTTTCGAAAACCCGCAACGGCATTGACGATTCTGTCAGCGCCAACCTGCCTTGGGTTGTCATATTTGATATTCATGCCCGTTTTAATCCCAGGACCTATGACGATCGCCTCTTTTTGGCAATATTTTAGTGCCATATGCTGCAGCGAATACATAACATGCGGCACAACTGATGATATAATAACGTCCTCGATGTCATCGAATGACAGTTTTTCATAGTCGAACAACTGCTTAATAAATATACCGATCTCATCTGCGGATTTGTTGTGATCCGTAGCCATACGCCAATGGGTGACGAGTTCGTCATCCTTAAAAACGCCTAGGACAATATTAGAGTTGCCCACATCAAATGCTAGTAGCATGAAAAAAAAGCCTCCTGAACTTATTGTTAAATGTATCCGTTGATTCCCCTTACTGAAACTTCCCCAAAATAGACAGCTTCTTCTTCACCGGATTCGTTGATGACAATTAAATTTCCATTTCCGTCAATGGTTTTTGCATATACCCGTCGTTTCTCAGCACCTGATGAAATATCAACTTCTCTGTCCAGCGTTGCTGATTTACGCACAACATAATCAATCACAGCACTAAAATCGTTCTCAACTGTTAACTGTCGATAGTATCTGCTGAAAATCTCTATAAATTTTACCACAATTTCTAGCCGATTGTAATCCTGTTTGCCAACGTTCTTTAAAGATGTGGCCTTGTCCAGCAACTCATCGGGAAATTCGGTTTGATTGACGTTAATCCCAATTCCGAGGACGAGGTAATTAATATGATTGAGCTCTGCGCTCATCTCAGTTAAAATACCACAGACTTTTCTATGGTCTAAGATAATATCATTTGGCCATTTAATACACGTCTCAAGTGCCGTGACCGAATCGACAGCTTCGCTGACGGCCGCAGCCGCCAAAAGTGTAATCCGCGCTGCCAAAGCCGGCTGTATGGACGGCTTTAAAAGCAGGCTCATCCAGATCCCTTGTTTTTCGCCGGAAGTCCAAGTCCGACCAAGGCGCCCTCTGCCAAGAGTCTGTGTTTCGGCGACGACAAGCGTTGATTCAAAAGGCCCCTGATGACCTAATTCCTTCGCATACCGATTGGTTGAATCAACCGTTTGCAGGTAAACAACACGGTCAATAACTGCGTTATCAGCCAGCGCAATTTCAAGCTCGCTTTGATTCAAATCACAGGATTGGGCTACAAGCCGATACCCCTTATGCGGAGAGGATTCAATATCGTAGCCCTCTTGGCGCAGCTGATTGATAATCTTCCAGACCGCCGTCCTAGATACATTCATTTTTTTACTGATCTCTTCGCCTGAAATGTAGTCATGGCGATGTGTTTGCAGCATTTTTATAATCTCAGTTTTCATCATTTTTCCGTTTCCAAATAAATTCGATACCATTATACCATATGACAAAAGAAAAGCCACTTTTTAAGTGGCTAATTTCAAATATTTCGTGCATTTTTAAGCGTTGCAGTACCAAATATGGCTATTTAGGCAACATGATGCCCTATTGCCGTGCCAAACCAATGCATTAACATTTAAATTGTTCGGTAATTTGCTTCAATTCTTCTGAAAGGTCCTTAATCTGCGTAATGATTTCAATGGTTTCTTCTGTTTTTAACTTCTGATCACTCACATGTGTCGACGTTTCATCTGCGACGACGGCTGTCGTGTGGATGCTATTGCGCATATCTGTCATCATTTCGCTGATTTGAGTTGACGACGCCGCCTGTTCTTCCGTAACCGCACTGATTTCATCCACTGCCTCTGCTGCATTTTTCGAATCTGTCAATATCTCAGCAATTTGCGAAACAGTCTTCTCTGTCTCCACAACGACATTTTCAAGCATTGCCGATGTCTTTTTAAACATCTGAGATGTTTCATTGACATCCGTTTGAATGTCCTTGATTATAACGGTAATATTTTCTGCAGACTTGTTGGACTGGTCTGCCAAATTCCTAATTTCACCGGCGACAACGGCAAATCCCTTCCCTGCTTCTCCAGCACGGGCAGCCTCAATGGCCGCATTGAGCGCTAGCAAATTCGTTTGATTCGAGATTGCCATGATCGTATCCGTAATGCCGCCAATATCCACCGCCGATTTCTCCAGCGTTTTAATTCTAGCTTCTATAGACTCATACGATTTAAAGGTTTCCTGTACCAAATCGGACGTTTTTGCCATCATGGCTTCTCCTGCCGTTGCAAATTCAACGTTGTTTTTGATCAGTACATTAAGCTTTTCTGTATTGAGCGCCACGTTCTCCGAACCCTTCGCCATTTCATCTACACCGTCTACAACGCGCGACGATAGTTCTATATCCGCATGGGAAGCTGATTTCAACTGGTTAGAGTTGTCCGTAATGGTGCCAAGCATGGTATTGGAAGCTTCAGCTGAATTGACGAGCGTTATGGTCGTATCATCTAAAATATCCGTCGACTGCTTAATCCGCGTTACAATCTCCCTAAAGGATTCAATCAAATTGTTAAAAGCCTTCCCTAAATCACCAAACTCATCATTTCGCTTTAATATAATGTTATCGACATTGATGCTGAAATCACCAGCCGCCACACCTGTTGCATTTTCTGAAAGCTTTTTAAGCGGTTTAGTAATATAAATGGCTAAGACGTAAGAGAGTCCCAATCCAACCAGTGCCAATAATCCAATAACGGTCACGAAAAGTATCGTAATCTGAGTGATGTGCGCCAATGCTTGACGTGCCGGCACCTGCGTCACAACCCCCCAGCCTAAAACATCAATGTTTTTAAAGGAAGTCAGATACGCCGTTCCATCAAAATTGTAAGCCATTGTACTCTTTTCGCCATTAATTGCTTTACTAAAAGGCTCATAGCTTAGTAAATCTTCACTTGCAAGTATGCTCGTGCGATCTGGATTTGAATTGGCAATTAGCGTACCGCTCTGATCGATAATGACGACTTCAAGATTATCCTGAAGCGTCATTTGCTGTATAAGTGCATTAAACTTGTCAATTGAGATTGAAACGATGAGAACGCCGTTAATGTCGTTGTTGCGTTTAACGGGAAACGCCTGTTTAAGCACCTGTTTTGTACCGTCTGGCGTTTCGATGTTTTCAACACTGGAAAAAGCCGTATTGCCAGTCATTGCTGTTTTAAAGTAGTCATCCGTTACCGTTCCGGTGACGCCGTCAGATGCGTACACGATTTTTCCGGTTTTATCGACAACTTGGATATTCTGCATGAGGTTAAACTCATCCAAAACATTGCTGAACATCGACTTTACTAACAGCGGCTGCATATTTTGGACATAATCCACTTCTGACAAAATCGTCGCCATCTTTTCAATGCTGTTTAGATGATTTTCAACGTATTCATCTACCGTTGTCAAAACCGTCTCATTGTTTGCATAAATATCTTCTTGAACATATGTTTTAAATTGCGTAAAAATTAGGATCCCTGTTAAAAATGATGGCAGAATGATGCAGGCAATTAATATCAGCGCCAATTTCTTCCCGAATTTTGAGTGTAAAATACTGTCCTTTTTTGCCTTTAACCCCTTAGGGGCGGAGGCTTTTTTTGTCAGCGCTATATGTGCCCGATCCTCTTCAAAACTATTTTCCCTTAACTGATTGTTTTTATTCGACATTTCCCCTCCGCGCTACTTTACATAATACAACATTATACATGATTTCAACGGGTGCTTCAAATACAGGATTCCTTATGCCATTAGGGCGTTTGCCGAAAAAAACATCGTATCTATTCCGCGGGAGTGTTGAAAATACTTGAATTGGCTGCTGTTAAAACAAAAAGAAGCCGACATAATCGTCGACTTCTTCAAATCCTTACATTTTCTTAAAATCCTGAGAACAGCGATAAGAGCACGCCCGCCGATACCGCCGAGCCGATAACCCCTGCAACATTCGGTCCCATGGCATGCATGAGCAGGAAGTTGCTTGGATTTTCCTTCTGTCCTACCACCTGCGACACGCGGGCCGCCATCGGTACCGCAGAAACGCCTGCTGAGCCGATCAGTGGGTTGATTGGGTCTTTGGTCACTTTGTTCATCAGTTTTGCCAGCAGCACGCCTGCGCCGGTGCCAATCCCGAAGGCGATGACCCCCAGTCCTACGATGGCCAGTGTCTGTACGGTCAGGAATGCTTCTGCCGTTGCAGTTGCCCCAACAGTAACCCCTAGGAAGATGGTGACACCGTTCATCAGCTGGTTCTGTGCCGTATCCGTTAAACGCCCGACGACGCCTGACTCCTTAAACAGGTTCCCCAGCATCAGCATCCCTACCAGTGCCGCTGCCGGCGGTACGATCAGTGATACGATCAGGGTAACCGCGATTGGAAACAGCAGTTTTTCAAGGCGTGAAACGGTGCGTAGCTGGTTCATTTTGATCATCCGCTCTTCCTTGGTGGTGAGCAGCTTCATGATCGGCGGCTGAATAACCGGTACCAGTGCCATATAAGAGTACGCCGCTACGGCGATGGAACCCATGATATGCGGTGCCAGCTTTGACGACAGGAAGATCGCTGTCGGTCCGTCTGCGCCGCCGATAATCCCAATCGATGCCGCTTCCGGCGGTGTAAACAGCCCTGAGGCAATGGCCCCTAGGAAGGTGATGAAGATCCCAAACTGCGCTGCTGCACCCAGCAGCAGTGATTTGGGGTTCGCAATCAGCGGACCAAAGTCCGTCATCGCGCCAACGCCCAGGAAGATGATTGGCGGGAAGATCCCGAGGTGATTACCCTGATAAAGGTAGTACAGCAGGCCCCCGATTTCTGACACGTGGCCGTCTGCGCCCATGACGGGTGCTGTCATCAGCCCCGCCAGCGGCAGGTTGGTAAGGAACATCCCAAAGGCGATTGGTACCAGCAATAATGGCTCAAAGCCGCGGTTAATCGCCAAGTAGAGCAGGATGAACGATACGCCAATCATCAGAACTTGACCCGGTGTAATCGCACTGAAGCCCGTACTGTAATAAAAATCTATGATGGTTTGTAACATCGTGCATCTCCTTTCATGTGGTAGTGGTCATTATCGGATTAACCGATTACGACTAACACATCCCCTGAATTAACGGATGCACCCTTGGTTGTATTCACTGATACCACTTTACCGCTTGCTGGTGCCATGATCTCGTTTTCCATTTTCATTGCTTCGAGGATAATCAGCACATCCCCTGCGTTTACGCTGTCGCCCACTGCCACTTTAATGTCCAGAATCGTCCCTGGCATTGGTGCGGATACACTTTCGCCGCCTGCTGGTGCTGCGGCTGGTGCAGGCGCTGCTTTTGGAGCGGCTGCCTTTGGTGCAGCTGCTGGGGCTGCCTTAGGTGCAGGGGCAGGGGCTGCTGCTCTTGGCGCGCTGACTGCCTGTCCGCCGATTTCTTCTACTTCTACTTCATAGCTAACGCCATTAACGGTTATATTGTACTTTTTCATGTGTTTCGTTCCTCCATTATTCCCTTATAAACGTGAATTCATCACATCGCTGCGACCCATCTGGCCCCATACCGGTGTACTGTCGCCTGTTCTGCGAATGCTCGTCACCACAATGTTGTGCATCGACGTGTGCATGCTCGCCGCAATCGCTGCGCTAATCACGGCGATGAGCTCGCTTTGATCTGCTGCTTCAACTTCCACCGCAGCAGCTGCAGGCGCTGCCTGTGCTGCTTTTGGTGCAGGCATGACTGCCGGCTGAGATTTTTTTTCAATATTTTGAACAATTCTTGAGAGCAGCGCTGTCATTCCCCAGATCAGCACCAGTGCAGTAAATGTAATCCCCATCCCTAGGATGATGACGTACAGTGTCGCCGCAACGCGCTCGCCAATCGTCATTTGAACAAACGTATCCGCATGCTTAAAATTTTCCAGTATTTGCATTTCTTCACCTCGAATTCTTTACAACGGTATATTCCCGTGCTTCTTCGCCGGTCTCACTTCCCGCTTCGACGCCAGCATATCAAAGGCATCTGCCAGTCTCGGCCGCGTTGCTGCAGGCTCGATGACATCATCGACAAAGCCGCGCTCTGCCGCCTTGTACGGCGTTGCAAATTCGTCTGTATATTCCTTGATGACGCGTTCACGCGTCGCCTTTGGATCATCCGCTTCCTTGATCTCTGTTCTAAAGATAATGTTCGCCGCGCCCTGTGGTCCCATAACTGCAATTTCTGCTGTCGGCCACGCTAGGACGAGATCTGCACCAAGGTCTTTCGAACACATTGCAAGGTACGAACCGCCGTAAGCTTTACGAACGATAAGTGAAACTTTTGGCACTGTCGCTTCTGAATATGCATAGAGCATTTTCGCGCCATGACGGATAATGCCGCCGTATTCCTGTTGCGTTCCCGGCAGGAAGCCAGGGACGTCAATAATGTTTAATAACGGGATGTTAAACGCATCACAGGTTCTGATAAAACGCGCTGATTTGTCCGATGCATTAACATCTAAACAGCCTGCCAGAAATTTTGGCTGGTTGGCAATAATCCCTACCGTTTGACCGTCAATGCGCGCAAATGCCGTGATGATGTTCTTCGCAAAATACGGCTGATATTCAAGATAATCCCCATTGTCAACAATCGTTTTGATGATGTCAAACATATCATATGGCTTATTCGCATTGTCCGGCATAATGTCATTCAATGCTTCCGCCAGTTCATTGACATCGTGGTCACAGCCGTACACCGGCGCTGTTTCCATGTTGTTCGATGGCAAAAAGCTTAAAAGTCTTCTGATTTCTGCAATACATGCTTCATCATTATTTGCGATAAACTGTGCTACGCCACTCACTGTATTATGCGTCATGGCGCCGCCAAGTGCTTCTGCTGTTACTTCTTCACCTGTCACCGTCTTGATAACCTGTGGCCCAGTGATAAACATCTGTGATGTTTGATCTACCATAAAGATGAAGTCAGTCAGTGCTGGCGAGTAGACCGCACCGCCGGCACATGGCCCCATAATCGCTGTGATCTGAGGGATGACACCAGACGCCAGTGTGTTTTTATAAAATATCTTGCCGTAGCCAGAAAGTGCATCAACCGCTTCCTGTATTCTCGCGCCGCCTGAATCGTTTAAACCGACCACTGGGGCGCCTACTTTAAGGGCATTGTCCATTACTTTACAGATCTTAGCGGCGTGCATTTCGCCCAGAGAGCCGCCCACGACTGTGAAATCCTGTGAATAAGCGTATACAATACGGCCATCCACTTTCCCATAGCCTGTGACAACACCCTCTGCCGGTGCATCCACTTTTTCCATGCCGAAATTTGTACATCTGTGTTTTACATAGGCATCCAGTTCTACAAATGTACCCTCATCAAACAATAAATCCAATCTCTCGCGCGCTGTGAGTTTGCCGCTTGCGTGTTGCTTCGCAATCCGCTTTTCACCGCCGCCTGAGATGATGGTAGCTCTGCGTTCTCTTAAGTCTTCCAACTTATTAACAGCCATTCTCAAACCTCCAAAATCTACCAGTTATTTTCTTTCACTTAATTCGACCAAAACTCTGTGGGAGCTTTTAGGATGCACAAATGCGATTGACGCACCGCCGGCACCATATCTTGGTTTTTCATCAATCATCGCCATGCCCTTTGATTTCATATAGGCAATTGCTTCTTCAATATTATCCACTCTAAATGCGATGTGCTGTACACCTTCACCGTTTTTCTCGATGAATTTTGCGATAGGCCCGTCTTCAGAAGTTGATTCAAGCAGTTCAACCTCTGTATCGCCTACAGGTAAAAAAGCGACTTTGACTTTTTGTTCTTCCACAACTTCTGAGCCCTGACATTCAAGGCCCAGTACATCCTGATAAAATTTAATGGTCTCATCAAGGTTTTTAACAGCGATCCCTATATGATCTACTTTTAATGCTTTCATGTTTGCCTCCACATTACAATAATTTTAACAATTGAATACATTATCGTAAACACAACAATTCAACTGTTTTCGTGGGTTTGCTTATTATAATAAGGAGAATTCGTGGGGAAGTTAAATTCTTAAAGCAATTTAACTTTTTAGGTTAGAATATGTCATCTGCCGTAGTCACATGCATATGCTCCCTCCTACTATCATAAACAAAAATCCATCTAATTTAAATACTTACCTTTTGTATACTGAGTTACTTTGCAAAAAAATGCAAAATTATAAATTCATTTTTCCGACGACATCGTCGACAACGGTAAAAGGATCTATCTCTCTCTTAGCGATACGCTCTGCGGCATGCTCAAGCTTTTCCTCGCGCTTCGACTGATCGAGTATGGTCCGCTCAATCCTCTCCTTAATTAATTCGACGACTTCATTTTTTGCATTCTGAGCTCTCCTTTTAACAAAGAGATCATTTGACTGCATAAATTCCCGGTGTGCATGCAAGGATTCAATCAAAGCATCAACACCTTGGTTTTCTGAGGCGACAACCATTTTAACCGGCGGTCGCCATAGTGCTTCTTTATTATAATCCAACATCATTTCAATTTCTCTTGCCGTCCGCTTCGCCCCGTCGCGGTCTGATTTATTCACGGCAAAGACATCCCCGATTTCCATAACGCCGGCCTTGATCGCCTGAATGTCATCGCCAAGCCCTGGGACCATGACCATTAACGTCGTGTCACAATTCTTGACAATATCAACTTCCGACTGACCTACGCCAACCGTTTCAACAAAGATGTAGTCGAGGCCATAGATATCGAGTACTTTGATTGCAGATGCAGTTGCTTCTGAAATGCCGCCGAGATGTCCTCTTGCACCCATGCTTCGAATAAAAACGCCGGGATCCGTACTGAGTTCATTCATCCGCACACGATCACCTAAAATGGCGCCGCCTGTAAATGGCGATGTTGGGTCAACGGCAATGATGCCAACGGTTTTGCCGTCTTTTCGGAGTGCCTTCGTCAATTTATCTGTCAGAGTACTTTTACCAGCGCCCGGCGGGCCGGTAATGCCAATAACATAGGCATTGCCGCTCTTATGATAAAGCTTCTTGAGCACATTAAGTGCATCCTGATTTTTGTTTTCAAGCAGGCTGATAAGTCTTGCTGCGGCACGCTTATCACCCTCCAGCAACCTTTTTTCGATATCCATAGCTTCTCCTATATCTGTATCGTAGATTTACTGTTCCTAGCCTGTCATTCGCAGTTTACTGCGTTATATTTGCTCTGATATAATCGATCGTCGTCTGTGTTGGTGTGCCCGGTGTAAAAATTTCTTTAACACCTTTTTCTTTTAAGAAAGGAATATCGTCGGTTGGAATCACACCGCCGCCGATGACGAGAATATCGCCTGCGTTTTCTGCTTCAAGCAGTTCAACGACTTTTGGAAGCAGCGTATTGTGTGCACCAGATAAAATACTGAGCGCGACACAATCAACATCCTCTTGAATCGCCGCGTTTACGATTTGCTCCGGCGTTTGTCTTAATCCTGTATAAATAACTTCCATACCAGCATCTCTAAGTGCTCTTGCGATAACCTTCGCACCTCTGTCATGACCATCTAGGCCAGGTTTTGCTACCAATACTCTAATGAGTTTATCCATTGTCTTCCTCCTAAAACACGTTAATCTTATAAGTTTACTGATTGTTGGTATTCACCAAACACTTCGCGCATAACACCACAAATTTCGCCTAATGTCGCATAAGTTCTTACGGATTCTAAGATAAGCGGCATCACGTTTTCAGTACCTTCACACGCCGTTCTAAGTTTCGTCAGCGATGCTTCTACTGCTGCATTATCACGTTCTGAACGTAATTTCGCAAGTTTTGCCTTTTGCATTTCGCCAACCGATGGGTCAACTCTTAATAAGCCTTTCGGCGCTTCTTCTTCGATTTGGTATTTGTTCATACCCACGACGATAATTTCAGCGCTTTCAACTTTCTTTTGGTAGCTGTAAGAAGCATCCATGATTTCTTGTTGGATGTACCCCATGTCAATGGCTTTTGGCGCGCCGCCAATTTCATCAATCTTTTTAATGTAAGCCATTGCTTCTTCTTCGATTTCGGATGTCTTTGCTTCAATGTAGAATGAACCGGCCAATGGATCTACCACTTCTGTAACGCCGCTCTCATTCGCGACAATTTGTTGTGTTCTCAGTGCTATTCTTACAGAATCTTCTGTTGGGAGGGCAAGTGCCTCGTCTTTTGAGTTCGTATGCAAACTTTGGGTGCCGCCAAGTACTGCCGCAAGCGTTTGAATGGCAACTCTGACGATATTGTTGTCAGGCTGCTGTGCTGTCAGTGTTGAACCACCTGTTTGCGTATGGAATTTCAGCGCCATTGATTTAGGGTTTTTCGCGCCAAAACGCTCTTTCATAATCTTCGCCCACAATCTTCTGGCAGCTCTGTATTTAGCAACTTCTTCAAGTAAATCATTGTGTGCGTTGAAGAAGAATGAAAGTCTTGGTGCAAAGGTATCCACGTCAAGGCCCGCTTTAATAGCTGCTTCAACATAGGCGATTCCGTCTGCAATCGTAAAGCCAACTTCCTGCGCCGCAGTTGATCCTGCTTCGCGAATATGGTAACCGGAAATGGAAATGGTATTCCAAAGCGGTACATCTTTTGAACAGTATTCGAAAATATCTGTAATTAGTCTCATGGATGGTTCTGTTGGGAAAATGTACGTTCCACGTGCAATGTACTCTTTCAAAATATCATTTTG
>JASUSA010000092.1 GCA_030446305.1 Clostridiales bacterium | reverse complement strand
TTAGTCTGTAAAAGGGGAGCTTGCTGAAAGCAGGCTGAGAGTAAGCTGATTTGCTTAGACCCATAACCTGATATGGATAATGCCAACGTAGGGATATATTTTGTAGAGACACATTTTGTTTTACGAACGAGCAAAGACTGAAAGACTGCTCATATACGAACGTGGTATATGGGGCAGTCTTTTTTTTTCATCATTTCGTAATGCGATCATGTGCTTCCTGCACCTATGGCGAAGCATCAGCAAATGATTAGAAAAGGAGATTTTACATGAAGCATTATGCGACACAAATGGAAGCTGCCCGAAAAGGCATTGTGACAGAGGCCATCGAAAAAGTAGCCGAAAAGGAATTGATGCGCGTTGACGAGCTCATGCCGCTGGTGGCGTCGGGCAAAGTGGTCATCTGCGCCAATAAAAACCATAAGGTCATCAATCCAGAAGGCATTGGCTCAATGCTGAAAACAAAAATCAATGTCAATCTCGGTATTTCAAAAGATTGCAAAGATTATGACGTCGAGCTTGAGAAGGTCATGGAAGCCGTAAAAATGGGCGCACACGCCATTATGGATCTGTCTTCTCACGGCAATACCATCCCGTTCAGGCGAAAACTCACCGCCGAATGTCCGGCCATGATCGGTACCGTACCCGTATACGATTCCGTCATTCACTACCAGCGCGATCTCAGCACACTCACGGCTAAAGACTTTATTGACGTCGTTCGTCTGCATGCAGAAGACGGTGTCGATTTTGTTACCCTGCACTGCGGCATCACGCGCAAGACCATTGATCAAATCAGAAAGCACAAACGTAAAACCAATATCGTCTCCAGAGGCGGTTCACTGGTCTTCGCGTGGATGTGCATGACAGGCGAGGAGAATCCGTTCTACGAATACTATGACGATATTTTAGAGATCTGCCGCGAATACGATGTCACCATATCACTGGGTGATGCATGTCGCCCCGGATGCTTAGCTGACGCCTCAGACGTCTGTCAGATCGAAGAACTCGTCCGTTTGGGCGAACTTACCAAGCGCGCCTGGGAACGCGATGTACAGGTGATGGTAGAAGGGCCCGGTCATATGCCGCTAGACCAGATCGCCGCCAATATGAAAATTCAAGAAACACTTTGCGGCGGTGCGCCGTTCTATGTCTTAGGGCCACTCGTCACGGACATCGCACCGGGTTATGACCATATCACCGGCGCCATCGGCGGTGCCATTGCCGCATCAGCCGGTGCCGCATTCCTCTGTTATGTAACGCCGGCAGAGCACTTGGCACTACCTAATGTCAACGATGTCAAGCAAGGTATTATCGCATCGAAAATCGCCGCACATGCGGCTGATATCGCCAAAGGCGTTCGCGGCGCCAGAGCCATTGACGACCGTATGGCAGAGGCGAGACGCAATCTCGACTGGGAAGGGCAGTGGGCATGCGCCATCGATCCCGAAACTGCCAAAGCCATTCGTGCCGACAGAATGCCGGAACACGAGGACACTTGCTCCATGTGCGGTAAATTCTGTGCTGTCCGCAGCATGAACAAAGCACTGGCCAATGAGCACATCGATATTTTATAGGATCCGTGCGCAAAACCATTCTGCTAGATAGCGGTTCGGTTAAACATCCGCGCTGTCCGGTGTTATCTAAAAATTTCATCGGCTAAACGCCGTCATCATCATAAACACCATGAGCCATCTAGTTAATAGGTGGTTCATGTCTTTTTACCGTATTAGGGAAATTGCATTATCAAATTTCCTTATGGATTAAATGCGATGGATTAAACGCTGATTTTTCACTTTTTTAAATACAGCGCCTGTCGAAATATTTTTGTAATATAACTTTAATATAAAATATGAAGGATTTTTAAATTTTTTGTATAATATAGTCTTACAGCAGTCTATCTGCCATAAAATATGGGTATCTTGTTTAAAGGAGGTATAGATGATTAAGCTGCGAGAACAACATGAAGCATTTGAACGCGAACACCTCTCTGAAAGGGCCATGTGCGTACTGGATTCCAAAGGTCGACGCATGGATGAAGAACAATGTCCCATTCGTACCGATTATCAGCGCGACCGTGACCGCATCCTTCATTCCAAATCATTTAGGCGATTAAAACATAAGACGCAGGTTTTTTTATCACCGGAAGGCGATCATTACCGGACGCGCTTGACACATACACTGGAAGTTTCACAGATATCGCGCACGATTTCCGGCGCATTAAATCTCAACAATGATTTAACCGAGGCCATTGCGCTTGGTCATGATTTAGGCCATACGCCATTTGGGCACTGCGGTGAAGCACGTCTTAACCGTATTCATCCTAAGGGCTTTAAGCATAATGAACAGAGTCTTCGCGTCGTCGATTTTCTCGAAAGGCGCCATAACAGCAAGTATGGGCTCAATTTGACCCATGAAGTGCGCGACGGCATTCTGAACCACAACGGTTCCGGCAAACCGCTCACGCTGGAAGGCCAAATCGTTAAAATCTGCGACCGCATTGCCTACCTCAATCACGACATTGACGATGCAATCAGAGCAGGTGTCTTAAAACCGGAGGATTTGCCAACGGCATTTAACGATATTCTAGGTGCTTCTCACGGTGAGCGCATTAATACGCTTATTTTAGATCTGATTGAAAACAGCTACGAAAAGGACATTATCACTTTAAGTGACGAACGCATGGAAGCCTTTAACGCTCTACGAAAATTTATGTTCGACCACGTCTATTTGAATAAAGAAGCGAAAAAAGAAGAAAAGCGCGCAGAGCACATTGTCGAGGCGCTTTATACGTACTATACTGAAAACCCGTCTCATATGCCGGAAGAACGCTATGAAGATTATCAAGAAGGAGAGGGGATCGAATCCGTTAAGGACTACGTCGCCAGCATGTCAGATCGCTATGCTGTCAACAAGTATAAAGAGCTCTTTATTCCTAAATTTTGGCTATATTAAAATTTGTTAAAGAAATTCGTCAATTTTTTTGTCATTTTATAAAGGATTTCGGACATATTTGGCGAATAAGACTATTATCCATTAGAAAGGGCTTTTCATGCAAAACAATTCCGGCGGCAACATATTTGAATATATCTTGGATCAGGTAAACATCGTTGATGTTTTGTCACACTACATCCATTTAGAAAGGGCTGGCCGAAACCATAAAGCGCTTTGTCCATTTCACAATGAAAAAACCGCCTCATTTATCATCTCAGAGGAAAAGCAGCTTTTTCACTGCTTCGGTTGCGGCGTTGCAGGCAATGCCATCAACTTTATCATGCAGTATGAAAATCTCGATTACATTGATGCCGTAGAATTGCTGGCAGATCGCTATCATATTGATATTTCCGCTTTTAAGAAGGGGG
The DNA here is from genome assembly GCA_030446305.1 of Clostridiales bacterium. GTDB lineage: Bacteria > Bacillota > Clostridia > Peptostreptococcales > Acidaminobacteraceae > Fusibacter. The sequence goes on along the minus strand of JASUSA010000092.1, from coordinate 5,716 downwards.
ATAAAAAAAATACTGGCAATTTGACAGGATTATATGATATATTAAGAGATGCGGCAATTTATTATTATAAGAATTTAAGGACTGCCCAGTCGGCACTGTCTTATTTGGACAGACGCGGGATCGGTTTTGACGTCATTAAGCAATTCGGCCTCGGTTATGCCAATGATGCATGGCAGGATGTCACCAATATGCTCGTCGGAAAATACGGCGCAGACACATTGGAAAAGGCAGGCCTTGCCACACGAGGCAAAGATCAGAAACGGCTTTATGATCGATTTCGAAACCGCATTATTTTTCCCATCATCAATCCAAAGGGAAAGGTCGTTGGTTTTGGCGGACGCGTCATGGACGATTCACTGCCAAAGTACTTAAATTCTCCTGAAACAGATGTGTTTAACAAGAGTCAGACACTCTACGGGTTAAACCTCGCGAAAAACAATCTGGCAGATAAGAAACGACTGATTATCACAGAAGGGTATATGGATGTCATCGCCATGCATATGAACGGGTTTAATCAAGCCGTTGCAACGCTTGGAACCGCACTTACCAAAGAGCACGGGCGACTGATGAAACGATATGCCGAAGAAATCATCATTTGCTATGATTCTGACTTCGCAGGTCAAAAGGCAACGCTTAGAAGTTTGGACGTTTTAGAAGGCATCATTGACAAGATCAAAGTCATCAAACTCGGCGAAAACCTCGACCCCGACGAATACATCAAGAAATACGGCATCGAACGCATGCAGGCAAAGCTGGATCAGGCGATGTCGAGCACCGAATACCGTCTGGAAAACCTCAAACAGGATTATAACCTCGGCGATGAAACGCAGAAAATTGAGTATATCTCAAAAGCGGTAAATATCTTGAAGGGCGTTTCCAACGAATTCGAAAAAAATCTTTATATTGAACACCTGAGCCGCGACTTGAACATCAATGCAGAACTCATTGCACGCGAAGCTTATCAGGAACAGTATGACGAGCGCATACGCTATGGCTTTACCGGGTCACAAAAAAAGGCTTCCAATCAGCCGAAAGACAGGAAAACAGTTCTCGAGCAGCAAATGCTGACCTATTACATTAAAAACATTGGAGAACTGCTTGCCGAGCAGCGGCAGCTTATTGAGATGTTTCAATATTCCGGCAGCATACAGCCGCTTATGGATTATCTCAGCTCGTATTTTAAAACACACGAGGTTTTTTCAAGGCAGGATATTATTGAAAATGCCGATATTGAAATCGCCAGACAACTTATTGAACTGTTGGATTTGAGTGAACAGGCTCCGGAACACATTGATATTGAACATATCATGAATCTCGTCTTGCTCATGAATTTAGATGAAAAAATCGAGAAACTCAATGCAGATATGGCACAAAACCCGGATCAGGCGACCAAGGCAAAATGGCAGTCGCTGATACTGAAACGCAATCAAATCAAACGACAGACACAATTGAAAAGATAAATTTAATGTTAGAGAAAAAGATTGAAAGGAGGCCATTCAATTGAACGATAAATTGAATGCCAGTCATCAGGAAACCGTAAAAGCGCTGATAAAAAAGGGGAAAAAACAAGGTTCCTTAACCATCGAAGAAATTCAGGAAAGACTGTCGGAGTTCGAGCTCGACAAAGATCAAATTGATGAGATCTACGAGGCCTTTTCCGATATGGATATTACCGTCATCACCGATTCAGAGGACAGTGATGACGATGAGGACGAAGAAGAAGATCTCGACGATATCGATATTGAAGATTTAGATGAACTCGAAGATCTTGAAAACATTGACGAGGATATTGACGATATTGATGACGATATTGACAGCGCCTCCGATGATGACAGCAGCTCCGAAGATGAAGAAGAAGAAGTCACCATCGACTTGTCACTTCCAAAAGGTATTAATATCGACGACCCAGTCAGAATGTACCTTAAGGAAATCGGTGAAGTTGCGCTCCTTTCCGGTGAAGAAGAAGTTGAACTGGCAAAACGAATGGCAGACGGCGATGAAGATGCAAAGAAAAAGCTCTGTGAAGCCAACTTGCGACTCGTGGTCAGTATTGCTAAAAAATACGTCGGCCGCGGCATGCTCTTCCTAGACCTTATCCAAGAGGGTAATCTGGGATTGATCAAAGCCGTTGAAAAATTCGACTGGACAAAGGGCTTTAAATTTTCTACCTATGCCACTTGGTGGATTCGTCAGGCGATTACACGTGCCATTGCCGATCAGGCGAGAACTATTCGTATCCCCGTGCATATGGTTGAAACCATTAATAAACTTATTCGCGTTCAAAGACAACTCCTGCAAGAACTCGGCAGAGAACCGCTTCCTGAAGAAATTGCAAAGGAAATGGATATGCCGGTTGAAAAAGTACGCGAAATTCTTAAAATTGCACAGGAGCCCGTTTCGCTGGAAACACCAATTGGCGAGGAAGAAGATTCACACCTTGGCGATTTCATACCAGACAACGACGCACCGGCACCGGCTGATGCAGCAGCATTCTCCATGCTAAAAGAACAACTGATGGAAGTGCTGGAAACCCTTACGCCGAGAGAACAAAAAGTGCTGAAACTCCGTTTCGGTCTCGAAGACGGCAGAGCGCGCACACTGGAAGAAGTCGGGAAAGAATTCGACGTCACCAGAGAGCGTATTCGCCAAATCGAAGCCAAAGCACTTCGCAAGCTCAAACATCCTAGCCGAAGCAAAAAGCTTAAGGATTATCTTGAATAAGCGAAATTGGTCAAGCTCAAAAGTGCTACATCTTAAAGATTAAGTTAGATGACTGAACACAAGCCGTAACAGAATCCTAAAATTTCAGAAATTCGCTTCGGCGAATTTCTTTTTTGTAAGAGGTACTAGAAAATGCGTCAAATCACTTTAACACCAAGACTGCGGCTCATTGCAGATATCCTCGCAGATAATAGCGTAAAGATCAAGTATGATACTGCTGATAATCATACGTCTCAGCCTCATACGAACAATACTGTTGATACGGTTAGAACGCTTGATACTGCCAAAACTTTTGCCGATATCGGTACGGATCACGGCTATCTTCCTTATGTACTCATGTGCGAAGGAAAGATCGACCGTGCTTATCTGTGTGACATCAACCAAGGGCCACTGGATAACGCGGCACATACCTTTGCCGGCAGTCCGTTTACAGAGCATATCGAATACCGACTGGGTTCAGGCTTATCGGTTCTAGCCCCGGGTGAAGCCAAAATGATAGCCATTGCAGGGATGGGCGGTAGTTTAATTCAATCGCTGCTTGAAGCGTCCCCAGCCGTGTTTCAAAGTGCTGATTACGTCGTTTTGCAGCCAATGACCGAGCAAGCCGCACTCAGATCATGGCTCGTGCAGAAAGGGATTGCCTTTACCGATTATTTTGCCGCCGAAGGCAATAAAATGTATGAAGTCATTGCCATTGACCTTGGCGCAACACATGTGACACCAAAAGAAAGCAGCGATCATACACAGTCGCAACAGTCCACGCACGCACATTATACTATTTCGCAGGCAGATACTTCTGAAAGAATTGAAAAGAGCAGTTTTACAGATGCATCCATTATGGTTGCCGATATGCTGGGTACCAATATGGTAGATGCCGATATGCTGGAATTCGGACACTGTATTGCCAAGCAGACGCTACCGGACTATCATCGATTTCTGCATAAGAAAAAGCTTAAATACGAAAAAATTTTAAACGGTTTAAAACGTTCCAATAACGTTTTAGAATCAGCATGTCATGCATGTCACCAAAACCTTGAAGCCATTACATGCATCATAAAGTATGTAGATGGCGTGATTTGAATAGGAGGCACTTATGGTAACGTCTATTTCAAAGATCATGAAAATACTGGATCAGCTTGCCCCATTTGAAACCGCGGAATCATGGGACAATGTCGGGATGATTATCGGCAATCCGTCTAAACAGACGACGCGCATTATGCTCGCACTTGATTTAAGTGACGACGTGATCAGCGAGGCCATTGAAGAAAGCATTGACCTCATCATCACACACCATCCACCGATCTTTAAGGGCTTAAAACACGTAACCACAGAAGACCCTGTCGGCAGAAAAGTCATTCAGTGCATTGAAAACGACATTGCCGTCATTTCAGCTCATACGAACCTCGATAAATCAGGCGAACACGGGATTAACCAAGCCATTGGCGAAGCCTTTGAACTGGAAGCGATGACACTTCTCGTGCCGGAAGCCGAAGGCGTGGGATTTGGCGTCGTGGGTAAGCTGCCTGAACCGATTAGCCTCGATGCTTTTATCCATTTGACCAAACAGATTTTTGAAATAGAGACGCTGAAAATCACCGATTACCAGCCGAAAGAAAAGGTACAGCGCATTGCCGTTTCCAGCGGGGCGTCCGCAGATTTTATCAGTGATGCCATCAATGCCAAAGCAGATGTGTTTATTCTCGGTGACTTAAAATACCATGAAGCACAGCAAGTGGAAAATACCGATCTCGTACTCATCGATGTCGGTCACTATGAAAGCGAAGTGTTTTATCTTCAAAAACTGAAAGAAAAACTCGATATGCAAATCATGTCTCAGGGCTACGATGTCATGACCATGGTTTCAGAGCAGTCAAAAACCGTGCTGTTTACGGTGTAACCTCACTTTCTAGATCATACTGCGTCATGCACAAGCCATAAAGCATAAAAAAAGAAAAAAAGAAATTATAAATGACCAAATATTCAGTCATGGCAAAATGCTTGTGACATCCTTTGAAATGCTGTATAATGGTCGTTGAGTAAATCAGATAATCGCGTGAAAACGAGGAAAGTCCGAGCTCCATAGAGCAAGGGTGCTGGGTAATCCCCAGTGGAGGCGACTCCAAGGATAGTGCAACAGAAATAGACCGCCCGAAAGGGTAAGGATGGAAAGGCGAGGTAAGAGCTCACCAGCGCACTGGCGACTTTGCGGCTCTGTAAACCCCACCCGGAGCAAGACCAAGAACGGGCTTTAAAAAGGGACGGCTCGTCCCGCCCTAATGGTAGGTCGCTTGAGCCCTTCGGCAACGATGGGCCTAGATAGATGATTATCCAATACAGAACTCGGCTTATAGATTTACTCACCAATTCTAATAGAAACACCTGAAGATGCAATGACATAAAAAGCTGCATTTTCAGGTGTTTTTGGTTTACATAATTTGTTCACAATTCTTTTACGATTTAGTCACGTTTACAGGGTTATATGTCATTCTATTCGGGTATCTAACAAATAGAACGAGTATTATGTAAACCCTCATGATCACATAATCTTGTATTACATCAGAAAGATAGACTATAGCATAATACCTTCACAATTAGAGTTGATTAACGAAGGGAGTGTTATAAAATGTTACTCAATGATGTTAAAAGCAAATGGGAACAAATCAGACATGAAATGCAAGCAAAATGGCAACGTTTGGACAATGCCAATCTCGACCAAGTTTTTAATCAGGAAGATGTTTTAATCGACATGCTGGAAAAAGAGTATGGCCTTTCCAGAGCGCTTGCAAAAGAAGAAGTCCGCATATTTGAAAATAGCTGGCGCAATCGAAATCTGAACTAACAGCCAAATACATCGTGTAGATTAAGTCTACAACATAAGCCAAGTCAATCGACTTGGCTTTTTTACGTACATTTTACAGAAATTTTCATAAAAATGCTGAAAATTGTGACATTTACTTAAAATATTATATCCAACAATATATGGTAATGTGGTATC
>JASUSA010000091.1 GCA_030446305.1 Clostridiales bacterium | reverse complement strand
GTTTCCGTCGGTGTATTCGTCTCTGTTTTGGATTGGCATGCCGTTAAAATGACGATGCTTGTCAACAAACACAACCACAAGCACAAGTTTTTTTTCAAGTTGAACCTCCTATGTGAAGATGCGTTATTTAAAAATGCCCAATTGCTTTAAAGCACTTTTCTCTTTTTCGCGCATGATACGCTTATCGGATTCTTCCATGTGATCACAACCGAGCAGATGCAATACGCTGTGAACGACGAGATAGAATATTTCACGTTCCAGTGAATGACCAAATTCATCAGCCTGTAGAGCGGCTTGTTCAAGTGAAATAACAATATCGCCTAAATAAAGATAGACGGGTATTTCATCAATTGTATAGAGGTTATCATACTGTGGAAATGACAGAACATCTGTCGGCACATTCTTTTGACGGTATTCAGCATTAAGTGATTGAATGCCGGCATTGTCTGTGAACAGCACACTGACTTCACCATCGACGTCAAACCCCTCCTGGTCAAGAACGGCCAAAACGACTTCTTCAATGCGCGATTCGATAAATTCAGGCAGTTCACGATCGGTTTCATTTGATAACTCAATGTTCATTGTTTGCTTCATTAATATCTTCCTTTTCTCTTTGCGGCAATTCAACATCCGGATAGGCAATTCTTTCATGGAATATACCGCTGAGCACTTTGATAAAACTGTCTTTTACAACTTCAAGCTCTTTTAATGTGATATCGGATTCGTTTAGTTGTTCTTCTTCACGCTTTTGATCGACAATTTTGTCAATCAGTGTGCGAACGGCTGCCTTGGTTGGATTATCCAATGTACGAACGGCTGCTTCTACGGAATCGGCCAGCATGATAATGACTTCTTCACGCGTTTTGGGTTTTGGTCCGTCATAGGCAAATGTCTTATAGTCGACATGTTCGTTTTTTTGCTGTTCCAGATGATAAAAATATTTAATGATGGAGGTACCGTGATGTGATGTAATGACGTTTTGAATTTCTACAGGCAATTTATGCCGCTTTGCTAATGAAAGACCATGTGCCACATGCTGCTTGATTATGCCGGCGCTTATTTGCGGTGGCAGCATATCATGAGGATTTTCGCCTGCGATCTGGTTTTCTTTAAAATAATAAGGGCGCTCTAGTTTACCAATATCATGATAAAAAGACGCGACACGTGCAAGGACGTTGTCTGCACCAATATCATGTGCTGCTGTTTCTGCCATATTGCCGACGAGAATACTGTGATGGTATGTGCCCGGTGCCTCCAGCATGAGCCTTTTAAGAATATCGCGATTTGGATTGGATAATTCTAAAAGACGCAGTGGTGTTAATATGCCAAAAAGGGATTCGAATATCGGCATCACACCAATGGTGATAATGGCACAAATAATACCATTTGACATTGTCATTAACAATGTGACAAGCAGTGTATTGATATCCATGCGGTTAAAGAGCACCCACGCAATAATGAAAAACGACATCACAAGTGCGGTATAGACGCCATTCATCATGAGCTGCGAACGTTGACGTATATTTTTAGAAAGCAGTGTGCTGAAAATAATGCCCAGCAAGTACATAATAGAAAGGCCTACGGACAAATTGTGCCAAAGGGTTACAATAATTAAAAGTCCAATGCCAAACGGTACGGCAATAGCCGGACTCAGCATAATGCTGATCAGCATACTGAAAAGCGGCAATGGGATAAGATACGGCGATACATTGTTAAAAAAAGGCGTCAACAGCAGCACAAAAGTAAATGATGCCATGAGCAAACCATATTTTTTAGCGGAAGCCAGTACCGAAGGATAATATTCAAATAGGTAGAAATGCATGATGAGCCAAAGGAGCAGGACGATTAAACCGATGCCTAAAAAAATCATCCATGCATAATCAATGGACGCATAGAGCATTTCGCCATCCGCTAAAATCTGATACTGCTTTGCCGTTAACAGCTCCCCTTTATAAGCGAGCGGCATGCCTTTTTTGTAAACGACATCATTCACTTGTTCTGCCGCGGCGTTTTGTTTTTCAGTCGTCGCATCAACGTCAATAAAGCGGTTTACCGTTAATGCACCATGTACCAATTTCTTGAGAATCGTCTGTTCAACTTCTCTCAGATCTGTAAGCTCTGTGATAAAGCTGTCAATTTTTGAAGAAGCTTCAACCAGCGTCGCGTTTGATATGCCGTTGGCCATATTTTCTGAGGTAATGTCAACGGCATAATTTTGCAGGACTGCTGTTCGCTCTTGACTAAGCAGTGCCATGGTATGAAGCTCATCTTCGGTCAAATCAAAGGCATTGTCTTTCTCAATGCCGGCATAGACCCGGGTTAGCAACTCACGATCGTCTGCATAGGTCTGCTTGATTTCACTGAGCGTTGTAAAGTAATCTGTCAGCTTCTTTTTTGCTTCGACAAGCTTTGAAAAATCAATATACGTAACCGGTTCTGTCTTTTCAATCGCCTGTGTTTTCAATGCTTCAGTTTCAAGTGTATCGACGACATCCGCTTTTAAGTAAATGTCTTCTTTCACTTCACTGCCAATTTCATAATTATATAGGCCCGATAAAACAACGCGTGTCAACAGAAAAAAAACGAGGCATAATGAACACGCCATCACGACACCATTGATTAGTTTTGGATTCTGTTGCAATCGTTTGTAGTGATGTTTAAGCGTAAAGTTCATAAGACCTCCGAATTAACGATTTCATTAACGATTTCTACGCGATAAGTTTTTATTTTTCTGCGTGGCCTTTGTTTCAAATGACTTTTGCTTTTGTTCATAAGTATCATAGCTTTTTATAATTTTTCTTACGAGTTCGTGCCTGACGACATCGCGGTCTGTGAGAAACATAAAACTAATGCCGTTGACATGCTTCAGTACTTCAATGGCATTTTTTAAGCCGGATTTTTTGCCGGATGGCAGGTCAATCTGCGTAATGTCGCCATTGACGACGACTTTTGAGCCAAAGCCAAAACGCGTCAAAAACATTTTCATTTGCTCTTTTGTCGTGTTCTGCGCTTCATCTAAGATAATAAAGGAGTTGTCAAGTGTTCGACCGCGCATATATGCTAATGGTGCCACCTCAATTAGTCCGCGTTCTCTAAAGTTATTATAGGTATCAGCACCAAGAATTTCGTATAGGGCATCGTAAAGCGGCCTTAAATAGGGATCGACTTTCATTTGCAAATCACCCGGTAGGAAACCTAGACTCTCACCTGCTTCTACAGCTGGGCGCGTGATGACAATCCGATTGACTTCGTTGTTTTTAAAGGCGCGGACAGCCATGGCAACGGCAAGGAACGTCTTGCCCGTTCCGGCAGGACCAATGCCGAATGTGACATCGTTTTCCTGAATTGCTTTAATGTATGCATTTTGACCAAGTGTTTTCGGCTTAATGTATTTGCCTTTTGTCGTCACGACGATAAAAGATTTGCTGAGATCTTCAATACGTGCCCCTTCGCCGACTTTGACCGTTGAAATAACGTAATTGACCTTTTGCTGATCGATAATTTCACCCGACTGAATGGCATTAATGAGGATGTGTATCACCTCTTCTACAGCTGAGATGTGGTCGTGATCACCCTTCACGATAATTTCACCGTCGCGTGAAACGATATTGACGTCGAAATGCTTTTCGATTATTTTTATGTTTTCATCCAAATTGCCAAATAGGATATGCAATGCGCTAAAATCATTTAATACAATGCGCTTTACCAAGCCTTCACTTACCATCCAGTCACCTCAATTTTGCATTTTCTTTCACTATTTTAGCACAAAACGTTTTTATTGTAAAAATGTTCAACACCGTGAAAAGCAGGCTTTAACAATAGACATTTTACAGGTACTAAAAACACATGCGTGTTTAAGACTGTTCACGATTGGAAGACATTTATTTTTGAGAAATTTAAAGGCACTTCCCAAGTTGGAAAGTGCCAAGGTTAACTGTTTTTCAACAGAAGCTATTTTACCAAAGATTTTTTGACCATATCGGCGATGCGCTTATTATCGGCTTGACCTTTCGTCTTGCCGGAAACAATCCCCATAACCTTGCCCATATCTTTAATCGTCGATGCACCCGTTGATTGAATCGCATCAGCGACAATCGCTTCAAGTGCTTCATCAGACAATTGCTCAGGCATATAGTTCATCAAAATGTCGATTTCAGTTTTCGTCAAATCGACAAGATCTTCACGACCCCCATTTGCAAAATCTTCAATAGCATTGTTTTTCTGCTTGACCTGTTTCGCAATAATATCAAGAATCTCATCGTCAGTAAGCTCTTTGCGTTCATCAACTTCTATCTGCTTAATGGCAGCACGAAGCATGGTAACCGTTGCTTTTCTAACTTGATCTTTTGATTTCATAGCGCTTTTGAGGTCTTCAGTCAGCTTATCCTTTAGTGACATAATCTCACCCTTTCATTAAGACTGACGTTTCTTTTTCTTTCTTGCAGCTTCAGATTTTTTCTTACGTCTTACGCTAGGCTTTTCGTAATGTCTTCTTTTCTTAATCTCAGCCATTACGCCAGCTTTTGAAGTTTCCCTCTTAAATCTTTTTAAAGCACTATCAATGCTCTCATTTTCTCCTACTTTGATGCCAGACATTCACATTCCCTCCCTCCGTTAATAGATTCTTAAATAGTACAGAGGAATGTACCTAGAACATACTAAAACAGTATACACTAATCCAATTGAAAAATCAATAGATTATTCCTCAAATTTAGCCGGGTGGCCATTGTAATTGGCGGCCGCCAAGCAAATGGTAATGTAGGTGATGAACGCTTTGCCCACCATCTTCACCAATGTTGGTTACAAGTCGATAGCCGGTTTCGTCAATGTTTTTATCGCGAGCAATTTCCGCAGCGATGAGATGTAAATGTCCAATGAGGTTTTTATGTGAAATCGTCAGTGCTTTCACGGATTCGATGTGCTCCTTCGGAACGATAATAACATGAACCGGCGCTTCAGGATTGATGTCTTCAAAGGCATAGACAAATTCGTCTTCATAAACCTTTGTAGATGGAATTTCTCCTTTTATAATCTTACAAAATATACAATCCATTTTTACCACCTCCTTCATGCGTATATAGCTTATTATATCAAAAAACACCGCGTCTTTGCGATGTTTTTTTGATGTAATAGGATAATTTCACGGATTATGATGTCTTGACAACTGCCATGAGTTTGCCATCGGCTATGACTTCAATTGTAGCATTCACAATGCTTCCGGAACGAAATGCCTGATCGGTGTCTTTTATAAAAATCTTTAAATAATTGGTTGTATGCCCAATCCAAAAACCGTCTTTGAATTCTTCAATGAGAACTGCCTTCTTTTGTCCGATAAAGGACTGCTGGTAGGCTTTTGTCATTTGAAGGCCCTTCGCAATCAGTTTTTCACTGCGCTCTTTTTTGAGATCACCTGAGCATTGAGCCTGCATCTTTGCCGCAGGGGTTCCCTTGCGCGGTGAGAATGGAAAAACGTGCAGTTCACTAAACGAGACAGTGTCGACGATGGCAAGTGACTGTTCAAAATCGTCTTCTGTCTCCCCGGGGAAACCGACAATAATATCGGTTGTAATTGCAGGCGCATCATAACGTTTTTTTATGCGAGCAACACTTTCAATGAAGTCTTCACGGGTATATTTGCGATTCATTTTTTTTAAAACATTGTTTGAACCGCTTTGCAGTGACAAGTGAAAATGATCGCATACTTTTTCGAGTGCCGATAAGCGATCGACAAAGGCGTCATCCATTAACCTGGGTTCCAGCGAACCCAGACGAATACGCTTAACCCCTTCGATTGAATTGAGTGCCTCTATAAGATCAATCAGTGAGGTGTCGTCATTAAAATCAATGCCGTAGGAACCGATGTGGATTCCTGTGAGCACGAACTCTACATAACCGGATGCTGCAAGTTTTGTTACCTCTTCGACCACTGCAGAAAGCAATCTAGAGCGAACACGTCCTCTGGCATACGGAATGATGCAGTAACTGCAAAACTGATTGCAGCCCTCTTGAATCTTTATAAAGGCCCGTGTGTGCGTATAGACTTTTGAGACAGTCAGTGATTCGAATTGTGTAACTTTGCCAATGTCTTCCACGATGACAATTGGTTCAGAGGGCCTTTCTGCAGCATAGGCATCAATATGTTGTAAGATGCTATGGCGATTATTGGTGCCAATGACGATATCTACGCCTTCAAGCGCCGCTACTTCATCTGGCGAAATCTGCGCATAGCATCCCATGACGACGGTAAGTGCACCGGGATTGTTTTTCTTGGCACGTCGAATGATTTGTCTAGATTTTTTGTCACTGACTTGTGTGACGGTACAGGTGTTAATAATGTAAATGTCGGCAATTTCATCAAAGTCTACAATGAGATCGCCATTTTTATGAAAAATGTCCATAAGTGCATCGGTTTCGTATTGATTTGTTTTGCAGCCAAGGGTTGCAAAAGCAACGCGTTTCATAATCTTGCTCTCTTTCTATAGTCAAATATAACCGTTAACAGCAGTTAAAATCGTAAAGATGATTTCGCATGCGAACATGTTTACAAATGAACTGCGCATAGGGTTAGGATAAATCGCCTAGTTCATACTGAATACAGGCAACAGCCGTCATGCCTGCTGTTTCTGTTCGTAGAATCCGATTGCCCAGTGTGACGATTGCGGCACCGGCGTTCTTTAGCAACGCTATTTCATCAGGGTCAAAACCACCTTCCGGGCCGACGATGACGGCAATTTTTTTGAGTTCATGACGTTTGAGAAGTGGTTTTAGTGTCTGCTGATGCTCGTCTTCATAAAGGACGATGACGAGATCATAACTTTGGAAGTGTGCCTGAAGTGCTTTCAGTTGTAAAATGCCACATACGTCAGGCACGATGAGTCTTTTTGACTGCTTAGCCGCCTCCTCTGCAATCTTTCGATAACGCAAAAGCTTTTTTTCAACATCTTTGTGCTTAAAATCGACAACGCAGCGCTTGGCATCAACGAGGTGTATCGCGTTAATACCGAGTTCGACGGTCTTTTGGATGATGAGTTCCATCTTTTGCCCTTTTGGAAGGCACTGGTAGAGATCAATGCCAATAGGCGATTCATATGCACGGTCAATGGATGACAGTATGTTAAGTTTAACTGTCTCCTCTTCAAAAGAAATAATCTCAGATAGGTAGGCTCTTTGATCTGCAATCATTTCACATTGCTCGCCAACAGGCATTCTCAGCACGTTCAACATATGATGCCGCGTTGCTTCACTGCAAATGACGATTTGTTTTTCTTCGATTGTATCCTGTTCAGATAGGAAAAACCGATGCATTATTGGCCTCTTTTCTGAGCCGTAATGGCCACCCACTCGCCCTTTTCAACAATTTCATTTATTTCAAATGCTTTTTCTGCCAATGCGTCCAAAACCATTTGGCTTTTGGTATTAATGATGCCGGAACAGATAAAGGTTGCTTCGGGTTTTAATACCTTTTCAATATCCCCAAGCAAGATGAGAATAATTTCAGCTATAATATTGGCAACCACGAGATCGCCCTTTTCTTCAACGACTTCAATGAGATTGCCATGTCGAACGCTGGCGATGTTTGCAAGTTCATTTTTTGCAAGATTTTCTCTGGCTGTGTAAACGGCGGTTTCATCAATATCGACAGCGATTAGCGAGGAGGCACCGAGTTTGCCGGCTGCAATAGCGAGAATGCCGCTGCCGCATCCGACATCGATAACCGTCTTGCCGTATGGCTGGTATTTTTCAATCTGTTCAATACACATGGAGGTCGTTTCATGTGTGCCTGAGCCAAATGCGTTGCCCGGATCTATTTCGATTAAGATATCATCAGGCGCGAGCTCAAACGTCTCCCAAGAGGGCTTGACGACCATATGGCTGCCCAATCGAAACGGTTTGAAGTATTTTTTCCATTCATTTTCCCAATCGCTTGAGTTAACAGGTGCAGCGGTTACTTCCGCTAGGCCTATGTCGAGTCCGAATGCCGTCAGTCCCTTTATTTTAGCTTTTAAATCTTCCAGCACGGGTTCAATCGCTTCTTTGTCCAAATAGGCAGTGATTAATACACCGTCAAAATCGAGTTTAATATTTTGCGGATCATAGAAATCCCATTTGCCTTCGTCTTGATTGGTAAAGTCAGGATCATTTGGGTTTAAAATCATGACGCCATTGGCTCCTGCTTCTGTCAAGATATATGTAACGGCATCAATACTCATTTCTGCTGTTTTTACTTTAATTTCATACCACTGCATTTTTTTTAGTCCTTCCATCATGTTTGAAATAACAATCGATTATAGCATATATTCGCCTATTCGTCCACGGATGTACATAAAATTATAACGTTGTGATTTTGCTATAAAAGGCTTATAATCCATATAGTAATCAGTTTATGAAAGTGAGTTAAATCATGAGTTTAGATAGAAGAAATGCCGTACTCTTTTTAATGATGACTAGTTTTTTATGGAGTTTCGGTGGACTGTTCATTAAAATTATCCCATGGTCGCCTTTTGTGATCGCCGGTATTCGAAGCTGGATTTCAGCAATTGTCTTTTTTATCTATATGCGCGGACACGTTAAGCGGTTGAATAAAAAACTGATAATTGGTGCACTGATTTATACGGCGACGCTCGTTTGCTACGTCACAGCGACGAAATTAACGACTTCTGCAAATGCGATTTTACTGCAGTATACGGCACCAATTTGGGCAGCTGTGTTTGGCTATCTGTTTTTTAAAGAGCGCATTACAAAGCTCGATATTTTTTCACTGACATTTGTCGGCGTTGGTATTGTTCTCTTTTTCCTGTCGAGTATAGACGGCGGCATGATGCTGGGCAATGTTATCGCGCTGCTAAGTGGTGTTGCTTTTGCAGGCATTCCGATGAGTTTAAAGCGAATGCCGGCTGGCAGTGATCTCAGCATGGTGTTTTACGGCAATTTGTTAACTGGTTTTTTTGCGGTCCCGGGACTGATGCATACAACGGTTACACTGCCTAGTGTTGGCGGCATTCTTTTTCTCGGTGTTTTTCAACTTGGCATTTCATATATACTCTACACCAAAGCAGTTAAGCACGTATCGGCAATTGATGCCGTTTTGATTCCAATTATTGAACCGCTTTTCAATCCGCTGTGGGTCTTTATGGCAACAGGTGAACATCCTAGTATTCTGGCAGTTTATGGCGGCGTTATTGTATTGGCAACCATTGTATTCAGAAGCCTTTACCTCATTCGTCATTCGACAGTGAGAACACAGCGTTCTGTCGAATAGG
>JASUSA010000033.1 GCA_030446305.1 Clostridiales bacterium | reverse complement strand
GCATGTCTAAGATTCATCTGAACAATAAAGTTTAAGTTATCAAAGAACATTCGGGTGGGTTTTGAAACCCTAACCCTATATTTATCTTACAAGGAGGTTGTTATTATGGCTATTTGGATCAATGATGAGACCCGAGTCATCGTGCAGGGTATCACGGGTAAAGCGGCGCAGTATCATACAGAACTGATGTTGGGTTACGGTACGAAAATCGTCGCAGGCGTTACACCGGGAAAAGGCGGCGAGAAAGTACATGGCGTCCCCGTTTACGATACGGTATTAGAAGCAAAAACAGATACAGATGCGAATGCGAGCGTTATTTATGTTCCCGCACCTTATGCAGGCGATGCTATTATTGAGGCAATTGACGCAGAAATGCCTTTAATCGTCTGTATAACGGAGCATATTCCCGTTATGGACATGCTTAAGATAAAGGCGTATTTATGCGGCAAGAAATCACGGCTGATCGGGCCCAACTGCCCGGGAATCATCACACCGGATCAGACAAAAATCGGCATTATGCCGGGTCATGTGCACCGTGCGGGCAACATCGGCATTGTTTCGAGATCCGGTACGTTGACTTACGAAGCGGTTGATGCCGTCACAAAAGCAGGACTGGGTCAATCAACAGCCGTTGGGATTGGCGGCGATCCCATTAACGGTACAAACTTTATTGATGTGCTGTCAGCCTTTAACGAAGATGCAGAAACCGAAGCAGTCATTATGATTGGTGAAATTGGCGGTGAGGCTGAAGAAACAGCGGCAAAATGGATGAAGGCTTATATGAAGAAGCCGGTTGTCGCTTTTATTGCGGGTAAAACAGCACCAGCGGGCAAGCGTATGGGGCATGCAGGTGCCATTGTATCCGGTGGCAAGGGAACGGTTGCATCCAAAGAAGCGGCGCTTGCAGATGCCGGTGTCAGTGTGGTTTCGAGACTGTCTGAAATTGTGCCGGCACTCCTCGTGAAAATGCAATAATCGTTTATGATGAGCAGAATATTAAATTCCTTTCATATTTTTTCACTATTTCACTTTCTTTCAAAACATTTTATAGTATACTAATATCAATTGATTTTAAGGTTGGTTATTTTGTAGTGTGAAGGGCACCAGGCCTTTCAGAAAGGATTTAGTATGAAGAGTTTTTCAGTATTACAGGGTGTGCAGCAAGCACCGCATCGTTCCCTCTTCAATGCACTTGGCATGACGGAAGCGGAAATGAAGCGCCCATTGATCGGGATCGTTAGTTCACATAATGAAGTTGTTCCCGGTCACATCAATCTCGATAAAATTGCAGACGCCGTCAAATTAGGTGTTGCGATGGCTGGTGGTACGCCAATGATGTTCCCTGCAATTGCAGTCTGTGACGGTATTGCCATGGGACACCAAGGCATGAAATATTCACTGGCAACGCGTGAGCTCATTGCAGATTCCACAGAATCCATGGCCATTGCCCATGCATTTGATGCCCTTGTCATGATACCAAACTGTGATAAAAATGTACCGGGCCTTTTGATGGCAGCGGCACGGCTTAACATCCCAACGATTTTCGTCAGCGGCGGACCAATGCTCGCCGGCCGTGTCAAAGGTGAAAAAACGAGTCTTTCGACGATGTTCGAATCCGTTGGCGCCTATGCCGTTGGCAATATGAGCCTTGACGAACTTCAGGAATATGAACAAAATGTCTGTCCGACGTGCGGCTCGTGCTCCGGCATGTACACCGCAAACAGTATGAACTGCTTGACGGAAGCGCTGGGTATGGGACTTAAAGGTAACGGCACCATTCCGGCTGTGTATTCAAAGCGTATTCAACTCGCTAAAATGGCGGGCATGCAGATCATGACGCTTCTTAAAGAAAACATTCGTCCGAGAGATATCATGACAGATGCAGCGTTTATGAATGCAATGACAGTAGACATGGCACTTGGCTGCAGTACGAACAGCATGCTGCATCTTCCTGCAATTGCACATGAAGCTGGGGTTGATCTCAATCTCGACATTGCCAATGAAATTAGTGCGAAAACACCAAATCTCTGTCATTTGGCACCTGCAGGTCATGCTTATATGGAAGATCTCGATGAAGCAGGCGGCGTCTATGCCGTGATGAATGAATTAAATAAAAAAGGTCTCATTGATCAAACGGTCATGACGGTTACCGGCAAGACAGTGGGCGAGAATATTGCGAATTGCGTCAATAAAAACCACGATATTATCCGTCCTGTCGAAACGCCTTACAGTGAAACAGGTGGCATTGCCGTGCTCAAAGGCAACCTCGCACCGGATTCTTGTGTGGTCAAACGCTCGGCGGTTGTGCCTGAAATGATGCAGCATCAAGGCCCTGCCCGCGTCTTTGACTGTGAAGAAGATGCGATTATGGCCATTAAAGGCGGTAAAATCGTCTCTGGTGATGTGGTCATCATTCGCTATGAAGGACCAAAAGGTGGACCGGGCATGCGCGAAATGCTCAATCCGACTTCAGCAATTGCCGGGATGGGTCTTGGCAGTGAAGTAGCGCTGATTACAGATGGCCGTTTCAGCGGTGCATCAAGAGGTGCGTCAATTGGTCACGTTTCACCGGAAGCAGCGGTCGGTGGCAACATTGCATTGATTGAAGAAGGCGATCAAATAAAAATCGACATCAATGCCAACAGCATTGAAATATTGGTTTCGGATGACATATTGGCAGAGCGCCGCTCAAAATGGCAGCCGAGAACACCTAAAATCACCACGGGTTATCTCGCGCGTTATGCAGCACTCGTTACTTCCGGCAATCGTGGTGCCGTACTGGAACTGCCAAAGAAATAGACCATTAGATTTTAAAGCATTCATGTGAAATGAATGGGCAATGCCCTCAAATAAAAATAAAATAGCAAATTGAAGTGTTTTCAAAGAGGTTTTGCCGGAGATGTTCTGTGCAAAGCCTCTTTTTGTATGCAATCTGTGCAAAAATGATTATTCTGTTATAATGGGTTCAAACAGAGAGATTTTGAAGGGAGTTTGTGATGAAGGCGAAGGATATCATGAGCAAGCTAAGCAATCAAGAGAAATCGGT
The DNA here is from genome assembly GCA_030446305.1 of Clostridiales bacterium. Classification (GTDB taxonomy): domain Bacteria; phylum Bacillota; class Clostridia; order Peptostreptococcales; family Acidaminobacteraceae; genus Fusibacter. The sequence continues at coordinate 34,259 of JASUSA010000033.1, read as the reverse complement.
TTCAAGCCAGACAAATTGTATTAATCTTGACGATGATATTTTTGATATTGGTAATCGCGATATTGCACTGGATCAAATGATTTATGTCCGCGATATGCAAGGAGAACTCATTGGACAGATAGATGGCGGTTTAATTGCATATCTGCATACTGCAGCGAAGCGAACGCTCTTAAACAGTATTCTGAACAATATTGAGGATGCCGTCATCGCCATTGACGCCGATGGCCGAATTTGCTTTGTCAATCAGGCGTATTCCAAGATATTGGGAATTCCCATCCGTAAGATTATTGGCAAATTAATGCAGGCAATTGAACCGGCTGCATTGATTCTTGAGATTTTAAAAAATCCGCAAGTAACAGTAAAGCCAAGACAGTATATTGAATCGCTGCAATGCTATGTCTCCGTTCGAATTATTCCGATCTATGAAAATGGACATTTGGAATCAGTGGTCTCCATTTTTACCGATGCAACGGAAATCATGTTGTTAAATGAAGAAGTTGAGCGCACGAAAGAAGTGGTTGCTCATTTGCAGCAAAAAGCGGATGCCAGCGAGCAAATCGAAAAATTGGGACTGATTGGCAAGAGCCCTGCATTTCTCAACGTTATATCTCAGGCAGTCGTCGTGGCAAAGACAAAAGCCAATGTCCTTATCAGAGGTGAAAACGGTGTCGGAAAAGAATTGATTGCAAAGACGATTCATCAGAGCAGCGATCGAAAAGACAGTCAACTGATAACCGTCAACTGTGCGGCAATCCCCGAAAGCCTTATCGAAAGTGAACTCTTTGGCTATGAGGAAGGGTCGTTTACCGGCGCAAAGCAGGGTGGCAAAAAAGGCAAGTTCGAACTTGCCAGCGGCGGCACGCTCTTCTTGGACGAAATAGGGGATATGCCCCTGATGATGCAGTCAAAACTGCTCAGAGTGCTGGAGACATCGGAAATTGAAAAAATTGGACGCCAAGGCAGCATACCGGTAGACACCCGCGTTATTGCCGCGACTAATCAGCCTTTGGAGCAAATGATTGCCCAGAAACAATTTCGAAAAGATCTTTACTATCGCCTCAATACGGTTGAAATAAATATCCCGTCACTGCGTGAACGCAGAGAAGATATCGGATTGCTTGCCAGTCATTTCTTATCGATTTACAATGCACGGTATCAGAAGACATTAACGTTGTCCAAAGCACTTATGCAGTTCTTTTCAGCGCACGATTGGCCCGGCAATATCCGTGAACTTCAAAATTGTATTGAATACGGCGTGATCATGTGTCAAGAGGGTGCGTTGACACCGGATGACTTGCCAAAACATCTGCGGGGAACCGTTGAAACACAGGCTGTTGCGCTTGAAGCGGCTGTTTTGTATCCGGATGATTTAAAGGAAAGTGTGCGTCTGTTTGAGAAAAAATGCATTGAAAAAGCGCTTGATGCGTGTGACGGCAATAAAACGGCGGCTATGCAGCAATTGGGGCTAAGTCGAAGAACTTTTTATCGGAAACTCAATGAATTAGCCATTAGTGACAAAAAGTAAACATAAGTGCCATGAAAGATACACAATGCTATGATGAATGGATAAAAGTGTATCCTTTATGGCACTTTTGGGTTGCCGATCGGCGTTATGATTATAACGGTGAATTGATAAGACAGCGATTTAGCTGTTTTTCCCACTAATGAGGATATTGGCACAGCTTTTGCTTTTAAGTATAACTGTAAGCGAACAACTGACTTCGAAGGCAGCAAACGCATGACAATATACATTTAGGAGAGCGCAATGCGGAAAAAAATTGAAATCTGGGAGGTAGGACCAAGAGACGGTCTTCAAAATGAACTCGACCTGCTTGAGACATCAGCAAAGATTGAGCTCATTGCCAAACTCCTGAAAGCCGGCTTGAAAAACATAGAGATCACATCATTTGTAAATCCCAAAATGGTGCCGCAATTCTATGATGCCGAAGACGTTTTAAAGCATTTTAAGGGTTTTGAAGACCAAGGCGTCGTTTTGTCGAGTCTTGTGCCAAATGTGACAGGCGCGAAACGTGCCATTGAAAGTGGTGCACGTGCTGTTTCCGTCTTTATGTCGGCAAGTGAAGCGCATAACCGAGCGAATGTCAATATGAGTATTGAAGATTCCCTTACACAGTTAGGGGTTGTAAGTCGGTCTATTCAAGAGCAGATTGATTTTTTCAGAGGTTATATCGTTACGACATTTGGCTGTCCCTACCAAGGTGAAGTCCCCATTGAATCGGTGCTAAACGTGTGCCGCGCCTATTTGGAGATGGGTGTGCAGGAAATATCACTTGGTGATACAACGGGGATGGCTAATCCCGAACAAGTCAAAAAGGTTATTGAAAGTGTTCAACGGGAAATTGACGGCAAGGCACGCCTTGCGGTGCATTTTCACGATACGCGCGGCCTTGGACTAGCCAATGCCTATGCAGCTTACGAGAGCGGGATTACCGTTTTTGATGCTTCCATTGGCGGATTAGGTGGTTGCCCGTTTGCGCCGGGTGCAACCGGGAATATTGCAACTGAAGATTTAGCGCATATGTTTGAACTCTTTGGGATTGATACGGGATTAGATTTTGACATCTTGAGAGAAGCGAATGATTACCTTGGCACATTGCTTCATAAAAAACTGCCGGCGGCACTGGGCAAGACGGATCCGGTTTGGAAATTTCGAAAATCATTGTCATGAACACGTCATGATCATAGGGTCATCAATTCTAACAGGAGAAGGGAGCTATCATGAAATCGAGTTTGTTTAGCGGGTTTTACAAATTAACACCAGAGGAACGGCTAAAAGAGGTGGTTGAATTTTCAGGATTGTCGGAAGAAGATGTGGCAGTCCTTAGAACGCCGTCTGTACTTGGAATCGATGTGGCAGATCGTATGGTGGAAAATGCCATCAGCACACTGTCCATTCCATTTGGCGTCGGGATGAACTTTTTAATCAACGGCAAAGACTATATTATACCAATGGCGACAGAAGAACCTTCCGTTATTGCGGCGGCCAGCAATATGGCGCGCATCTGTCGTAAAAAAGGCGGCTTTTTTACATCCAATACTGGGCCGACCATGATTGCCCAGATACAGATTGTCGGCGTGCAGGACGTTTATGCTACCCGGCTTAAGATTTTTGAAGCACGTGAAGCGCTAATCGCCATTGCCAATGAGCAAGATCCATTTCTCATCAGCCTTGGCGGTGGCATGAAAGACCTTGAGGTGCGCATTATCGATTCGCAAATTGGGCCGATGGTGATTGTTCACATTATCGTTGATACAAAAGACGCTATGGGCGCCAATACAGTAAATACCATGGCTGAAGCACTTGCACCAAAGATCGAATCGTTGACCGGCGGCAAAGTATACCTGAGAATTCTGTCCAATCTTGCCGATAAGCGATTGGTTCGCGTTAGAACAGTGGCTGACAAAGAAGCCATTGGCGGTGAACATGTCGTCGACGGCATTGTTAGTGCATATGCTTTTGCAGCGGCAGACCCATATCGGGCGGCGACTCATAACAAGGGCATTATGAATGGCATTAGTGCAGTCGTATTGGCAACGGGAAACGATACGAGAGCTGTAGAATCCGGTGCACATGCCTATGCGGCGCGAAACGGGGTTTACACGTCGCTGACACACTGGGAAAAAACAGCCGAAGGTGACTTGGCGGGATCCATTGAAATACCTATGGCGGTAGGCCTTGTTGGCGGCGCGACCAAAGTACACCCAACAGCCAAGATCGCCGTCAAAATGCTCGGTGTTCAATCAGCGGTTGAACTCGGTGAAATTATTGCGGCAGCAGGTTTGTCGCAAAACCTTGCGGCGCTCCGAGCACTGGCAACGGAAGGCATTCAACGCGGTCATATGTCTCTGCATTCACGTAATATCGCTGTGATGGCAGGTGCGCCGCCGGAACTTGTGGATGCTGTTGTCAAACAAATGATTGCTGAAGGCAAAGTCAGAATGGATCGGGCAAAGGAGATTATTGAAACATTAACCAATCAAAAGCATTAAGGGGGTATGGAAATGGATCAGCATTCAGATAAGCGTTTAGCTGAAGTGTGGGGCGATACGGTCGTCCTCAAGGAACTGTTTATGGCGTCGGTTCTTGGAATCGTATTGACAATGGCAGGATATATCTTGGGGAGAAGCTATTTTGGCAGCATTGAGGGTCTCGATGTCGGTCTGCAAAAAGGGTATTCACTCATGGTTGGGATATTGGGCTGTGTTGTGTCTGCGGTGATTTCGGCAAAACTCTTTAAACCGAAACGAATTGTTGATGAACAATTTGAAAATGACAGTATTGAAGAAATTGTCAAATTTGCAGGGATGTCCATGGCGGAAGAGATCGAAGCAATTAAAGACGTCGATCCTGAAATTGTGGCAGAGCTTGAAGCGTTACAGCTTAAAGCGATGCTCGATCTCAGAAATAAAGGATAGGGGGAGAAGGTATGTTGATTATTCAGGCGTTTGTGGCAGCAGTAATCGGCGGCATTATTTATTCAATTATCGGGATTATACCGGGAACAGATGAAACGGCGACGATGGCACCTGTAACACTAATATTGGTATTGCTCGGTTTTCAACCCGTCGTTTTATTTGCATGGTTTATCGGCATTATCGTTGCTATGCAGATTACACATACCATTCCGACGGCAATGGCAGCGTTGCCTGGCAGTACTATGGCCGTGCCGATGGTTTACAATTGTGCCATTGCGAAAAAACTCGGCATTCCGCATATTGCCATGCGTAAAATGGCTGCCGGTTCGATTATTGGTTCAGTTGTTGCCATTCCAATCTCAGTGGGCTTTGCAATGCTATTGGCGCCGCTGGGAGAATATATTAAACCATATATTGGCGTCATCTTTACACTGGGCGCCATTGTCATCGCCTATATGTCGAGAGCGAAACTCGGTGCGGTCATTGCGTTGTTTCCATTTGCGTTCCTAATTCAGGGCTTCCAGCAAATCGCACTCCAAGGCGTTGGTAAAACACTCTTTATCTCAATTTTCATGGGGATTACCATTGGACCGATGATTTCTGAGATATTCAATATCTTTATTCCGCATGTTAAGGCCAAACAAATGCGTGACAAACCCAATGAAATATGGCTGGCACCGGATGTGAAAACTGGCAAGAGCTTCTTTCCGAATCCTTTTAAAGTGTTAACAAAGAAACAGGGGCGCTATGCGGTTGCTGCATCTGCCATATCAGCTTGTACCTTTACCTTTTCGCCAGTTGGCATGACTGTTATGCTTGGCGAACTTATCAGCAGCCGTAATAAAGAACTCTACGATCGCATTACGACAACGCTTGGCGTACAGGATGCCGTTAGTAACGCAACTTATATGGGCGAGCTTATTATACCGCTGCTTGCGTTTGGCATACCGCTGAGTCCCGTAGCACTTGGTCCTGCGGCACCGCTCTTTAATGCACCGCCGGTCTTTACCATTGACCCTATCAATAATCTTCATACGTTTATGGCGAGCTGGGAGTATATTTTATACGGCTTAATTGGCGTTGTAGGTGGGTCATTGTTTGCGTACCCACTGGCGATTCGCTATGCGCGTTCATGGACGGGAAGAATGTTTAAATCTGTAAGTCATGAAGCGCTGATTGGCGCCTTCCTAGGATTAATCTTCATGTTGGCTTATTATGAAGCGGGTATTTTAGGGATTGCTATTGCCCTCTGTATCGGCGTATTCGGCGGGATCTTGCATAACCTGTTTGGCGTTCACACAGGCGTTCAGTTTATGGGTTTCTACGCATCAAGCTGGATTGTGACAAAGGTTATTTTTCTGGCAACGCTGTTTAATTAATCTACTTTGACGTGACAATATAATGGTATAACAATATTGAAACCCAGTGCTTTCAGATATTAAATGTATCGAAAGTGCTGGGTTTTAAGTATTGATGCGAGACTTTTGAAGGATTTACAATGGCTGCAAAATGCTTATAATGAAGATGATTAGTGAAAAGACAGCAACTGTTTTAATTTTCAAGATTTTAATGTTCAAGATGCAAAATACAGCTTTTCATGGCTGTGAAATCGAAAGGGATATGAACGGACTATGAGAGAACTTGAAGGGATTGAAAGAGAAAGCTGGTCAGTATGAAAATGAAGAAAACATACATAATGCTCATCGTTATCATCTTAAGTGTTTTGTTTCTGCCAGTTCAGTCTGCGGAAGCTTTGACAGAAAAATCAACGGAAATATTGACAGTAGAATCTGCAGAAACAGTGACGCTGAAGCTAAAGGATGAAGCCGTAATCAGCATGCTGGATCAGTTTATAGAAGATGAAGCCAGTCGCGAGGGTGCTATGATCCCCATGGATGATGAAAACATGAAAGCATCTATGTTTTATGCAAAGAAAAAAGACACCTATGTTGTCATCTATAACCTTGTCAATCCCCTAAAGGCATACGATCTTGATGAAGCGGGAAGCGTTAGGCGCATTATGGATGAGACCCGTATCAGTTACTATACCCTTTTAGCGATGGATGACGGTTCAAAAGCATCTCTGAGGTTTATCATAAGCGGGGATGACATTCTGGAGCACGGTGCCATTGGATTCACAGATGACTTTCTCGAAAACTGCTATGACGACCAGCTGATTAAAGATACTCTAAAAGCGGCCTCGCTCGAAAAAGCAGACACCATTAAAATGGTTGATTTTTTAGGTTATCAGTTTAAAGGCCTCTATGTTGCAATGGAGAATAAAGACTACATTATCCCATTTTATAATGCGGCAGAAAATTTTTCACAGTATGCCTTGTATACGCCATATGCTGCGGAGGATGTACTGGAAGCGATGCAGATCATTGCGATTAATCATTCAAATGAGAAATCAATGGGCGGTTACGCCGCACAGGGGGAATCATATCTTATTTGGGTGGCCGGAATCGTTGGCGTCGTTCTATGTCTTTACATTTACAAAAGCATGCGCATGCGTTCAAAATCTCTATAATCGCCACCCTGAATAACGGCTACAAAAATTAAACGAAGTGAGGCAATTGCGTGAGCGGATCGCACCATAAGAAAATTTGACAAACTAGCGGCTATAGAAAAGTCAGCGCGAAAAGTGCTGGCTTTTTTCGATGGTAATAAAAGGCGATTACAAATGATCCACGGTGTACGGGTTGGTTCAGGTTTATAAAAAACAGAAACAACTGATGCGAATTATCGTGTTGAAGGCACATTAGTATTGGGTATAATACCGTTAATCCTCGCAAACGCATTGAATCGGAGCATATCTTATAATGCGCGCGAGTGGCAGTAAAAATAATAGATATAGAGCAGTTGAAGGAACGATAATAAAGCGGTAGAAAGGAATTGAACCACAATGCAAAAAAAGATGGCGTCTGAAAAAAAAGGTGGCGTTAATATCATTGTGACACCGGATGGCCAAATTGTGGCCTCTGATGATGCAGAGATGATAAATGCCGCTGCGACAGGAGAATTGATATGGGATCGGCTCACACTGTTTCATCCAGATATGATGCCGTATAACACCATGGCAGCAAATTTTCAACGCATGGCTGATAGGGGATTGTCTGAACTCAGTGAACCCGTTTTAACGCAGGACATGAAAGCGGCAACACTCCATTATACACAGCTTAAAGGTGAAAATACACTGATTCTCTTAAAGCTTGAGATAAAAGAAACATTGGACGAGTGGGCATTGATGCATATTTTTCCTTCCATACATATTCCACAGCTCCTATTGGATGATTCGCTTCACATCGCGGCGATTAACAATGCGTTCAAGCGGCAATTCCATGTGACAGACAGTGCAGTCGGCACGGGATTTGGAGATACGATAAAATGTATCAACACTTTAGATGCTCAATGCGGTCATTCAAATCAATGCCAGTTTTGTACATTTCGGAAAGCAATTCAGCATAAAGTTAAGGCGCGGGAAACAGTGGAGAACATGGTTATCAGCATTGCTTTACAACCGTCATCTGAAGAAGTGTGGCTGAGTATCAACATGTTTCCAATCACAATAAAAGAATCTATATATTTTTTAATTAGTGTTGAAAACATTACCGATCAGGTTTATGCAGACAGACGCATACACAATGCGCGAAGGCACAGCCTGAAATTACTTGACGAACTGCCGCTGTTGATTTTTCAAATTATCCCCAATGGCACCTGTGATTTTTTAAACCAGACATTTATGCAGTATATCCCCATTAGGCGCTATACCTTTGACAGCGTCATAAAAAAATACATGGCACCTGATGCCTACGCATTGTTTCATGAACACCTGGCAAAGGGGATGACTGAACACACCGTTGAAGCCATTGAATTAAAAATGAAAAATCACTTTGGCGAATACCGAACGATGCATTGTACGTTAAAACCCGTCTTTGACAAAGACAATCAGTTTATGGCCGTTATAGGGATGATGGCTGATATTGAAGAACATCGCCGCCTTGAGCAGGCGCTAAAATACGAAAAGGATCGTTCAGAGACGGCAAACCGTGCAAAATCAGAGTTTTTGGCAAATATGAGCCATGAGATCAGAACACCGCTAAACGGAATTTTGGGGATGATTGATTTAACACTGATGGATGATCTCAGTCCGACGAATACAGATAATCTCAAGACGGCCAAGGAATGTGCCAATAATTTATTGGGCATTATTAACGATGTGCTTGATTTCTCCAAAATGGAAGCCGGCAAACTTACAATAGCGCCAGTGAAGTTTGATGTACGCGAAATGGCGAAGGAACTTATACGTGCGCACCAACCGCATGCGATGGTCAAGGCTATCCATTTGAACTTAAACTTAAAAGAATCACCGAAGCCGATGCTTCTTGGTGATGTGAACCGCATCAAACAGGTTATTAACAATTTGATGAGCAATGCGATAAAGTTTACACAGGAAGGCAGTGTTACCCTAGATATTGCGGTTAAAGAGACGGAGAAGGAAAATCGGGCAAAACTGAGCGTCAGCGTTATTGATACGGGCATTGGCATCTCCGAAGATAAAAGGGATAAATTGTTTCAGCGCTTTTCACAAATTGATGGCACCTTTACCCGCGAGTATGGTGGCACGGGTCTTGGTCTTGTCATTTCGAAACAGCTGGTGATGTTTATGAACGGTCAAATTGATTTTATCAGCGAAGTTGGCAAGGGAACGACTTTTTTCTTTACCATTCCACTGGCTTTTGCCGATACCCATAAAGACGTGATAAAAACACAGTCTGCAGCACAGTTTGCAGAAGACAAACGACTTTTAATCGTAGAAGATGATAAAGTTAATCAAATTGTCATTACAAAAATGCTTGAAAACATCGGTTTAAGGGCAGATATTGCAGGAGATGGCGGTGAGGCGCTACACTTTTGTGAGAAAAAAGCATATGATGCCATTTTAATGGATATTCAAATGCCCGTGCTCGATGGTGTTCAAACGACAAAACGCATTCGAAACGGTACGACGCAGAATGCCGATACGACGATCATCGCGCTAACGGCGTATGCACTGCAAGATGATGAAGCGCTCTTTCGAAAAAGCGGCATGGACGATTACCTTTCGAAACCAGTTAGTTTAAATGTTTTAAAGGAGACGCTGGACAAACACCTCAATGCGGGAAAACGGCATGGACGCAGGCGAATAGAAGCTGATGGACGATATAGCGATCAACGGCGAATTGCGATGGAAAGGCGCATTGACGTGGTCAGCCAGCAGGTGAATCAAGTTTTTCGACTGTATGAACAACAGCAATTTGATTTAATCGAAGTGATTGTCAACGATATGAAAAAAGGGCTTGAAGCACTGAACGCCGAGTCTATGAAAACCATGACTTTTAAAATTGCACTGGACTTGAGAAAGGCACAATATGACATGGCATTTGAAAAAATGAAGGCATTGCGTACAATGTTTGATGATTTTAAGGCAAATGTGCCGGAGGTGGACGATGATGTGTAAAATTTTGATTGCTGAGGATGACGCTGTCAGCCGTAAATTCTTAAATCAGTTTATGAGCCAATTCGGTTCATGTGATTTAGTCATAGACGGCTATGAAGCAGTGGATGCGTTTTTACTCGGCATCCAGGAAGACGATCCATACGACTTGATTTGTCTCGACATCATGATGCCAAAGCTCGACGGTATTCAGGTGCTCCAAACGATAAGAAAATTAGAAACTGAGACATTGAAAGGCAGCAGGGCGCGGATTATCATGACGACTGCGCTTGGTGAGACGGAGATGGTGAGAACGGCATTTGACAACGGTTGCGATGCCTATGCTTCAAAACCGATTGATACAGAAAAATTTGTTGAAGTGTTGGGAAGCCTTGGCATAAAAAGCATGAAAGGTGGTAAGACGTGAGCAATATTTTAATTGTAGACGATTCACGTGTAGACAGAAGTATTATTGCCAATATCATTAAGAAAAATGTGTCGGAAGCAATTATTTATGAATCAGATGACGGCATGCATGTCGAACAGCAATTGAGATCTGATGATATAGCACTCTGCATCCTTGATCTCAGGATGCCTTATCGAGACGGTATTGATATTCTCGCGACGATAAAATCGGATGCAAAGATCATGGATATTCCCGTCATTGTCTGCAGTGCAGTGATGGACTCGGAAACACTGTCTTCAGTGCTGAGCTTAGGTGCGTATGACTATTTTACGAAACCACTTTCAGAAGAAGTCATGAAAATCGCTTTGCCGCTGAAAGTTAAAAATGCCATTGAACTCAGCAAACGGACAAAATCAATTATTGAATTAAGTCAAATTGACGCATTGACGGGGCTTTATAACCGTCACTATTTTAAAATGCACCTTGCTTCGGAAAACGTTAAAGGCAATAGAGCGTATGCCATGCTCATGGCGGATATTAACGGGCTTAAACTTGTCAATGATGCATTTGGCAGTGATTACGGCGATCAATATATGATACAGGTTTCCAAAATTATCAAGGATATCATGCCGAAAGAAGCCGTTTGTGCCCGATGGGGCGGCGATGAATTTGCCATCTTACTGCCGGAGGCAGATAAAAAATGTGCAGAGCAATATGCGTCAAAAATTAGAAAACGATTTGCAAAATTGCAGACGGCAGAGCTTAATATGAGCCTCGCCTTTGGCTGGGATTCAAACAGCGATCGCGAAAGTGACCTGTTTAAGCTGTTGACGAATGCCGAAGATGCAATGATTCGAGATAAAATATTGGAAAGCGAAAGTACGCGAAGCTCGATGATCATTGCAATTTTACATACACTTCACGAGAAGAATCCGCGTGAAGAAGCACACAGCAGGCGTGTCAGTGAGCTTTGCTACCGAATGGGTGAAGCGCTGGAGCTCAGTGATAAGGAACTGCACGACTTGAAAGTTATCGGTTTATTACACGACATTGGCAAAATTGCCATTGACGAAAACATATTAAATAAACCCGGCAAGCTGGTCTATGAAGAATGGCTTGAAATCAAGCGCCATCCGGAGATCGGCCACCGAATATTATCAGGAGCACCGGAAATGAGAGAATATGCGCATATTATTCTATGCCATCACGAGCGCCCAGATGGCAAAGGTTATCCCAATGGTCTGCATGGCGAAGATATACCGCTCTATTCAAAACTGCTCTCGATTATCGACAGCTATGATGCGATGACCTGTGAGCGGCCTTACCGGAAAACACTGAGTCCGGAAGAAGCGGCAGCAGAGCTGATTAAGCACAGCGGCACACAATTTGATGAAGCATTGACAGCCATCTTTGTTGAAAAAGTCATTGCGAGTGAATGTGCGGTGCGGGTGAAAGAAGGGCGTTTATGATCCGAGGATTGCGATTGACGGGAATGCTGATCATGTTGATGATGACATTGCTTTTTAGTGGCTGTCGCAGGCAGCCTTTGACAATAGGCTTATTGGGAACCATGACAGGGCCGAATTCTGACTTGTCAATATCGGGAAGGCGAGGTGCGGAAATTGCCGTTGATGAAATCAATCAGTCCGGTGGCTTGCTTGGCAGGGCATTGCAGCTGTCGCTTATTGATGACGAAAACGATAAACAGATTGCCATGGCAGGTCTTAATACCTGTGCAGATGAAGGTGTCAAATTGGTCATAGGGCCTTATACCAGCGGCATGATTACGTCAAATATTGAACAGGTTAATGCCCTGGACATAATTTTGCTGGGGCCGACGATCAGCGCAGATGAACTGTCGGGCAAAGATGACAACTTTATTCGCTTTATTGCTTCAACAGAAGAGCAGGCAACAATTCTGGCGTGGTATATCACTAAAATGTCATTGCAGCGCGTGGCGATATTGTCGGATTCTCGCAATGAAGGATTCGCCAGTGCGCTGATCCAAAACTTCGAGCAGAAAATCAAACAGCAGATGGGGATAGAAGTCTCTGTGCTCAGATTTAATCCACAGCATGATTCGGCCATCGAAACCGTTGTAGAAGAAGTGAAAATTTTGAATCCCGACGGCGTGTTTATCATTGCCTCTGCAGAAGATTTGGCACACGTTGCACAGCGCTTTTATCAGGAAGCTATTGATGTCCAGCTCTTTGGACCACTGTGGGCTAACACCCCTGAATTAATGCGAAAAGGCGGAGAAGCGGTAGAAGGCGTTATTGTCGTCGGCGGTATTGATCCTGAAAATGACAACCCGGCATTTAATGCTTTTTACACAACTTTCACCGAACGTTATGGTGAAGCGCCTACTTTTGCATCTGTTTATTCATATGAGACGGTGAGAGCACTTGCGAAGGCGGTGGAAAAGGCGAATTCAACGGAACCGGAGGCTGTAAAGACAGCCCTGATAGAGATCGGCAGCTATGAAGGACTGCAGGGTGTCTATCAAATTGATGCAAACGGTGATAATACACGTGCCTATATGCTCTTTCAAAATGTCGAAGGCGAGATGAGGAAGGTTGATTAAGATGGGAAAGATGAAGAGTCTCAAGCGGGAACTAATGCTTAACAGTGTCGTCATTTTCATCGTTATGTTCGTCATTTTTGCCAGCGCCTTGTATAAAGTTTCTGAAAAAATGATTTATCAGGATATTCAGGAACACAATGTCCTGCTGGTAAATCTCGTCACGGAACGCATTCATCAGACGGTTGAAAAGCCCGTTTATCTGGTGCGTGAATTGAAAGCGCACCTCGAACTCAGCGGCGGCAGTGTTACCTCGAAAGAAGCAGTGGATTATTTAAAGAGCATCGAAGGGGTCTATCCATTTGTCGGACAAATTCGCATTGTCGATCGTGAAGGCAATGTCTGTGTTGTCGTGCCTGAAAATGAAGCAATTCTAAATACCAACGTCAAAAACGAAAGTTTTTTTGATAGACAAAACAATCAAAACGATTATGTTTGGTCGAATGTCTATATTTCTCAATTAACCTATCAGCCGACGATCACACTTTCAACAAAACTTGAAGATTATTTTGTCGTGGTAGATTTAAGGCTGGATAGAATGACAGATATTATTACATATGATGGCTATGAAGCGCTTAAAGGCATGTCGCTGGTTGATTTACACGGTAATTACCTCATTGATGCCCAAATGATAAACGTTTCCCAGCGGCTGCGTTTTCCAGCCTTTGATGATATTAAAGCGGCGATGGAGCGGGGGGAGACATTTACAGAAATTAATGGGACAGATGATACACTCTATGCAATGACGCCGATTCACGACCGCTTTCTCATTGTACAGATTGACAAAAAGGCTGCCAAAGAACCGCTTTCAATTTTGAAACTGTGGATTGCTGCCATTGTATTGATTATGATTGCATTGAGTTTGCTGTTGTTTTTAATGAATGCAAGGCGAACCATGAACGATTTTAAAAATCTTCATAATCGTGCACTCGCCTATGCTGAAGGGCGATATGATTATCAGACGGCTGACAACCGATTTCAGGAGTTCAGCGAACTGCAGCATTACATGGAGACCATGGCAGGCCGCATATCAAAACGTGAAACGCAAATACAATTGATGAATGATAATCTGGAAAAAATGGTAGTTGAACGCACAGAGCAGCTTCAAGAAGCGAATACAGCGCTGGAGACGACGAACAGCATCTTGGCGGCAACCAATGTGCAGCTGGAAGCGGAAATGGCTGAACGACAAAAAATCGAGGCGCAAATGGTGCAGATGAACCGCACGCTGGAGGCGAAAGTCAAGGAGCGAACCAAGGCGCTGATTGAGTCAAAAGAGCGGCTGGAGTCACTTAATAATTCGCTTGAACGGGAAATCTTAGAGCATCGTGAAACGGTGTCGCTGTTAGAGGAAAAAGAGATTGCCCTTCAACGTGCCGTCAACAGTGCAGAATCTGCCAATGAAGCGAAAAGCCAATTCTTAGCCAATATGAGTCATGAAATTAGAACGCCGATGAACGGCATCATGGGTATGATTGATATTTTTTCTTCAACGGATCTATCGGCGGAACAATTGAGTTATTTAAAAACGATACGCGCGTCATCTAAGACATTAATGACCATTCTCAATGATATTTTGGACTTCTCAAAAATGGAAGCGGGAAAGGTACAAATACAACATGAACCGTTTGATTTCCATCAAACACTTGAAGATATTTATCACCTCTTTTTAACATCGGCAAAGCAAAAAGGACTGACACTTGACATTGTCGGGGATGAAGGGATTCCGATAATGCTCCTTGGCGATGGGAACCGTCTGAGGCAAGTGCTCTCCAATCTCGTTGGCAATGCGATTAAGTTTACAGAGAAGGGAGCTGTCGCTATTCAGGTCAAAATGCTGAATGAAAATGCCAAGACAGTAAAAATTCAAATTGCCGTAAAGGATACTGGCATCGGGATCGATGATGCCAATAAGGATAGGTTGTTCCAGCGCTTTTCTCGATTTGACAATAAATGGGAATCTCGGGTGCGGGGAACGGGACTGGGGCTGGCTATTTCCAAAATGCTGGTAGAACTCATGAATGGCAGTATCAGCTTTAACAGCACCAAAGGCGTTGGGAGTGCTTTTTACATCGACTTGACATTCGACAAGTACAGTGTGCTAACTGCAGGCGGCGATGGCGAGCGTCAATCGAAGCAAATCAGTTTTGAAGGCTGGAAACTATTGCTGGCAGAGGATGATCCGACAAGTGCTTTTATGATGCAGACTTTTTTAAAGCGCTATGGTATAGAAGTACATCATGTTTCTGATGGTGAGCAAGCAGTGACAAAGGTCTTGTCAGAATCTTTTGATCTTGTATTGATGGATGTCAATATGCCATATGTAGATGGCCTTGAGGCGAGCAGACGGTTGCGAAAAGAAGGTATTCTAAACCGTGCCGGCAAACCAATGGTGATTATTGCCATGACGGCATATGCAATGCAAGGTGATCGGGAAAAATGTATAAGTGCCGGTATGGACGATTATATCAGCAAACCGATTAATTTCGAATTGCTGATCGACCGCCTTTCACATTATCGTGAACAGATTAGGGACAAGTCTGGCAACAGCAATGAAACCCAAATGTCAGTGCCAAAGAGGAGCGCTGATTCTGAAAACGAATCGGATAACCTTGCGCTAAGTGATATTATGTCAGCATTGCGAACGGCCTCCGGGCTTGATGAAATGACGTGTATTGAAGTGATAAAGACCTATTTGGATCAGTCGGAAGAAATCATGAAAGCGCTGAAAAATGATGGTGACATTGGCAAACTGCTTCACAAGCTCAAAGGATCATCCGGCAATGTCAGAGCAGAGTCCATTATGAATCTCGCGCAGCGCGCAGAAACACTGCATAAAATGGGTAATCAAAGTGAAGCACGCGTATTAATTGAGACGATTGAAAAACAGCTTGAAGTCTATCGACAGGCGTTTTTAGATCAGTACCAAGCCATGCTATCATAAAAAATGACGAGGTATATACACCTGTGATCTTATAAGTGTTTACAGCTAAAAGCGGCAGATTAGGTTGCGCGGTTTCATGCCGGGACAAACATGACAAGTCCCTTGACACAGCAATGTCGGCGACAGAAATTTTGCTTGACCAATATTGGGTAAAGGTGTTAAGATGCCCATACAGAGACGAGAGGTTGGGCAATGTCAGAAGAAAAAATTATGGAAGCGGCAATCCGTGCGCTGCTGTATGAAGTTTCCGCGACCCCTAAGCCGGGTTTGGTAGACCGATTGAATAATGGTGCGCATCACGATATGGACTTTTTTAGTTTTATCGACAGCAGTGTGGCGCTGCACACGTATTTTTATAAAATAAAGGATGCGGTAGCTGCTTTGCACTGTCAGGGGCAAACATTACCGTCGGCGGAAGCCGTGTTTCAAAAACTGGTACCGCTGGGCATTGAAGCGGAACAGAAAATGAAACAGGCCACAGGCGGTGTCAATACACACAAAGGGGCAATCTATGCGCTGGGACTTTTAACATCTGCGTCACTTGAATGCCTATATGAAAATGGACATTGTGAGCTTTCGACAATTTTGATGCGCGTCAGCGATTATGTTGCACCGACGCTGGAAAAGGATTTTGCACATCGGAAAGAAGTGCTGAAACTGAGCTACGGCCAGATTCAGTACGAACAAATGGGCTTGATGGGCGCACGCGGCGAAGCCTATCATCAGTACGCCTCAGCGACCGAAGTCGGCATGCCGATGCTGGAAACAGCGCTTGACCGCGGCTGTGATATCAACGGTGCGATGCTGCATGCCCTCATAGGCTTAATGGCATCCGTTATGGATTCCAATGTCATCGGTCGTCATAATGTCGAGATGCTAAAGGCAAGTCAGTGCCGTGCCAACGAAGTGCTTGAAAGGGGCAGTGTTTTTACAGCAGAGGGAATGGCGGCAATTACCGCTTACGATCAGTGGTGTATTGATTCTTATGTCAGTCACGGCGGCTGTGCAGACCTTCTCGCGGTGAGTGTCTATCTCCACTTTGTAAAAGAAATTTGAAATTTCTGTTGCATTTTTGAAAACGATGATTTAAAATTGACATGTAGCCAAGCAAAAGTTGACTAAAAGCGACATTTGCGGGCATATTTTGAAAAGTGAATGTTACGGACAAGGATTAGTGAAGAGCTATGAAGGTCAGTATATAAAATCTTAGATTTTGTATACTGGCTTTTTTTGTTGCTCAAAAAAGGAATAATATGGAAACGACGTATTTGGAAACCATCAAACAAGGCACAAAAGCATATGAGCATGTGATGGGGCTGCTGCTTGAAAACGGCATCCGAATGGATGATGCCGTTCAGAAGACTTATGGGTATTTTTCGGGAGATCAGCTAATTGGTACAGCATCTACTTGCGAAAACACCATTCGAAGCATTGCGGTTAGAAAAACACATCAAGGCAGCAATGCACTGGCAGAAATGCTGAATGAAATCATATTGGTACTGTATGATGCGGGGTTCCAAAATCAGTTTATTTATACGAAATGCCTTTACGCTGATACGTTTAAACACTTGGGCTTTTTTGAAATCGAAAGGGTCGAACCGGATGTGGTGCTGTTGGAACGCCAGCCAAACGGTATTCGAAATTTTGCACATTATCTGGAATCGTTTCGGGTGATTGGCGATGCCATTGGTGCCATCGTCATGAACGCCAACCCTTTTACGCTGGGGCATCAATACTTGATTGAAACCGCAGCGACACAATGTGATTTTTTATATATATTTGTCGTTACAGCAGAGCACTCTGCTTTTAAACACGAAGATCGCTATAAAATGATTGTCGATGGTACTGCGCATATAAAAAATGTCATGGTCATCCACGGCGGACAGTATATTATTTCCGATGCGACATTTCCAAACTATTTTTTAAAACACGCATCGGATGCAACACGCGTTCAAGCCGTGCTGGATCTTAAAATTTTTTCGAGGTATTTTGCTGAGGCGCTTAAAATCAACAAGCGTTTTATCGGTGAAGAGCCGTACTGTCAGACGACATCGGCATACAACGAAGCCATGAAGGTGATTTTGCCGGAGGCCGGCATTGAAGTCGTTGAAATACCAAGGCGTATGGCAGATGATGTGTGGATCAGTGCTTCACGCGTCCGCAATCTGTTAAAAGAGAATGATTTGGACGGTGTCGGTGAACTGGTGCCGGAGACAACGCTCACATTTTTAAAATCACCAAAGGGTCGTCAGACCATTGGGCGCATTAAGCGATCAACATCAAGACATTAGGAGGCTGAAGATGCAACTAAACAAACCTGCGACATCGGGCACGATGGATTCATGCGATATTAGTATCCGCATTGAAAACAATGCTGGGACAGAGAATGAAGTATTCTTATCCAGTATTGTTGAAAAGCAGTACGGCAAGCAAATTGTGGCACTTATTCACGAAATACTTAAAAAACATCAGATAGAGGGTGTAACGGTCAATGCTGTGGACAGAGGCGCACTTGACTGCACCATTAAAGCGCGGCTGGAAAGCGCTATATACCGCGGCCTTGAAAAAGAACACGCATTGGATTGGAGTGTGATCGACCATGAGTAGATTGAGACGAACCATGCTCTATGTACCGGGGAGTAAGCCCGGCATGCTGGCAGACGTTGCCATCTATGGCGCAGATGCCATTATGTTTGACCTTGAAGACGCGATTTCACTGAAAGAGAAAGATACGGCGAGAATGCTCGTCTACAATGCTGTTAAAACGGTTGATTACAGCAATACGGAACTTGTTTGCCGGATTAACGGACTCGATTCACCTTACGGAGAACGTGATATAGAAGCCATGGTCGCTGCGGGGATTCATGTTATTAGATTGCCGAAAACAGAAACGGCACAAGACCTCCACGACGTTGAAGCGCTTATTGAAAAATATGAAAAGAAATACAATCGAGAAATTGGCAGTGTTCGGATGATGGCAGCTATTGAAAGTGCTCTTGGAATCATCAATGCTTATGAAATTGCCACGGCGTCCAAGCGCTTGATTGGCATTGCCATCGGCGCCGAAGATTATGTGACAAACCTTAAGACAAAGCGTTCGCCAAGCGGCGTTGAAATTCTCTATGCGCGTTCGCAGCTCCTCAATGCGGCAAGGGCAGCAGGCATTGCGGCACTGGATACGGTATTCTCTGATATTAACGACATGGAGGGATTTGAAAATGAAGTAAGACTGATTAAACAGCTTGGTTTTGACGGCAAATCAGTGATTAATCCAAAACAAATTCCGGTCGTACATGCAATTTATAAGCCGACTGATGCCGAAGTAGCACATGCAAAAGCTGTTGTTGCAGCCATTGAAGAGGCTGAGGCAAAAGGCTACGGCGTCATTTCTCTTAAGGGAAAAATGGTTGACAAGCCAATTGTAGAACGCGCTGAACGGATACTTGAACTTTCTAGATTAAGCGAGTAGGTGACATATGAACGAGTTAAAAAGACATGGAAAAGCAATTAAGGTCTATAAGGGCGAGGACAAAGTGTTGTCTTCGCTGGAAGAGGCCATTGATAAAGCAGGCGTTAAAGATGGCATGACGATTTCCTTTCACCATCATTTCAGAGAAGGCGACTACACGCTGAACATGGTGATGGAAGCGATTGCGAAAAAAGGCATCAAAGATATTAAGATTGCCTCAAGTTCACTTGGAAAAATCCACGAACCTTTGATTGAACACATTAAAAAAGGCGTTGTGACAGAAATTAATACCAGCGGCCTTCGCGGCAAACTCGCTGAATTTATTTCAAAAGGCGGACTTGAAAAACCGATTACCATTCGCAGTCACGGTGGGCGAGCACGTGCTATCGAAGCAGGTGAAATTAAAATAGACGTTGCATTTCTGGCAGTGCCAAGCACAGATGCAATGGGAAATGCCAGTGGTATTGGCGCCAATACGAAATGTGGTTCACTTGGCTATGCCATTGTGGATGCCCGCTATGCGGATACGGTGGTGCTGCTGACGGATGATTTAAAACCATACCCGAATATGCCGGCGAGCATTCGTCAGCAAGAGGTCGATTATATTGTAAAGCTCGATAAGATCGGCGATCCCGAAGGCATTTCGGCAGATGCAACGCGCTTTACGAAAAACCCTAAAGAATTAAAGATTGCAGAAAATGCCGCGAAAGTGATTAGGGCACTTCCGTACTTCAAAGACCAGTTTTCATTTCAAACGGGTTCAGGAGGGGCATCACTAGCCGTCACGCGATTTTTAAAGGACTTTATGAAAGAAGATGGGATCAAAGCTTCGTTCATTCTCGGTGGAATTTCTCAGCCAATTGCCGAAATTCTCGAAGAAGGCCTTACGGACCATTTGTTCGATACGCAGACTTTTGACGCGTACGCCATTGAATCGTTTAGAAAAAATCCTAATCATCATGAAATTTCGGTTTCTGAGTATGCGAATCCGTGGAGTATGGGCAGTATTGCCTCTCAATTGGACTATGTTATTTTAAGTGCACTGGAAATTGATAGAGATTTTAATGTCAACGTTATGACGGGGTCTGACGGCATCATTATGGGCGCGTCCGGCGGCCATAGCGACACAGCGGCATCGGCAAAAGTAACCGTGATCGTGGCACCGCTCTATAGGGGACGCATTGCAACGGTTGTGGATAAAGTAACCAGCGTTATAACACCGGGTAAAGATGTTGATGTCTTAGTGACGGAACGCGGTATTGCCGTTAATCCTGCGCGAAAGGACATCTTGGCAATACTGGAAAAAACAAACTTGCCGGTTGTTTCCATTGATGCATTAGCAGATGCAGCACTTAAAATTGTTGGCAAACCCGATCCAATTGAGTTTACGGATCGCGTTGTCGCGAATATTGAGTATCGCGATGGGAGTATTATTGATGTTATCCACCAAAGCAAAGCATAACCCAACCCTCGAAACCGTACTCGCCGACAGGGAAGCAAAAGCAGAAAAAATTAAATCACTTGCGACAAAGTATAATGCGCCCGTGGTCGGCATTCGCGTCAATATTCCGGGTCCTGAAAAAAAGACGCCTTGGGCATTTAAGCTCTATCGTGCTGCTGTTACTGCCGTTGAAAAAATGCTGGATGAGAAAGGCATTGTTTATTTCAGCATTGAAATGAAAGCGCATTATGAGTTTTTAACGCTGGTTGTGGTGCGCAAAGAGGCGCCAATCTTAAAACAATACCTTGTCGAAATAGAGGAAACGAGCGAGATTGGCAGAGTCTTCGATCTGGATGTCTATATGGCGGATGGCATACCGCTGTCGAGAGAAGCAGGACATGAGCGAAAATGCTATCTTTGTGACGAGTCTGCGCATGCGTGTGCACGCAGTAGAGCACACAGTTTTGAAGCGTTGGAACAATACCTGATATCAAAAGCCAGCGCGCTTTGATATAAATCTTAGGGGAAGAAAATGAGTCGAACTTACAGCATAAGACTGGCATACCGTATAAAAGTGAAAACACGATGCGGCAATCCGGATGTTCGACATCAAAAAAGGAGGAAAAACATGAAATTGAACAAAAAACTCATTTCATCAATGCTGTCTGTTGCATTGATTGGTGCACTTGCACTCTCAGGCTGTGCAAGCCAATCATCATCTTCAACATCAGCTGCTTCATCTTCAAGCTCGAGTTCGAGCAGTGAAACACAAACAACTGTGGACTATCCTAAAAATGCAATGGAATTTATTGCACCATCAGGAGCAGGCGGCGGTTGGGATTTAACGATCAGAACAGTTGCAAAAGTACTTCAAGATACATCTTTAGTAACGGTGCCAATGCCAGTTACCAATAACTCAGGCGGCGGCGGTGGCGTCAACCTCGCTTATATGCAAACACAAGAGGGCTCGGATAAACTCATTTCTGTTTATTCACCGCCAATCCTGCTCATCAACCTCAATGGTTCAAGCGAATACAGCTACAAAGAGACAACGCCAATTGCAAGATTGATTACCGATTACGGTGCATTTGTCGTTCCAAAAGATTCACCATATAAATCAATAGCAGATGTGATGGATGCCCTTAAAAAAGATCCAAAGAGCGTTAAAATTGGCGGCGGATCTTCAGCAGGCAGTATGGACCACATCCAATTTCTCATCGTTGCAAAAGCTGCCGGTGTAACAGATCTTAAAGATATTGACTATATCAGTTTCCAAGACGGTACGGCAACAGCTCAGATTCTTGGCGGTCACGTTGACCTTTTAACGACGGGTCTTGGCGACGTTCAATCCCTTATTGAAAGCGGTGACCTCATTGCCCTTGCCCAAACGGCATCTGATCGCGTTGGTGAAGGCGCCCTTGCTGAAATTCCAACTTGTAAAGAGCAAGGGATCGATGTGACGTTTGAAAACTGGAGAGGGTTGTTCGGCGCGCCGGGCATGCCTGACTATGCCGTTGAATTCTGGCGAGATACACTTAAGAAAATGACGGAAACAGATGAATGGAATGCTGAGCGTGCAAAACACGGCTGGGCTGATGCTTACATGGACAAAGAAGATTTCGAAAGCTTCTTGGCTGAAAAAAATGAAGAATACAAAGGCATTCTTGCAGAAATAGGTCTTTTAGCAGAGTAATCAGATTGAGACTTCCCCACATAATATGCTTCTCTAACGGGTTTTCCCGGGTAATAGTGCCCGGGAAAATTCTGAGAAGCTAATCAATGAATTTGAAATAAGTATTTAGAATGACAAGTGGGTATGCCAAAGGCATTTCCACATTAGCACATTAGATGGAGGCATCATGGAAAAGCAAAAAACGAATTTTGACTTTTTAACAGGACTTATTACGATCGTCATCGGTATCGTATACGGGATTATGTCATACATGCTTAAGAGAAGCCCCATGGGGAATCCGTTATCGCCATCCATATTTCCGTTGATATTGGCGTGCGGTATGGTGTTGTTCGGCATAATCCTTTTGTTGAGAAGTGATCTGGAAACAACGAAAAGGGCATTTGCAAAAGTGAAAGCGACAACAACCGCCAATGATAAGCTCAGTCATCAAATGATTTTTGCTACTGTTGCCGCCGCAGTTGTCTACGCACTGCTCTTCGAACGCGTGGGCTATGTAATCGCAACATTTCTCTTTATGGGATTTATGTTGACGATTACGAACGGGAAAAAATGGTTGTTGAACGTGATTATTTCTTTAGTTTTTAGTATTGTCGTCTACTATGTTTTTGGCTACTTATTAGGTGTTATCTTGCCCAAAACACCGTTTCTCAACATCTAGGAGGTCTTATGGAAGTACTATCATTATTCTTTGACGGCCTGCTGACAGCGATACAGCCGTATCACCTCTTATTGATTACATTTGGCGGGGTATTGGGGACAATCGTCGGCATGCTGCCGGGACTTGGTCCGGCAACCGGTGTGGCAGTGTTGCTGCCAATTACATTCTCAATGAGTCCGACGGCAGCGCTGATTACCATGGCAGGCGTTTATTACGGCGCAATGTTCGGTGGCTCAAGAAGCTCCATTCTCATCAATACACCCGGCGATGGCGCTGCACTGGCGGCAACCTTTGACGGCTATCCAATGGCGATGAACGGCAAGGCAGAATCCGCACTGGCAATCAGTGCGATCGCATCTTTTATCGGCGGGCTCATCTCAGTATTCTTTCTTATTGCCTTGGCAACGCCAGTGGCAAAATTCGCATTAAAATTTGGACCAGCAGAATATTTTCTTTTAATGGTTGCAGCACTTTCCATGACGGCATCCATGTCAAAGGGCAATATGGTAAAGGGCTTTATCTCGACTTTATTTGGACTTATCATTTCGACAGTGGGGATTGATGCTCAATCGGGTATTCCAAGGTTTACATTTGGCATTTTAGAACTTCAAACGGGTATTGATTTCTTGGTGGTCATCATTGGACTCTATGCATTGGGAGAAGTTTTTAAGGCCTTTAAAGCCATTAACGAAGGCAAGAAAGTGCCGCAGAAAAAATTCGGAAAAATTTGGATTACCAAAGAAGAATGGCGAAAAACTTGGCTGCCAATATTAAGAAGTACACCGCTTGGCTTTGTCGTCGGCGCCTTGCCGGGAGCGGGCGGCACCATGGCTTCGCTGATGGCTTATAACAATGAAAAGCAGTTTTCTAAGAATCCTGATGATTTTGGGAAAGGCGAAATTGTTGGACTGGCAGCACCTGAAGCCGCAAACAATGCAGCATCCGTCGGCGCCTTTATACCAATGTTAACCCTTGGTATTCCAGGTTCAGGCACGACGGCAGTTATGATGGGTGCATTGTTAATGCTGGGTATTCAGCCGGGGCCGCTGCTGTTTACACAACATCCGGACGTCGCTTGGGGACTGATTGCCAGTATGGTCATCGGCAATTTTGTTCTCGCCGTTGTCAATATTCCAATGGCGGGCTTACTTGTAAGAGTATTAGCGGTTGATGCTAAGATACTGTATCCAATCGTCTTGGGATTGGCTTTTGTCGGTACCTATGCCATTTCAAGTTCTGTTGTCGATTTCTTTATCCTCATCATCTTTGGCGTTCTCGGCTATTTTATGGAGAAAATCAAGATTCCAACGGCGCCAATGATTCTTGCCGTTATTGTCGGCGGCACTATGGAGCAGTCTTTTAGACAGGCGACGCGGATCTCAAATGGTTCACTCGGCATTTTTGTCGAATCGCCGTTGGCGCTTGCACTTATTGCAATCACCATTATTTCAGTTGTTTATCCTGCCATTAAAGCATCACTGGCAAAACGTAAAGCAAAAACAGTATAGGCAGCTGGAAAGGCAATAGAAAGCGAAGGAAGATTAAGCGTTTCATATGCGATGGTACAAGTCACCCAGTGGGTGACTTTTGCCGGTTGATGGTATAAGATAGAAGGGTGTAAAAATACAAGCAAATTTATTTCCGAAGGCGGTCATTGCAGTCGGAAATCTTTTGCGTTCTATATAAAAAAGTGATTGAATATCACTTGTGATTAAAATGGGAATGAGTGAAATTATGAAAATGCGCCATCATAAAATTGAACTGAAGAGCTTGATCATTCTGATCTTTTCATCGGTTGTTATGCTGATTATCGTCTCAGCTTCCTATTTGAACTATAAGGCGATACAGGATAATGTCGTTGAAATCGAACAGTACCAACTGCTTTCGCAGGCACAGACGCTGGCGAAAAGTATTGAAAATTTCTTTACAAACCAACGTCACAATTTGGAAATCTTGGCAAAGAACCGTAATTTCATCAATGACTTAAAAGCATTCAGCGAATCAGGTGAATCGATGAATGATGCTGACAAGGCACAATTTCAGAATATTGCAGATTATTATGTTATTCAGAGTGACAATATTGAACTCATTCGAATCGTCGATTCAGAAGGAACGGAAATTTTTTCATACCCATCAACGGATTACGGACAGGGCATCGAATCGGATCTGACACATGTCAATTCGGTTCAAAGCACGGTTACAGGGGATATTTATAAAGAAAACGGCTATTTGTATATCAATGTACTCGAGCCCGTGAGAATAGATGGCGCACTGGAAGCCGTTCTCTATGTCAAGGTTAAACTGGATACAATCTATTATGCCATGGTGGCACCTGTTAAAGCAGGCGATATGGGTTATGCATCTGTTAAGGATTCAGACGGGGTTCTCATCATGCACCCGAATAGAGAAGACATTGGTGTAGATGTCATTGAAGCGCGGGTTGGCGCCTATCCAGAATTTGACTGGTCTGAACTGCTGACGCTGATTGATAAGCAAAAACGTGGTGAATCCGGGGTCGGGATTTACCACTCGCTTTGGTTTACAGACAATGATCAAAAGCGCGTCAAGAAGTTCAATGCCTTTGCGCCTGCTTTTATTGGCAATGATTTTTGGGTCATTAACATTTCGAAGGACTATGAAGAAGTGGTTTCTTTCCTTAAACAGCGTACGTATGCGGTGATGATCGTCAACTTCTTTATCGTGCTGCTATACGTAACGATTCTGTTTTATGCTTACCGAAGAAAGAAGGACAGGGCGCTGATGGAAAAGGAGCGCATGCTGCTGACACAGGTAAAATCGCTGAATGAAGAACTGGAAGAAGATATTGCCAAACGGATTATTCTTGAAAAGGAACTCATCATGAGCCGCAATAAATTCCAGAACATTTTTCAGTCCGGATCAGACTGCATCTTTGTCATCAATACCAAAGACCCCGGTAAAATTGATGAAGTCAATGATAAGGTGGTCAAATCGCTTGAATTTGAAAAAACGGAACTCCTTGGCAAGCGGTATTTTGACATCAGCAGTATTGTAACGGAAAAATACCTTGAAAAACTGCTGGAGGAATTGAAACGCAATCAGAATGTCATGTTTGAGGATACGTTAAAAGCCAATCACGGCAAGACCATTCCCGTTGAGATCAACGTGCGCATACTGGAAGATGAAAAAGCGGAACAGCTCGTCATGATATCAAGGGATATTAGCATTAAAAAGCGCTATGAAAGCGAAATGGAAGAGAAAAAGCGCTGGGAGGCACTGATGATCTACCAGTCGCGTTTGGCGGCTATGGGCGAAATGATTGGCAGCATCGCACACCAGTGGCGGCAGCCGCTCAGCGGCATCTCCATGATCTTCAATAATTTGGAGGATGCGTTCCACTACAATGAACTAGATGAAGACTACTTAAAAAAACAGGGCAAACGCATGCAGGCACTGGTCAAATATATGTCTCAAACCATTGATGATTTCAGGTTTTTCTTTAACCCTAAAAATGACCGGGAAGATTTTCTGATTTCAAGTGTCGTCGACAGGACGCTCGAATTTTTAAATGAAAGCGTCAGGCTTAACAATATTGAAATTGTATATGAGCTGGAAAAGGATTCGCTTATTTATGGCAGGCCAAATCAGCTTTCACAAGTGCTGTTCAGTATTTTAAAAAATGCCATTGATGCCATTGTCATCAGCGAATCGGATATGCGCAAAATATGGATCAGAATATTACAAGATGAAGATCAATTGACAATTGAGATAGAGGATACCGGCGGTGGTACCGCACATGAAAATTTATTGAAAATATTTGACGCCTACTATACGACAAAGGAAGCGCACAATGGTACCGGCCTTGGGCTCTACATTTCAAAGGTAATCGTTGAAAAGAATTTCTCTGGAAGAATTATGGCGAAAAACGGGCAGCATGGGTTATGTGTCACAATGGTTCTTCACCCGGAGGAAATGAGGGGAGCGTAACATGAACATGACAGATGAAAGGGGTTACAGTCATCTAAGTGTGCTCTATGTTGAAGATGAACTGTATTTAAGAGAAGAAATTGCTACATTTTTAAAAAGAAGAGTTGGTAAACTTTATCTTGCCGAAGACGGCGCTGAAGGGATCTCGATTTTTCAGCGCGAGTGCGTCGATCTCATTATTACTGATTTAAAAATGCCGAATATGGGTGGTTTGGATATGGCAAAGGCCATTCGAAAACTGGACTCAGATGTTCCGATTATTATTACCACTGCGATCAGTGATGTTGCACTTATGCAAGAATCCATTGAAGTTGGCATTGAGCGCTACCTGCTAAAGCCAATTGATGTAAACGTGCTGGTCGCTGCACTGGAAACGGTAAGTGATAAACTTGGTAAAAAAGATAAAATGAAGGTTTTTGGAGCGATGAGCGCATCGCAGATTCAGCAATATGAACGTAAAATAGAGGCAGATACTGCTAAATTGGTTAAACAGTCTTCCGGAAAGGGGCCAAAACGCGTTATTTGTCAGTTTAATGCCAATATCGTCGAAATTACCCTCAGCGAATCGCGGACGCTGCTTGAGAGTACACTGCTGGAAACAGAAGAAAACAGACGCATCGTGGATTATCTTCGCGAGACGTACTATCAAAAGCTCAAAGATGACATACGTCAGATTGTTATGACGACCACATCCTACCATGCCATTTGGCTGAGTCTTTCGTGTAACAGTGAAAAAGATGAAGATCGGATCAAACTGATGCTGGAAATTTAAGACAATAATGCTGTAAACGCTATTTAGAGGTGATTTGAAAGCGGTTTAAAAAGCTGTTTAGAAACTGTATATACGTATTGCCAGGCATAAAATGAACCCTATAGACAGGTTACTTCAATCGTGACGTGTCAATAGGGTTTATTGTTTTAGAATAGATAGCTATTTAGATGATACAAGTTCCTCAAGTGTCCAATTGATTGGTTTTTTGCCAATGGATTCGAGGTATGCATTGGTTTTTGAAAACGGTTTGCTGCCAAAAAAGCCGCGGTAGGATGACAATGGACTTGGATGAGGCGATTCAATAATCATGTGATGTGAGGCGATGCGCTTTTGTTTGCTTCGCGCGTTATTGCCCCACAAGATAAACACGACGGGATCCTCACGCTTGCTAAGACAGTCGATAACAGCATCGGTAAAGGTTTCCCAGCCTTTTTTCTGATGTGAATTTGCCTGTCCGGCGCGCACGGTGAGTACGGTGTTAAGCAGAAGGACGCCTTCCTCAGCCCATTGTTTTAGATACCCGTGTGAAGGCATGGGCGCGCCCAGATCATCAGTCATCTCTTTGAAGATATTCTGTAGCGAAGGTGGCAGCTGAATACCGGGTTTAACGGAAAAGCTAAGACCGTGTGCCTGGCCTTCGCCGTGATAAGGATCTTGACCTAAAATGACCGCTTTAACGTCTGGATAGTCTGTAAAGTTAAGGGCGTTAAAGATATCGTCGGCGTTGGGATAGATTGTCTCCGTCTTATATTCATTTGCTAAAAAAGCACTGAGCTTTTGATAATATGGTTTTGAAAATTCCGTTTCGAGTTCATTTTGCCAATGATTGTTTAATATGGGCATTTGCTTTTGCCTCCTGTCGTTTTTCATGAGAAAATGGCATCCTTTAAATGATAATGCTTTCATAACAATAGGCACTGTTTTCAATGTACGAAAATTCAACATATTGAAGTGAAGGTTCACCAAAAGGCAGTGATGCAATTTTCCTATATTATATCAAAATTATAATCTTTGAAAAAGTGATGCAAAATAAGGCGGTTTACAATTTCCTCAGTGGCTTCAATTGTCAAAGTCGTTTATATGAGGTATCATAAAAGTAACGGTGCCTTGGGGATATTGTGGGGAGGAAATACCATATGCAGTTAAAATGTGTCTATTTTAGTCCAACTCATCGAACAGAACACATTACGTACGGTATAGCAGAACGGCTGGCCAGTCGGCAGCCGGAATTATTTGATCATATTTTTAAGATTGATATGACAGCAAAAAAATGTCGTGCGGATGAACTGGTGTTTGATGAATCGGATTACCTTGTTATAGGCGTGCCGGTCTATGCGGGACGTGTGCCAAATATACTCTTGCCTTTTTTGGAAGCGATGACCGGAAATGGTGCAAAAGCAATTGCGATTGTAACTTACGGCAACCGGCATTTTGACGACGCGCTCATTGAATTATCAGATTTACTCAGGCGCAGAGGTTTTCACGTTATGGCAGCCGGCGCTTTTATTGGGCAGCACTCTTTTTCAGAAACACTTGCAGCCGGCAGGCCGGATCAAAAAGACTTCGAAGCAGTAGATGCCTTTGTCAATGCGCTCCTTGAGAAGGGAAATGCCCCGCTTGTCATTGAAAGTGTGGCAGGCGAACTGCCGGTTCGCCCTTATTATCGACCACGGAATGCAGCAGGAGAACCAATGCCGTTTAAGGGGATTAAACCGGTTATTGACGAAGCGCTGTGTACTGCCTGCGGTTTATGTGAAGCTATCTGTCCAATGGCCGCTTTGACCGTCACGGCACATGCCGAAGTGACAGGCGCCTGTATCAAATGCTGTGGCTGCGTGAAAAGCTGCCCAACGAATGCGATTACATTTAGAGATCCTTATTTTGAAGAACATCGCATTGATTTGGAGAAAACCTATGACAGACGCAAGGAACCAATCTGGTTTTTATAAATGTTGTAAAGTTTTTTGCAGAATGTGCCGATAAATACCATTATAATGAATAAAAGTTAATGAGGTACAGAGTCATAACAAGCATGGCAATCTTATTACACTAAGAGGTGGAGCACGCGTACATGACGTTAATGAAATCAGATGAGCTTGAGCCTGGCAATGAGGTTAAAGAAGATATTTTTAATCGTGATGGCAGCTTATTGGTAAGCAGGGGTACGATTATTAATGATGAAATCGCCTCAAAACTAAAGAAGCATGACATAAATTTTGGGGTAGCCGTTGAGGATGTTGTTGCATCTATTCAATCAACACCATTGATTGAAGAAGATAAAATGCAGGCCTCTATTCATGCTGTCCAAAATGTTTTTGAATCCGTTATGAAAAGTGATGTCGGCGGTATTAAAGCCAATATTCCAGATGACCAATTAGCGCTTGTCAGTGAGGTGATTTCGGATCTCATGTCGGTTTTAATGCGTTCAGAAGACTTGCTGTACACGGTTACCAATCTGATGGAATCCGATGATTATACTTATCGGCACAGTGTCAATGTTTGTATTTTGAGTATTATGACGGCCAATGCCATGGGCTACAGTGATTCGGAGATCCGCGATATCGCACTTGGAAGTTTGCTTCACGATATTGGAAAAGCCAATGTGAAATATGGTTTGATTCAAAAGCCGTCGCCATTAACCGATTCTGAAAAGGAAGAGATGATGAAACATTCGGAATACGGTTATGAACTCATTAAAGACAATGATGTGATCCCGTACAGTGTCAAGCAAATCGTACGACTGCATCATGAGAAGCTTGATGGCAGCGGGTATCCCCTTGGTTTGAAGAAAATGGAGATCCCTGAATACGTTCGCATTGTCACGCTTTGCGATATGTTTGACGCCATGACAGCCAATCGAAGCTATCGAAAACGCATGCCCGTCCATTTGGCGCTTGAAGTGCTGATGCGGGATGCTGTCTATAAAATAGATGCCAATGTCTATCGCAGAATGACCAGTACGGTCTGTATATTCCCGCCGGGACAGGGGGTCTTGCTTTCAGACGGGCGCGTGGGGATCGTTTCTGCCTATCGCATCCACAGTCCTTCTAGACCGAAAGTTAAACTCATTGAATTCTGTCTTAAGACGGGGCAACTGGAAGTGTCAGAAATCAACCTTGAAGAATGTCACACGGTCTTTATCGTGGATACGTGGGATGTTGCCGATTTCAACAGCTTTTTTACACGCATACCGGAAAAAGAATTTTTTGATCCACAAAACGTGGATGTTGGCACGGTGATCGGCGTTAAAAAGACAAATGTTTCATAATGCCAAAATGGGATATGAATGAATAAGCAGTGTCAAATGAAATAATCAGAATGCTAGACAGCAACATGGAGGTATTTATGAAGCAAGCAGTAATTTTTGTTGGGCATGGTACGCCAATGAATGCAATAGAGCAAAATACATTTACCGCATCATGGCGAACATTGGGTGAAGCAATTAGACCAAAAGCAATACTAATGGTGTCGGCACACTGGTTTACCAAGGGAACTTGGACGCAAGACGAAAAGCAGCCGAAAGTTATTAATGACATGTATGGTTTTCCCAAACCGCTTTATGAAGTGAATTATCAAGTCAATGGCGACATTGCATTGACCAATCGAATTCGTGAATGTCTGGGCGGTACGGTAGATATTAACAATAGCTGGGGCATTGATCACGGTGCGTGGTCCGTTCTTGTTCACATGTTTCCAAAGCGCGATGTACCGGTGGTTCAACTCAGTGTGGATGCGCTGAAAGCACCGGAAGCTCATTTTGAAATTGGCCGAAAATTATCCGCATTGAGGGATGAAGGCTATCTTATTATGGGCAGCGGCAACATTGTCCACAACCTTAGAAAAGTTAATTTTCATAAGGCTGACGGTGAAGACTGGGCAGATGCATTTGATTTGAAAATTCGTGATGCCATTGTCGCCGGTGACTATGATAAATGTTTGAATTATCGTCAATTGGGGGATATTGCCGAATTGGCGGTACCAACGACAGATCATTATGACCCGTTGCTTTATTGCCTCGGTGCTGCACGGGCAAGTGATACTGTAGAAGTCTTTAATGAAGCGCGCGTGATGGGAAGTCTTTCCATGACAAGTTATATTTTTAAAGACAAGGCATAAACCCAAGCTTGAAAAAATTTGACGCTTTGTTTAGCAAAGTCAAGAATTGTATAGTGCAGGACAAACCGCTTGATCGCTGGTGATTTCATCAGATTTGAAAGCGGTTTTTTTGTGTGCCGAAACGTGTGAAAGCACGCAGTGACGGCTTAAGGAAATTGTACAAAAAATGAAATCAATAGGAAGGTGTTAAAAATAATTTACAAATGAAAATAATTATCAATTGAATTAATTTTCCTTGCTTCGGGTATATACATAAAAGCCAAGGAGGATATGATGACGCTTTATATTTCGACGCAACATAATCCCATACAGAATTTTGCCTTGGAAGAGGCGTTCTTTTTTGGACTTCCGCCTGAAGAATCGATCTTGATTTTATGGGTCAATGCACCAAGTGTGATCATTGGTCGCAATCAAAATCCATGGCGTGAAGTACATCTTGAAAATCTGCTGACTGACGGTATTCCGCTGATAAGGCGTTTATCTGGCGGCGGAGCCGTTTACCATGATCAGGGCAATCTGAATTTTACTTTTATCGAATCAGCACGGGATTATCATTTAGACACTCACTTTGAACTCATCATTGAAGCCGTTAGAACACTTGGTATTGCGCTGATGCGCAATGAACGCGGCGATATGAATTTAAATGGCATGAAAGTATCGGGCAATGCGTTTTTTATAAGGGGCAATCGAAAACTGCACCATGGAACCATGCTGGTCGATACAGATGAAGCGGCTATTTGGCGTTACTTAAAGCCTTTAGCATACCCTATTGAGGCAAAGGGCATTCCGTCGAAGCTGAGTGCTGTCACGAAACTCAGTGCCGTTTCGAGTGCCATTACCATTCAACGCGTTATGAAAGCGATACAAGAAACTTATTTGAGGATGTATCCCAAAGCAGCGACGATCATTGGAGCGCCGATGTCAATCCTGCCGACATCTCTGCATGTCGATTACCAAAAAGTCATTCAAAAATTGACTTCGTGGGATTGGGCTTATGGTGAAACCCCTAATTTTACTTACTATTTTGATGCTTCCTCATATGCTTTAATCGAGGGCGGCGTTGTCACAAAAATATTTGGCAACACTGCGAAACCACCCCTTCCCGGGGTTAGAGTTGAAGGAGGACAATGATGTTCATTGAAAAATTTGATCCTTTAAAGGATGATATGATTCAAATTTTGGATCCGTCCGGAAAGATAGTCGACACGGCAAATATGCCGGCACTTTCTGAAGCTAAAATGATCAAAATGTATCAGACAATGCGTGAGAGCCGTATCATTGATGAAAAAACACTCCAGTATCAGCGGCAGGGTCGTATGTTGACCTATGCGCCGAATTTGGGACAGGAAGCAACACAAGTGGGCTCCGCTAGTGCACTTAGACAAACGGACTGGGTGGCGCCGTCATTTCGAGAACTGGGCGTCTGGCTGACGAAGGGTGCGCCGCTCGATAAGATTTTCCTATATTGGTTTGGCAATGAAGAGGGGATGAAAATGTCAGAAGACATTCGTATACTACCGGTCTCTGTGCCGATTGCATCACAGCTTCAGCATGCCACAGGGCTTGCCTATGCAGCTAAGTATCGAAAACTTGATGATGTGGCCGTGGGCTATGTTGGCGACGGCGGCACGAGTCAGGGTGATTTCCATGAGGCGCTTAATTTTGCGGCGGTAAATGCACTGCCGAATGTCTTTATTATACAAAACAATCAATTTGCAATTTCAACACGCCGTGCACTGCAGACAAAGGCGCCTAATTTGGCTGCCAAAGCACTTGCTTACGGCATGCCCGGCGTCATTGTGGACGGCAATGATATTTTTGCTGTCTACGCAGTGGTGTCTGAGGCGGTTGAACGTGCGCGCCGAGGTGAAGGGCCGACGCTTATCGAATGCTATACCTACCGCATGGGCGCCCATACGACATCGGATGATCCAACTGTTTATCGCGAAGAGATGGAAGTTGATCCATGGCGCGGCAAGGACCCAATTGACAGAATGTATAAATACCTCGTCGCCGAGGGGCTTTGGTCAGAAGAGCAAGAAGACGCTTTTGTGCGCGAAACGGCTGACCGTGTGAAACAAACATTTGAAACCGTTGAAAAATCAGGTTTTACGCCGCTTGAAGACATTTTCGATTACGTTTATGCTGAACGCACGCCGATTTTGGAAGCACAGTATCAGTCGCGCAAAGCCTTTTACGAAAAGACCAGCTAATAATAGTCAAGTAGTATTTTGAAAAAATCATGAAAGAAATGATTTTGGAAAAAGAGCGCAATGAACCAAGCCATTGAAAAGTACGAA
>JASUSA010000090.1 GCA_030446305.1 Clostridiales bacterium | reverse complement strand
AAATGTGTATAAAAGGAAGTGTACAGGTTCTGTACGTCTAAAATTCTTTCGCCCATGTCCACACGCCTTTCTATTTTCTAAGTCTAGGGTCGAGCGCATCTCTGAGCCCGTCACCTAAAAAGTTAAATGCCAACACAGTAAGTGATATCAAAATCGATGGCAACATCAACTGATATGCATACGATCTAAGCCCCGGCACTGCATCATTGGCCAGCGTCCCCCATGATGCCATCGGCGCATTGACGCCGAGACCGATAAAGCTGAGGAATGCCTCTGTAAAGATCGCATTCGGAATCATCATCGCAAGTGATACAATAATTGGGCCAAGCGCATTTGGAATAAGGTGTCTTACCATAATTCGCCACGTACTCGCACCAATGGTTCGTGCTGCCAAAACATATTCCTGTTCCTTGATACTCAATATTTGACCGCGAACAATCCGCGCCATGTTAACCCAGTAAACGGAACCAAGCGCAATACAAATCGTCTTGAGGCCCGGTCCAATAACAACCATTAAGAGGATAACGTATAGGAGCAACGGCACCGTTGCAATAATATCGACAATACGCATCATGATATTGTCAACTGTACCGCCAATATAGCCGGAGATCCCACCGTAAAGCACGCCGATAAAGAATTGAACGGCTGTTGCGATAAAGGCGATGAGCAATGATATTCTGGCACCGTATATGAGCCGCGCGAGCATATCTCGTCCAAGTCTATCCGTCCCCAATACGTAAACCTTGTTGTGAACTTGACCCGTTGGTACAGTGAAAGACTGTCCATCAATGATGAGCTGGAATTTCGGTGCATTGGCATCGCCAGACTGCTTTGCTTTGGCAGCGAGACTGTAGTCAATCTGCACACTCATGCCGTCAATGGTATAGCCATTATATTTTTTCATAACATTTTTATCTTCAATTGGCAGTTTGGTTAATTTCGCCCCATCTTCTTCAACGAGATAGAGGGTGTATTCCTTATGCACATAAACAAGTGTGCCGTCGCCAATATCAAAGACGTCAAGCGTTGGTGGAAGGTTTGACATGTCCAGATCCTGATCGGAAAAAGTCCATGCCGTAAAGAAATTGCCAAGTGCCGCAAAGAGCATTAACAAAACGATGATACCCAATCCAACCATTGATAGAACATTTTTTTTAAGTCGGCGCCATGCGTCTTGCCAGTAAGTCAAGCTTT
The DNA here is from genome assembly GCA_030446305.1 of Clostridiales bacterium. Classification (GTDB taxonomy): domain Bacteria; phylum Bacillota; class Clostridia; order Peptostreptococcales; family Acidaminobacteraceae; genus Fusibacter. Next base: position 8,361 of record JASUSA010000090.1, on the reverse strand, counting down.
TGCGAACCGATTCACTTTCGGCGGCTTTTAATTCCAAGCGCTCCCATTTATTCGTCATTTTCGTTTCCATGCGCCCCCCTTAATCACCTAGTTTAATTCTTGGATCGATGATCCCATAAGCGATATCGACTAAGAAAATCATGATGATGGCAAACGCAGCATAGAAGATCGTAGTTCCCATAATCATGGTATAATCACGGTTTCCGACACTTTCAACAAAAAGTTTCCCCATGCCCGGTATCGCAAAAATACGCTCGACGACAAATGAACCCGTTAAAATTGAGGCAATGGTTGGCCCCATATATGTGATAACCGGAATCAGTGAATTTTTAATGGCGTGTTTGAAGATAACACTTAGTTCAGAAAGCCCCTTTGCACGCGCCGTTCGAATATAATCCTGCTGCATGACTTCAAGCAGGCTCGAACGCGACAGCCGTGCGACAAATGACAGCGAAAAGCCTGCCAGCGCAATTGTAGGGCCAATGTATGATTTGATTTCTTCAAGTCCGTACGCCGGCACCAACGTTAATTTCTCACTAAAGACGTAGATGTATAACGTGGCGACGACGAAACTCGGCACGGCGACCCCTACAGTCGCCAGTATCGTGACGATGTAATCCGGCAGTTTATTTTGATAGAGTGCGGAAATAACACCTGCGGGGATTCCCGCCAGAACAACAAATAATGATGCAATTCCGCCAACTTTAGCAGATACCGGGAAACCTTCTTTGATCTTGTCCCAAACGAAGATACCTGGTCTCGAGAAAGATGGTCCGAAGTCTAATACGACAACCCCCTGTAAATAATCCGTGTATTGTTTCCACAGTGGATCATTGAGGTGGTATTTCTCATTTAATGCCTCCAATACTTTTTCCGGCAATGCCTTCTCTCTCGAAAACGGCCCGCCTGGTATAGAATGCATTAAGAAGAATGTGATGGTAATGACAAACCATAATGTAATGATCATTGATACAAATCTTCTCGCAACATATCTGCCCAAATCTAACACTCCTTTCGTATTTTCAGAAATATAGATATTGAATAAACTTATACTGCTGCACCAATGGTGCCATCAGCTGTTACCAGGCCGTTTCATTGCTCGCCCCTATTCATTCAACTCCCTGCAGCACACGTCTCGACACAAACCCTATTTCCATAATGATACATTACATCAAATTATGACACTCTTTTAAAATATAATTGCATTTTTTTTGGATGTAATTGTATAAATGAGATTGGTTTATACTCGCTAATCACATTAACGTGTATTTTTTTTGTGAACAGAGTGTAAATAGAATTGTTGTTTTCGCATGTGTTTCTAATAATATTAAACTAAATCCCTCTATTTTTCAATGTTTAGTAGCCGTTTTATCTGTGAATTAATTGTAACAACTCCCCTATCGCCTTTAATTTCAAAATAGTTTAATTATTCACAACACAGAATTTAAATAATCGTCTAATATTATTTTTTTGCAATTTACACAACTGTTAACTTTCATTTTTTAATCCGTGTCACATTCGTAAGGAAATTATAAACTTCCTGTAACATGCATTAATAATTAGAGATATTTTGGTGTTTTCAACGGTGAACAGTCCCTTGCTTCAAAATGTATGCAATATGCATATTTTTGAATAATCATAACTTTTTTTACCTGTAAACACAAAAACGGCTAATCCTCATCTAATCAGGATTAGCCGTCATTGGCATTTAAGATTTAATTCTGCCCCCATTTTACGCGTTTTCACATGTGATTACAAGGATTGTTACGAAGATTTAAAGAGTTTTAACCATGGCTAAAAAATCTGCCTCTGTTAGAATAGCAACCCCGAGCGCCCGCGCTTTTTCAGCTTTCGAGCCCGCTGCTTCACCAACGATCACGTAGTCGGTCTTTTTTGAAACACTGCCGGATGCCTTTCCGCCGAGGCGTTCAATTTCGGCCTTGATCTCATCGCGTGTAAAATGCGTAAGCGTCCCTGTCACAACGAGCGTCTTTCCTGTGAGCGGCCCTTCATCAACGGTCTTAAGCGAAGAATTAAAATTCACACCGCATGCGCGAAGATGTTCAATCACGGCACGCTGTTCCAGGTCTTCAAAGAAATGAATGATCGAATCCGCCATCTTTTCGCCAAATTCATCTATGGCGGTGAGCGCTTCGCGCGATGCTGTCATCACGTCGTCTAAATTTCCAAATTCTGCCGCAAGCACTTTAGCCGCTTTTGCGCCAATATGTGGTATGCCGAGACCGGATAACAGCCTGTAGACATCATTTGATTTTGAAGCTTCAATTGCCGCCAGCATATTTTCAACTGACTTTTCCCCTTGTCTTTCCAGTTCAACGAGTGCTTCTCGCTGCCGATAAAGTTCATAAATATCCGCAACATCTTTCAAATAACCCGTTTCAATCAGTTGATCGATAATCGCTTCACCAACGCCATCAATATTCATTGCCGGTCTTGAAACGAAGTGGATAATCTTGCGTCTGAGTTTGGCAGGACAAAGATCATTTGGACAGCGTTTTGCCACTTCGCCTTCATTTTGGATCACTTCGGTGCCGCATACCGGACAGTGTGCCGGCAGCTTAAAGATCGGCAAATCACCTTCCCGCTTCTCTTCGAGAACGCGTACCACTGCCGGAATGACATCACCGGCCTTTTGAACCAAGATATAGTCGCCAATGCGAATATCTTTTTCATCAATGTAATCCTGATTATGCAGTGTCGCTTTTGCAATTGTAGAACCCGCTACGGTCACGGGATCAAAGACGGCAAGCGGCGTCAATACGCCTGTCCTGCCAACCTGAACTTGAATGTCATTCAGTCTGGTTTCCGCCAGTTCTGCCGGAAATTTATAGGCAATGGCCCATCTTGGGCTCTTCGCTGTTCGTCCCAGCAACCTGCGCTGATGATACGCATTGACTTTAATAACGAGACCATCTATTTCGTAGGGCAGCGCATGCCTTTTTTCAGCCATGCTGTCACAGTAGGCAATAACGTCTGTCATGCTGTCAAAAATCGCCGGCGCCACTGTTTGAAACCCCAAGCTTCTCAATTTTGAAAAAGCGTCGTCCTGCTGCTGAAAAGTTTGATCGTCACCTTGAAGAATCTCAAAGACAAAAATCGCCATGGGCCTCGATGCCGCAATATTGGAATCGAGCTGACGCAAGCTGCCTGCCGCCGCATTTCTGGGATTTGCAAAGGCCGCTTTTCCCTGCAGTGCCTGCTGTTCATTCATCGTTTTGAATGCTTCTTTATCAATATAGACTTCACCGCGCACTTCCAGAAGGCCATTGACAGGCTCCGAAAGCACTTTGGGAACGGTCGCAATGGTTTTAACATTATCGGTAACATCTTCACCCACTTCGCCATTGCCGCGCGTTGCCGCCCGTACCATCACGCCGTCTTCATAGCGGATTGCGACGGAAAGACCGTCGATCTTATACTCAACAGAATACGCAAAGGGTTCATTCAGCTCTTTTCGAAGCCTTGAATCGAATGCGTAGAGTTCTTCCGCATTGTATGCATTGTCAAGGCTTAGAAGCGGAACATCATGGGTTACTTTTATAAATTCCGACCGTACCGTGCCCCCAACATGCTGCGTCGGCGAATCTGCCGTCTGAAATGCCGGATGTGCGCGCTCCAGTTCTGCCAGTTCATTTACGAGGGCATCGTATTCAAAATCCTGTATAGACGGCGTATCGAGATCGTAATAGGCATGACTGTGCCTCTCGATTTCCGTTCTCAGCCATTCAATTCGTTCCTTTATCGACTGTGCCATGTTACGCTCCTTTTTATCGTGAAAACCAAAGGAAACGCGATGCATCTTACGACAGCATCGCAAAAGCTGTGGTTTTCCATCTTATAATCTCATTGCAAGCGCATGTTTAACACATGCCTGAACACCCTTTAGCCAATCGGTTTTAACGGCGCAATATCCGCATCGAGCTTTTTAATGCCCTTGCTGTCAAAGGCAATGGTCAAAATTGATCCGTTGACACTGATAATCATGCCGCTGCCAAAGACTTTGTGCATCACTTTTGCACCCGGTTTATAAACAAAATCGACGTTTTCTACGGACGCCGTCTGAGTTTCAGTTGTTGTACGCATCGGTTTCGGCACGAGTTTACTGGCTGCGACAGAAGATTTTCCAATGCTGAAGTAGCTTTGTTTCGGCACTTCTTTATGTGGTTTTTCCACCCCGGCAGGATCAATGCCATCGATGCATTCGGTATCCATTTCGGTTAAAAAAACACTTGGAAAACGCGCCTCGTAGCGCCCGTACTGCGTACGGTTCATGGCATGCGATATAACGAGCATGTTCTCCGCACGCGTAATGCCGACATAGCAAAGCCTACGTTCTTCTTCCAATGCCTCCGGGTCATCCGCTGCGCGAAAGCTTGGAAAAAGGTTTTCTTCAAGCCCAACCAGAAAGACAACGGGAAATTCCAATCCCTTTGAAGCATGAATGGTCATGAGCAGCACGCTGTCATCAGTATCCTCTATGCTGTCCTGATCACTGCGAAGTGTCGTTTCAGCCAGAAAATCTCTGAGATTTGGCGCCTCGTTGCGCTGTTCAAAAGCATCAATAACGCTCTTAAATTCGTAAATATTGTCAATTCTGGCATCTGCCTCTATTGTACCTTCTTGTTCATAGAGTGTTATCAACCCAGTTTGTGCCATTAAGTCATCAAAAATTGTCGATACAAAAGCCGTGTCCACTTTGGCTTTTAACGCTGCAATCGTCTGATAAAAATCTTCGGCGCCCTGTTTCGCCTTGCTGCTTAAAAGCGCCGTTGCTTCCGGTTCTCCGCAGACTTCCAGCAAGCTCAACCCCCGTTCCTGTGCAAATGCTTGAAGTTTCTCGATTGATTTACCGCCAATGCTGCGCTTTGGCTCATTAATAACACGTTGAAAACTCACATCATCCTGAGGATTGACCACGAGTTTCAGATACGCGAGAATATCTTTTATTTCCTTGCGTTCGTAGAATTTAAGACCGCCGACGACTTTATAGGCGACCTGTTCCAAAATGAGCAGGTCCTCAAAAGCACGCGACTGCGCATTGGTTCTATAGAGGATGGCAAAATCCTTATAGTGATAGCCTTCTTCACGAACAAGGCGTTTAATCTGCCGCACGACGAAATTTGCCTCGTCTCTTTCGTCGTACGCCTTGTAATATTTCGCCTTTTGACCTTTGCCGCGATCTGTCCAGAGCACTTTGTCCTTCCGATTTGGATTCTGCTTGATAACACTGTTGGCAAGATCGAGAATATACTGTGTCGACCTGTAATTTTGTTCGAGTTTGATAAGCTGTGCCCCTGGATAATCAAGCTCAAATTCGCGTATATTGCGGATATCCGCACCGCGCCATTTGTAAATGGACTGATCGCCGTCACCTACCACAAACAGATTGTGATGCTTGCCAGCCAGTGCCTTAATTAGCAGGTACTGCGCGCGGTTGGTATCTTGATATTCGTCAACATGGATATAGCGAAAGCGCTGCTGATAGCCCGCGAGTACATCCGGTGCTTCTTTAAACAGCAGGATGGTATTGAGCAAAAGATCATCAAAGTCCATCGCCTGATTTTGCTTTATCTTTTCCTGATAACGCTTATAGAGCTTAATAAAATCACGCTCAGAAAAATCGCCGCCAAATTCCTTTTCATAGCCTTCCGGCGTCAGCATGTCATTTTTTGCACCCGAAATTTTATATTGTGTGAGTTTAAGCGGCTGGCGCTTATCATCAATGCCGAGTTCTTTATAGCAGACTTTGAGCAGCGCCTTTTGATCCGTCGTGTCATAGATGACAAAGTCATTGCCAAAACCAATTCTATCGCCATCCCGTCTTAAAATACGTACACAGATAGCATGAAACGTCCCCACCCACATTTGCTGTGAAACAGGGCCGATTAAGTGTTCAATTCGCTCACGCATTTCATTGGCCGCTTTATTGGTAAAGGTAATCGCCAAGATATTGGACGGAAAAATATCGTGCGTCTCAATCAGCGATGCAATGCGATGCGTCAATACGCGCGTCTTCCCAGACCCTGCACCTGCCAGCACTAAAATCGGTCCTTCGACCGCCATGACAGCACGCGCTTGTGCCGGGTTTAAAGACGATAAATCCATAATGCCTCCTTGTTAAATCATCAGGTTAATCAACAACCCCCGAATTTCACCTACTTTTTTTAAAACGTTAATTTCCTTATGCTCGCGTTTGATGATCAGATTGGTGAGTTCGACGAGTTTTGCGTCTATCTCCGATACCGTTCTCATTACTTTAGACCGCCCGCCTCTGGAAAAACTGCGACGCTCTTTTACTTCAAACCCATTGTTCACCACTTCATCAATAAATGTCTTAATCATCTCTTTATAAGCGTACAAATTTTCAACCGTACGATTTTCAATAAGCAGCTGTCCTCTGGAATCAATTTCATCCAGTACTTTTTGCAGCGCGTCTTTCTGTTCCTTGTAATCTTTTATTGCCAGTATTTCCGTAAAGGAAACACGAGGTACTTCTGCTGCATCTTTCTTTGCAGGCGCCTTTGATTTGGACGCCGAACCGGTTTTAGACGATTTATTAACTTTCATGTGCCCTCTCTTCTATCCCATTGCAAACTGCGGGCGCCGGGATCGTCCTGTTTTAATCATAAAAACACCACTCTTATTATACCCAATTTAGAGTGGTTTCACAAACATCTGTTCTTTATTTTTATCACAGTGCCTTTCGCCATGAAAACAGGATCAGTCCTCTGTCTGATTCGCTGCCTTCTCAACGGCTGCGGCAACGAGTCCAATCAACTCATATAGTTGAGGCGGGAGCATATGGCGAATATCGTGGCTAATCATATGTTTTACCTTTTCCGGCGATTGTGTAATCGGTTTTTTCGCGGCATTTGCTGCTTCGATAATGGTCTCCGCATAATGGGTTAGATCAGAGGAGCCATGGTAATCTTCGTCATATTTTTTCTGATAAGGATTCATACTTTCATGTCCACCTTTCCTTCTTTTACTGACTGATCTGATGCCGCAGTCTGCGTCTCAATCACCGCACTTGGCTTCTTGTCCTGATATGGACCGCCCTGAACCGTTACCTGCTTAAATCCGGCAGCTGTCATATCTTCTGCGTAGGTTTCGAGTACCGCCGTTAAAGTCTCGTGACGATCGTTTAAAACCTGAATACTGACATCACCGTTATGAATGCTAATCTTGATGCCCGTCTTGCCAATCGCATCGAGATCCATACCAAAATAGAGCTCTGAATTCTGCCAGTCGATTTTTGACTGTCTATTTTGTCCGGTGACATAGACTTTCATTTCACCCACATCATCCGATTCAGAAACGGGATAATTAAAAAAGTAAAATGGTCTTTTACCGCTTTGCTGCTGATCGTTCATCATCTGCTGCCCAGCTAAATTCATCAGCGATTTTTCGCTGCTGTTAACCGTTCGCTGCTCACTTTCTTCTTTTGTCATTTTAAGCAATATTTCCTTGACGTTTGTGCGTATGAGTTCGTGATCATTTTGATGGTCTTTACCTTCTAGGCTGCTGACAACCTCCGACTCGTGGTTATTGCCCATAAAACGCAATGTTTCAACGACGTCTCGTGCGTGATGCTTGCCCTGTTCATCTTGAAGTTGAGAAAGAATCATTTGAATCTTCTGGCCCGTCTGTTGCTGACCATTCGGTTCCAGAACTTGCTGCGCACTTTGAGCGCGCTGTGTTACAAAGAGCATTACCTGTCTTCGGTCAGGATTGAAAAACAGATTTTTAACGGTATCATGCGCCTTGGATACAATCTCGACGGCTTCAGAAATTTTGCCTTCTGCCAATAGATTAGAGGCTTCTCGAAGCTCGCTGGATGTAACGAGCAAATCTCTTTCCGTCTGCATCGTACTGTATAGTGTCACTTCTTTTTGCGTAATGGTCTTGTCAATCATCTCAATGGCTTTTGCAACAGAAGATGCCAGCGTCTCGGCATTTTGCGCCTCAGGTGCGGCAAGCACTGCTGTGACATCAGATTTAAATGCATCAAATTGCGCTTTCATCTCAATGCCCATGGCCGTCGTCTCAGTGACTAAATATTGTTTGATCTCAAGTTCTGCCGTCAGCGATTCCAAATTTGCCGCTACGACATTAACCGCCTCCATCAGCATTGTCTCAAAAGAATCCTGCTGCACTGTGTCTGCATCTGCATCAATTAGAGGTGCTTTCATATCTTGATCGTCGGGCGCTGCTGCATCTTTTGTATCCTTTGTATCTTTTGTATCTTTTGCATCCTTCTCGTGAACCTTTACTTGCCCACTATCCGGCTGATGTGCTTCCGTGCCGTATACAGCGTTTTCTGGATCTGTCAGCACCTCA
>JASUSA010000032.1 GCA_030446305.1 Clostridiales bacterium | reverse complement strand
GTATGGCAAAGGGGCACTCGCCTTCTTCCCGGGGCGTATTGTTGCGGCAATTGCGATTATTCCAATATACACCTTTATTCTATTTACGTTGTCTCGTCTACTTCATTTTGAACGTCTAGCTCGGAAATGATGTAACGAGGATTCAAAACTTAAATTCAACATTACTGTAGTAAGGGTGCTGCTTTTAGACAGCCCCTTTTTTGCGTTCAACATAAAAAAGCGATGGTTTTTATGTTATAATATAGCTTGAATTGCGAATAGGTCTTAAGATGCATTTTTATTGTAAAATGGACAGTAAAGGCAAAATAAATCAATGGCATGTTGATGTATACCAAAGAGGCTACAATGCTCAGTAAATATAAAATCCAAAAAGTATTGGCAGCGCTGGAGGCGCTTTACCCGGAAGCAAAAGCTGAACTCGATTTTAAAGATCCGTTTCAACTGCTGGTGGCAACCGTGCTCTCGGCGCAATGTACGGATGTCAGGGTCAACCAGGTGACAAAAGAGCTCTTTCCGGCGATTCCAACGCCAGCGGATTTAATGGTGATGCCGGTGACAAAGCTGGAAACCATTATCAAGCCATGCGGTCTTTACAAATCAAAGGCAAAAAATCTGCATGAGGCGGCAAAGGCGTTGGTCGAAATACATGACAGTCAGATCCCGGCAGATATTGAGACATTGATGACGCTGCCCGGCGTGGGCAAGAAAACGGCAAATGTAGTGGTCAGCAATGCTTTTGGCATTCCGGCAATTGCCGTTGATACACATGTGTTTCGCGTTTCAAACCGCATTGGCCTCGCTGATGCGACCACTGTCGAAAAGACGGAAGCACAACTGATGGCGAATTTGCCGAAAACCAAGTGGTCTAAAGCACACCATATGATTATTTTCCACGGCAGGCGTGTTTGTAAAGCTCGGAAACCTGCTTGTGAAGTTTGTACCATATCGCCTTGGTGTGAATACTTTTTGACGCTGACACCAAAGGTTCCTAAAAAGAATGCTCGAGGTCGCAAAGATGAGTGATAAAAAATTGATGCCAATTCCAAAAGATTTGCTTTTTGCGCTGGATATCGGAACGCGCAATGTTGTCGGCACTGTGGCGAGACTAAATGGCAAGCAGTATGAAGTGATCGATTATGAATTAATGCCGCATCCTGACCGCGCTATGTTCGACGGTCAGATTCACGATATTGAAAAAGTGACGGAAGTGGTTGCCGGCGTCGTGGATAGCCTTGAAAAGCGAAATGGCTTTAAACTTGAAAAAGCAGCAATTGCTGCAGCAGGCCGCGCGCTGAAAACTGAAAAGGCAACCGTAGAAAGAGATGTTGATTTTACGAAGGAAATCACGAAAAATCTCACGGATACGCTGGAAATGGAAGCCGTTCAGGCGGCTCAAAAACAATTGATGGCAGCTGAAAATCTGCATGCAGAATATTACTGTGTCGGTTATTCTGTCATTCACTACTTTTTAGATCAAAGCATGATCCTCAATCCCATTGGACATAAGGGATCAAAGTTGAAAGTTGATATTATTGCAACATTCCTGCCCCATATCGTTGTAGACAGTCTTTATTCGGTACTGCAGCGGGCGGGATTAGAAGTGCTTAATTTAACGTTGGAACCCATTGCAGCGATGAATGTCACCATTCCCCAAAATCTGCGGCTGTTGAATTTGGCGCTTGTAGATGTCGGTGCAGGGACTTCGGATATTGCCATATCAAGAGACGGTACTGTGGAAACCTATGGCATGGTTGCCATCGCAGGTGATGAGATTACTGAACGCCTGGCACAGCATTTTTTGCTTGATTTCAGCGGCGCCGAGCAGCTTAAGGTTAATTTGAATAAAAAGGATCACCATGTGTTTACGGATATCATGGGCATGAAGCATGAAATAGCCACCGATACGGTTATGGCGGTTATTGAGCCGCTGGTTGAAGATATTGCAGGGCATGTTGCCGCCAATATTGTTCAGCTCAATAAAAAGACGCCAAGTGCTGTTTTTTGCATTGGCGGCGGCTCACAAATACCGGGTTTTACAAATGCAATGGCTGAAGCGCTTGGATTGCCGAAAGAACGCGTTGCCATAAAGTCAGTAGAACAGCTAGAACACGTGACTTTTATAAAGGAACCTCTGATTGGACCTGAATTTATTACGCCAATCGGCATTGGGGTAACCGCGTTTTCTGAGCGGGAGCAGGATTTTATTCAGGTAAGCGTCAATGACAATATTTTGAGACTGTTTCATTCGAAAACGCTTCGCGTATCGGATGCGCTTATCATTGCGGGCATCAGTGCGCGCAGTCTGCTGGCTGAACGCGGCGACAACATGGAAATCACAATAAACGGCAAGGCAAAGACACTGCGCGGTGAATTTGGTGAGCCTGCAAAGCTATTTGTCAACGGCATGGTCTCCAGTTTGGATGGGAAAATAAGCCATAAAGATCAGATTACGGTGGAGCCGGCTCGAAAAGGCGGAATGAGCAGTAAAACATTAGGTGATCTCATTAATTATAATGCTCAGGTATATTTTAGAGGGCAGACGATTAAACTCGTTGATTATGTAAATGTCAATGGTGTGAACCGTATTGAATCGTATACAATTCAGCCGGGTGATACCATTGCTGTCAAAGGTATTCCGGATGTGAAAACACTTGGACAATTGATGGAGTTAGATTTAAGAGAAGTCGTCTTTAGCATAAACGGTGAACGCGTGACGCCGAATACAAAACTCCATCATGGCGATCAGATCGATTACGAAATTATGCCATCCGGATACGTTGAAGAGGAATCTGATCAGATGGTAACAGAGGAGGCCGCTTTAAGAGAAGCAGCAGCTGCCATTGAAGATACAGAAACATTTAAACGCATTCATGAAGACCGCTCAGTCGTCTCGACGGGCGCAGTTAAACCTGTAGATGAAGAAGCGACAATCGTACAGGCGCAATTGAAACCGGCAGATTCTGATGTGAAAACAGCAGTGGATCACATGGGTGATGAGCGCGGCAACAACTCAGCTTTGACGGTAATCGTCAACGGCGACAACGTCCTAATTGAAAAACCTGCACATCCGATGGTATTTGTCGATATATTTAATCATATCAACTTTGACATTAGTGAGGCCAAGGGCATCCTCGTTCTTAAACTCAACGGCGAGCGTGCACGGTATACCGACATCCTTAAAAATGGGGACGTTATTGACATTAGTTGGAAGAAATAGGAGGGCAAGCATGGATACGCTTTTTGATCGCGTATACGATTGTCAGGTTTGTGATAATACTTTTAAATCAAAACAAGTAAGAACTTCGGCCATTCGGCCAAAGAGCAGAGATAAGGATTTTCACGCATATTACGAAGGTGACAATCCTACACACTATGGCATTATTTGTTGTCCTTACTGCGGTTTTGCACAATTTGAATCAGATTTTAAAACAAAACTGCAAGAGACAGACAAAGAGAAAATACGTAAATTTATCTCTTCGAGATGGCATTATCAGAATTTTTCATTATCCCGCGATCTGGATCAAGTTATTCGGCTTTACATGATCGCACTCGCCAGTTATAAAGTGCTGGGTGCCAGCTACTACACGTTTGGCAAAATTTATTTAAGATTGGCATGGAGTTACCGTGAAGCAGAGGATTCTGCCAACGAGATGAAATATCTGGCGATGGCAATGGAAGCTTTCTGTGATAGTTATGAAAAAGAATCACATTTGGAAAATGATATGCGTGAATTGGAAATCACATATATGCTGGGTGAAATCAACCGTCAGTTAGGCAATTATAAAGAAGCTGTACAGTGGTATGATAAAGCCATTAATCATCCGTCGGCCTATAAAAATCAGATGATTAAAAAATATGCCCGAGAACAGTGGTCTGAAGCTTCGGATGCTTTCCGCAACAGCCAAGATCCCGTAAATGTCTAGCGGCAAATAGAGGATGAAGAGGATTAAAATCTTTTAAAATGATCGTTGAAACAAATACTTAGGTAATTTTCTTATTTGATGAAATTGCATATGAAAGGAAAAAAGTGACCCATTATGATGAGAGTCTATTTAATAAGACATGGTCAAACACATGCCAATGCTCAGAAACGCTTTGCTGGTCATTGGGATGTTGCCTTGACTGAAAAGGGCGAAGCGCAGGCGGCAGCAGTCGCTGAAAAATTGAAAGATGTTAATTTTACAAAAGCGGTCGCTTCTGACCTGCAGCGTGCACGCATTACGGCGGAAACAATTTTAAAGCATCAGCCGGAGTTGCCTCTGGCGATAAATCCTGAATTCAGAGAAATGAATTTTGGCAGCTGGGAAGAAAAGACCTTTGTCGAAATCGCTGAAGCGGAACCTGTGCTTTTAAAACAGTGGTTTGATGATTACAAAGCTTTTGAAGTGCCGCAGGGCGAAAGCGTTCAGGCGCTTTACAATCGCGTCGTGGCGGCGTATGAAGCTTATATTGCAGACGGCGACAAAGAAGCACAAGTGAATTATCTCATTGTTGCACATGGCGGTGTGATACAATCGCTGCTCAGTTACCTCTGTTATGGCGATTTATCCGGATATTGGCGTTTTAAGATTGACAATTGCAAAATTAATTGCATTGAATATGTCATGGGTATGCCAATCGTTCGTGCGATCAATCAATAGTGATGATGACTAATCAATTAGGAGCTTCTTTATGAATATGTTTTTACTGGCAGTCATCCTCGGTATTATTGAAGGATTGACAGAGTTTATCCCCGTTTCTTCCACGGGACATTTGATTATTGCAAACAATTGGCTGCATTTTGACGGGGAATTTGCGAATCTCTTTGCCATTGTGATTCAGAGTGGCGCAATCGTCGCAGCGATGATTTATTTCCGTGAAAAAATAATTCCTCCGTTTAAACATCCGGAACGTTTCAAGGCGTATATCCTACTTTGGTTAAAAGTCGCTATTGCCATCATCCCCGCTGTTGTTCTGGCGTTGACAATGGAAGATATTATTGATAAAGTGCTTTTCAAACCGATTGTCGTTGCCTTTGCGCTAATTGTCGGCGCGATTTTTCTCATTGTATCAGAAACACATCAGAAACAGGTTCATACGGTGAGTGATGACGCAATTACATTTAAACAGGCGCTGATTGTGGGTATTTTTCAATGTCTTGCGATAATTTTTCCGGGAATGTCGCGATCGGCATCGACGATTATTGGCGGTATGTGGGTTGGTTTTGATCGAAAACTTTCGGCTGAATTTTCATTCTTACTGGCGATTCCGGCACTGTGCGGCGCTTCGATTTATAAGCTTATAAAATTTGAAGGCGGGATATCCTCCGCAGAATGGCAGATGCTTGGTGTGGGCACACTGGTATCCTTTGTGGTCGCCTACTTCGTCATCGCCTTTTTTATGAACTATATTCGAAAACACGACATGAAGCTCTTTGCGTATTATCGCATTGTTCTGGGTATAATCGTCTTGGCGATGTTTTATCTGTAAGTTTTAGGTGGGCGGAGACGTCTGTAAGGATATGGAAACCGCCTTTTGAAGTGACTGTGGTGGTGACAATGGTAATAAATGAAAAAAATCATTTGTTCAATGATGTCCTTCAAAAAAAAATGAAAATTGCAGGGGAAATATGGTATATTATAAATGTAGCTTTTTATCTTGCGGTAGAAGCTCAATTTATGTGATGGGAGGCACTTAATGAAGGTTGAATACGTCAATGCGTTTATAAAAGCTTCTACGGAAGTTCTTAATAATTTTGTTGCTGAAAAGTTTTCTGTCGGAAGACCATTTATTCGTCAAAATCCTTTTCCAACGAGTGAAATCGTTATTATTTTGGGGATTACAGGTGAGTTTAAAGGTCAGGCTGTATTCAGCATGGGACTGGATGTTGCAAAAGCAATTGCATCTGGAATGATGATGGGCATGCCCGTTAATGAAATTGACGAAATGGCAAAGAGTGCGCTTTCGGAACTCGGAAATATGATTATGGGCAATTCGGCAACACTTTTGTTTAATCAGGGTATTAAAATTGACATTACACCGCCATCATTGGTAAAAGGGACATCCATCGAAATTTCTTCTGCGGGCATGGAGACGATGTGTGTACCACTGGTTTCCAATATGGGGAATGTGGAATTTGATATAGCCATTAAAGTTTAAAGTTTAGGATGGTGCAAACATGGCGATCAACATCGTACTGTATCAACCGGAAATTCCGCCAAATACGGGGAATATCGCGAGAAGCTGTGCGATTACCGGTTCAAAGCTGCACTTAATTAAGCCGCTTGGGTTTTCAATTGACGACAAACACGTTAAGCGGGCGGGCTTGGATTATTGGGACATGCTGGATCTGGAAGTACATGAAAATGAAACTGCTTTTTTTGAAAAATATGGCGATAAGAATATGTTTTTCCTAACGACAAAAGCGACGCGCTACTATCATGAATGTCAATTTCAAGATGAGTGTTTTATCATTTTTGGAAAAGAGACGGCTGGGCTACCGTCATGGATTCATGAAAAATATGCCGATCGTCGCTTTAAGATTCCTATGAAAATGGATGAGCGACTTCGAAGTTTGAATTTATCAAATGCAGCAGCAATCGTTCTTTATGAGGCATTAAGGCAGAATGACTTTTTTAATCTAGGATAATGTGTCACTACTCTAGTCACAGTAGTGATTTTTTTGTGAAAAAATATGTTTAGGGTGGAAGGAGATTTTTTATGGATGTGTTAACATCAAAGGAAATATTTGCAATTCTGTTTCCTTTGCTAGGAGGTCTCGGCCTGTTTTTGTACGGTATGACCGTCATGAGCGAAGGGCTTGAGAAATCCGCCGGCAATCGTCTCGAGAAGATAATCGAGAAAATGTCCGGTAACGTTATCGTCGGTGTATTTGTAGGCGCCATTGTGACAATGATTATTCAGAGTTCCTCTGCGACGACGGTTATGGTTGTTGGTTTTGTCAATGCGGGCATTATGAATTTGTCACAGTCAATTGGCATTATTATGGGGGCAAATATTGGTACGACCATTACGGCCCAGCTCGTCTCCATTAAGTTGACGGCCTTGGCGCCTATTGCCATTGCAATTGGCGTCGGCATAAAGCTCTTTGCGAAGAATGGCAAACGTATTGTAGTCGGTGAAATCATTCTGGGTTTTGGTATTTTATTCTTAGGAATGGATATTATGAAAGATGCGATGGCACCGCTTAAAACCTACAGCGGTTTTACAGATATGATTGTCAATATCGGTTCGGGTACGGTGCTGGGAACCATTGAAGGTTTCTTTGTCGGTTTTCTCGTAACGGCAATTGTGCAAAGTTCAAGTGCGACAACGGGGATACTCGTAGCATTGGCCGGGACTGGAGCACTGCCAATTGAAGCGGCATTTCCTATTCTGCTGGGCACGAATGTCGGGACTTGTGTAACGGCACTTCTGTCATCCCTGAGTGCCAATCGAACGGCAAAGCGTGCTGCAATGATGCATCTACTCTTTAATGTCATCGGTACCGTGGTATTCATTATTTTCTTTAGCCGTTTTACGGTGGGTATTGTAAAGTCAATGAGTGATGATGCGGCACGTCAGCTGGCGAATGCGCATACGCTGTTTAACCTTGCCAATACACTCTTGCTCTTGCCTTTTGCTGGATTTATCGTAAAAATTGTTCAAGTTATTATTCCCATTACTGATGACGAGCGACAAGAAGAAATGCTAGGTGTGAAATATTTGGATGAGCGTATTTTGGAGACACCGTCAATTGCGCTTGGTCAAGTAATCAAAGAAGTGCTTCATATGGGAAACCTTGCAACGATCTCATATGAAAGCGCCGTTGAAGCGCTTCAGGAAGGGCATCAAAAATCTGCTGAGAAGACATTTAAGATAGAGAAATCTATCAATCAGTTGGAGCGCGACATCAGTGATTACCTCGTCAAACTATCCAATTCTTCCATTGGTGATTTTGACCGCGAGATTATCGATGGCCTATTCAGCACGATCAATGACATTGAGCGCATTGGCGATCATGCGGACAACCTTGCAGAGCTGGCGCTGTTTAAAATCGAAAACAATATCACGTTTTCTGAGAAAGCTGTGATTGAGCTGGAGCAAATGGTAAATGTCGTTCACAATTCGATCTCAAAATCGCTTGAGGCAATGAAGGGATCTGATCGTAAACTGGCGCGAGATGTTATTGAAATTGAAGGCGTTGTAGATGAAATGGAAAAACATCTTCGCAAAACGCATATCAGAAGGCTGAATGAAGGACGCTGTGAAACGAATTCGGGGATTATATTCCTCGATATCATCAGCAATATGGAGCGTATTTCAGATCATGCAAAAAATATTGCTGAGGCAGTGCTGGCTGTTAAAAATTAAAAAGAACGACAAGCCTGATCGCAGCGGATTAAAAGATGTTTTGTGTTAAATCAATTGAAATTCATAAAAAAAGCGGGGCGCGGGACTTGCCTTGCTTTTTTCTTTTGGTGTATAGTATAACTATGCAGATTATCGAGGAGGTCTCCTATGACTTATGATGTAATCATTATCGGTGCCGGGCCGGCAGGCTTGACGGCGGGACTATATGCGGCGAGAGCGAAAATGAAAACGCTTATTATTGAAAAGGAAAAAGTTGGCGGCCAAATTACAGGTACCAACGAAGTTGCGAACTATCCAGGTGCCGCAGAGGGCATTACAGGCCCGGAACTGACAGATCGCATGGCGGAACAGTGCGCTGCCTTCGGTGCGGAAACGATAAAGGAAACGGTTAAAGCGATGACGCTAACGGGCGATGTTAAGCACGTTGTGACGAATAAAGGCGCTTACGCATCAAAGAGCATTATTTTGGCAATGGGCGCTTCGCCACGGAAATTAGGCGTAGAAAAAGAAATTGATTTAACGGGTAGAGGCGTGTCTTACTGTGCAACCTGTGATGCCGACTTTTTTACAGGCCTGGAAGTCGTCGTCGTCGGTGGTGGTGATACGGCGCTGGAAGAAGCCATTTTTCTGACAAAATTTGCAAAACACGTCAGTGTCATTCACAGGCGCGACCAATTCAGGGCTGCAAAATCTATTGTTGAAAAGGCGGAACAAAACGAAAAGATATCATTTGTCCTTGATTCAGGTGTGAAATCAATCATTGGCGATGAGCTCGTTCAAGGTGTCATCGTCGAAAACTTCAAGACAAAGGCAATTTCTGAAATTAAGGCAGACGATGCAGACGGTTTTATGGGGCTCTTTATCTTCGTCGGGTATTTACCGGATTCTGAGCTGATTAAAGATGTTGTTACTTGTGATGAAGCTGGCTATATTGTTACGGACGAACTTATGAAGACCAATATACCGGGTGTTTTTGCCGCAGGCGATCTGCGCGCAAAGAGTTTGAGACAGGTCGTTACAGCGACGGCCGATGGTGCCATTGCCGCTGTGCAGGCTGAAAAATATGTGGATGCACTTGAAAACTAATACCGTTATTGAGAAAGGAAAAACAAATGATTAATATTACAAGAGACAATTTTGAGGCGGAGATTAAAGATTACAATGGCTTTGTCGTTGTTGATTACTGGGGCGAAGGCTGTTCACCTTGTATGGCGCTGATGCCTGACTTTGAATCACTTGAAAGCAAATACGAAGGAAAAGTGAAGTTTGCCAAAATCAATACGACACAAGAACGTAAACTGGCACTTAGCCAGCGCGTCCTGGGTCTTCCGACAATTGTCCTTTATCAAAACGGCGAGCGCGCTGGCGAACTCACCAAAGACAGAGCATCTTTGGACGGTATTGATGAGCTTTTGCGTTCACTTGTCTAAAGCCTTATAGATATCATACAAAGGAGACCCGTAAAGGGTCTTTTAAAACTTTCTTTACTTTATTACATTAATATAATGATTATTAAAGCTGAAATTGGATATAATGAGTAGGGAAGAAAAATCGTGAATGATGAAAGTAATTCTATGATTTAAGGGGAAAAAATTGTTACTTTTTTCTAATTTTTAGCAGGAGTTTCAATCTTTTTGTAGAAGTATTATCATTCGGGAACAATTCTTATGAATAAGAGGAGGATTTATTAATGAGTAAAAAATCAGTAGCATTAATGTTAGTATTCTTGCTCGTTGGTATGATGTTTGCAGGCTGTGCACAAAAAGCAGAACCAGCACCTGCAGCAACAGAGACGACTGCACAAGAGACGACGGCACCTGAAGCAACCACAGAAACACCAGCACCTGCTGAACCGATGGTCATGGGGATGATCACAGATACAGGCGGATTGGGCGACCAGTCTTTCAATGACTCAGCTTGGATGGGTCTTGAAAAAGCAGAGCAGGATTTTGGTATCGAACGACAAGTACTCGAGTCTCAAAGTGCAGACGATTACATGCCAAATCTCGTTTCATTTGCTGAAGAAGGCGTAGACTTGATTTATGGCGTTGGTTTCCTTTTTGACGAATCAATGAAAACAGTTGCAGATAAATTCCCAGATCAAAAATTTGCAATTATCGATTCATCCGGTCTTGAAAAAGACAACGTTGCTGAAATCGTATTTGCAGAAAACGAAGGTTCTTTCCTCGTTGGCGTTATCGCAGGTCTTAAAACCGAAACAAATGTGATCGGGTTTATCGGCGGTATGAAATTCCCACTCATCGAAAAATTTGAATACGGTTTTAAAGCTGGGGTTAAATCTGTAAACCCAGATGCAGAAGTTATTGTTAACTATGCAGATTCTTTTGAAGATTCAGCAAAAGGTAAAGAAATCGCACTCGTTCAGCATCAAGCTGGCGCAGACGTTATCTTCCATGCTGCAGGCGGCGTTGGCGCAGGCTTAATTGAAGCGGCGAAAGAAGAAGGCTTCTGGGCAATTGGCGTTGACCAAGATCAATCTCACTTAGCACCTGAAAACGTATTGTGTTCAATGATGAAACGCGTTGATGTAGGCGTTTACAAAGTGGCTCAATCCGTTATCGACGGCACGTTCGAAAGCGGCACCATTGTATTTGATGCCAAAAATGATGGCGTTGGCTACAGTGACTTAGCTGGCAATTTGACAGATGATCTGAAAGCGGCTGCAGATAAATACCTAGAAGCAATCAAGGCTGGTACTTTTGTCGTTCCTGCGACAGAAGCTGAATTTGATGCTTTTGAGGCACCAGCATTATAGTTATTGCATACAATGATTAAGAGTCAGGTGTCAGATGATATCTGACTCTTTGTTTTTGAAACGGGAAGCGGTGCGCGGGCGGTTTGCCAGTTTATTGAAGATAAAGCGTGTTTCTTAAGAGAATACTGACAAAAGGCTCAATCTCGTATGATATCAAAAACAGAACCCTAATACCGTATGGAGGGAATTAAATGACAAATGTTGTTGAAATGAAGAACATTACAAAAGTCTTTCCAGGTGTTGTTGCAAACGACAGCGTCAATTTTGAACTGAGACAGGGCGAAATTCACGTCTTATTAGGTGAAAACGGCGCTGGCAAAACGACGCTTATGAATATTCTCTACGGACTGTATGAACAGACGTCAGGAGATATTTTTATTAACGGCAAACTGCAGAATATTAAAGATCCAAGCGTTGCAATATCGCTGGGTATCGGCATGGTCCATCAGCATTTCATGTTAGTGGAGCCCTTTACGGTGACGGAAAATATTATTCTCGGTTCTGAGACGACATCGGGCTTTCGAAATACTAAACTCGATATGGAAACTGCCACGAAAAAAGTGCGTGAGATCTCAGAGCAGTTTGGTCTAGCCGTTGATCCCAATGCTAAAATTCACGATATTAGCGTCGGTATGCAGCAACGCGTTGAAATATTGAAAACGCTTTATCGCGGTGCTGAAATCCTTATTTTGGATGAGCCGACAGCCGTGCTGACACCACAGGAAATCATAGAATTAGGCGAAATTCTAAAAAAACTCGTCGCTCAGAATAAATCGATTATACTCATTACGCATAAATTGAAGGAAGTCATGGCGATGTCAGACCGTGTAACGGTTGTTCGCAGGGGAAAGGTTATTGAAACACTTCAAAAGGAAGATACCAACATCGATGAACTGGCTGAACTGATGGTTGGCCGTAAAGTCAACTTAAAAGTGGAAAAAGACGAACACGAAGCTGGAGAAGAAGTCCTCAAAGTGCACAATCTTCAGGCAGAAAACAATCGGGGAACGCAAGCGCTCAAAGGTGTTGACTTTGAAGTCAAAGCCGGTGAAATCTTTGCAATTGCAGGTGTTGACGGCAATGGACAGACCGAGTTGGTTGAAGTGCTGACGGGACTTCGAAAATCATCCGGCGGCAGTTTTACAATCAAAGGCGATGATTTGACGAAAGCCAGCAGTAAGCAGATCTTAAAACACGGTTTGGCGCATATTCCAGAGGATCGCCACAAGCGCGGATTGGTACTGGAACATTCTCTGGCGGAAAATGGATGCCTCGGCAGTCATCTCAATGAACCGTTCAGTAAACATGGTTTGATGAACGATACGTATATTCATGAATACAGTCAAAAGCTTATTGAAGAATATGACGTCAGAACGCCAAGTGAATGGGTTCCGGCGAAATCGCTTTCCGGCGGCAATCAGCAAAAATTCATTGTTGCGCGTGAAATGAACCGAAATCCAGAGCTTATTATTGCATCTCAGCCAACGCGCGGCGTCGATGTCGGTGCGATTGAATTTATTCACAGCAAGCTCGTTGAACAGCGCGATCTTGGCAAGGCGATTTTACTGGTTTCATTGGAGCTCGATGAAGTCATGGCGCTTGCAGACCGCATTGGCGTCATTTACGACGGAAAAATTGTTGGCATTATCAACGGCGAAGACGCAAATGAACGCGAACTGGGCATCATGATGGCCGGCGGCAAAGCTAAAAAAGCCTAACAAGTGATGGAATTGAGGTGAAATGATGCAAATACAAAGAGAAAGTAAGATTAAAATTGCAATTGACAATATAAAATTCCCCCTCTTAGCCATCGTCTTTTCATTTATTATAGGGGCATTTTTCATCATATGGACGGGGAATAATCCAGGTGTTGCATATGTTGAATTGTTTTCCGGAAGCCTTGGCACGGTGAGTCGCTTTGGGGAAACCATGCTGAAGACAACGCCGCTCATCTTCACAGGTCTTGCTGTAGGATTTGGCTATCGATGTGGGCTGTTTAATATCGGTGTTGAAGGTCAGTATATTTTAGGAACTGTTTTTACCATTAGTGCCGGATGGATTTTTCGAGATTTGCCGGGTTCGATCCTGCCTGTGATCCTATTGATTTCAGGTGCACTCGGTGGTGCAATTTGGGCTTTTATTCCGGGGATTCTCAAAGCTAAACGCGGCGTTAACGAAGTCATTATTACAATTATGCTCAATTATACTGCACTCTATATTGCAAACTATGTCGTGAGAGCTGTACTGAATCCGTCTATTCTCCAAGGGACAGAAAAGAAAGCCTATTCGGTTATGATTCCCGAACAGGGCCGTTTGACCATGCTTACAGAGATTTTTCCAAGTTTTGGTTACTCAAGTGTCAACACCGGGATTTTTATTGCCATTGCCATGGCGATTATCACTTGGTTTATTCTTTTTAAAACGACACTGGGATATGAAGTGCGCTCTGTAGGTTTTAACCCGTATGCATCTGAATACGGCGGGATCAGCATCGCAAAAAACATAACACTGGCCATGGTTATTTCAGGTGCCCTTGCAGGCCTTGCAGGTGCAGTCATGATTACGGGACTCACATATAAAGTCGATATGGCTTCCGGGATGCCGGGTTATGGTTTTGACGGCATCGCCGTCGCGCTCGTCGGGAAAAATCATCCGATTGGCATCTTAGCAAGTGCGTTTTTATTTGGTATTCTAAAGAATGGCGAACGGAAAATGCAAATTGCCGGCATTCCAAAAGAAGTTATTGGGATTATTCAGTCCATCATTATCATTTTCATTGCGGCTGAAGCCATTGGCAGCTATTGGCCGTCTATTAAACGTAAATTAACAGGCAAGAAGGATGAGGAGGTGAAGGCATAATGGTTATCTTTATTGCATTGTTGGCTTCCGCACTAAGATTGGCAACGCCTTTAATCTTCTCCGCGCTTGGCGGCATATTTTCTGAACGTTCAGGTGTCGTTAATATCGCCATAGAGGGGATTATGATCAATGGTGCTTTCTTCGCTATATTGGTGACAAAATTTACGGACAGCCCATGGCTTGGCGTATTGGCAGCAATGGTTGCCGGTGCCTTGACGGCATTGCTCCTAGCGGTGCTCGCCATTCACTTGCGCGGCAATCAAGTCGTCGCTGGGGTTGCCATTAACTTATTTGCAACGAGTATTACAGCATTCTTGCTCGAAATGGTCTGGAAACGATCTGGACAAACGGATGCGGTAGCACATGCACTTACGGGAAATCCATTAACGTTTTTAGAAAAAATTCCGGTTTTAGGTGAGCTTTTTGCAGGCCTTACGCCTTTTGTATACCTCGCCTTTGTCGCAGTCGCCATTACCTATTACGTCATTTACAAGACGCCATTTGGCTTGCGCATCAGGGCGGTGGGCGAGCATCCTAGGGCGGCCGATACGGTTGGGATTAATGTCTACAAAATTCGCTATATCTGCGTTATGATTTCAGGTGTTCTCGCCGGGATATCAGGTGCTTCACTGTCGCTGGGGACCGTTAGTCTCTTCCGCGAAGGGATGACATCCGGCAAGGGCTTTATCGCTATTGCCGCAATGATATTCGGCAAATGGCATCCGATCGGCGCAATGCTGGCAAGTTTATTCTTCGGTTTTGCGGAAGCTGTCCAAATTCAGGCTTCATCGCTGGGCATTAACAATATTCCATCTGAGTTTTTACAAACGCTGCCTTATATTGCGACGATTCTGGTACTCTCCGGTTTCATCGGCAGAGCGGTAGCGCCAAAAGCGGATGGGATCCCGTATGAAAAGGGACATCGATAAACAAATTGACCTTTTGTGACGGTATGTCATTTGAGGTGTAAAAAATGAGGGCAGGCCTTTATTTACAATTAATGGCATGCCTTCATTTTATTTGTCATTTAACTTTGGTATCATTTTTGCTATAATGATTAAGGACGCCATTTTGATGCATAGTGACGAGAGCACGGCACGATAGTTGGCGACGTGGCATTATCTTAAATCATTTTTAGAATAGAGATGGGATTGCTTATGAAAATGAATTTTAATTTGAATCTCCTTCAAACTCAGAAACTGATTATGACGCCAGAGCTCAAGCAAGCGATTGAAATTCTTCAATACAATGCACAGGAGCTCAGCGAATTCATTGACGAGGAGCTCCTGAATAATCCCGTACTGGAGCGCATTAGTCAAGCGAATGATGAGGATGGCGAAAAGCGTCAGAACAATGATGAGGACGAATTTGTCTACGACAACGACAAGGGAGATAAGAAAGAAGTTGACTGGGAAGACATGGTCAATTATTTCGAAGATGCGAGACCTCTTGGCAACATTAGTTATGATTTTGATGAAGAATTGAGTTACGATAACTTTGTAGCAGATGAAGAGACCTTGCGGGATCATTTGATGCTGCAGTTGAAGCTTTCAAAAATTGACCCAGAAATCTATGAAGTATGCGAATTTGTCATTGAGTCAATCGACGATAATGGTTACCTTGACATTAATGTCGAAGATTCGGCTGCTCATTTTGATTTAACCGCAGAGGCAGTCGAGAATGTTATTCGTCTGGTTCAGGGATTCGATCCGCCTGGAGTAGGCGCGCGAAATCTGCGTGAATGTTTACTGATTCAGCTATATCAGCAGGGTTATGAAGAAAGTTTGGAGGAAACCCTCGTATTAAACTACTTGGAAGACCTTGGACAAAAGCGGTTTGCACAAATTGCAAAGAAGATTGATGAAACAGCAGAACGCGTGCAACAGGCTTATGATTATATCAAAACCCTTGAACCAAAACCGGGCAGAAGCTATGCTTCTCTCAGAGACGTCAGGTATATTGTCCCCGATGTTTATGTGGAAAAAGTCAAGGGCGAGTATGTCGTCATCGTCAATGAAAGCGCTTCACCGAAACTGCATATCAATAGTTTTTACAAAACGCTGATTAAGAGTATTGATAAAGATGCACCTGCCAGTGATTACCTCAATAAAAATTTCCAGTCGGCACTGCGTATTATCAAGAGTATTGAACAGCGCCGAAACACGATTTATCGTGTCTGTATGGCAATTGTAGAGTATCAGTACGATTTTTTTGAAAAGGGCATGCTCTACTTAAAACCGTTAAATCTAAAAGATATTGCAGATGAAATTGAAGTACACGAATCAACCGTAAGTCGCGCTGTAAACGGTAAATATGTTCAGTGTCCCAACGGTCTATTCGAAATAAAGTTCTTTTTCCAAAGCGGTGTTAAGGGCGCCAGCGGCGAAGGCGTATCAGCTGAGAGTGTCAAAATGGTCATCAAAGAGATGATTGATGGCGAAGATGAGAAAAAGCCTTTAAGCGACCAATTTATTACCGATTCACTTAACAAACAGGGTATCAATATTTCAAGACGGACGGTTGCAAAATATCGGGATGAACTTGAAATCCCGCCATCTTCAAAACGGAAGCGCTATTAAACGCACCCGTAAAACTGTATCGGAACACGGTGGCGCTCAGGATCATAAAAAATAGTACAAACAAACGGGACGTTTTTCATCCATGATGGATAGAAAAAGTCCTGTTTTTTTATGTTTTTACTTGCAGTTTAAAGGTCAAATGGTATAATAATAATGGAAACAACATTTTTTTTAAGTCTTCCGGGACAAAATGAGAACCTGTGGGACTAAAAATTCGAAAAGGTGGGACGTCAATGAATATCAATAACCATGACGCCAAGGGAATGCTGGATTTTTTAAAGATGGCGTTTCCGGAATTAGAAGAACTGTTGCCGCTTCGATTAAATTTGCTAAATGCCGTACGGATTAACCAGCCCATTGGCAGACGTGTTCTGTCGAACACGCTTGGATTGACTGAACGCGTTGTAAGGCGCGAAAGCGATATTCTTAAGACAAGTGCTTTAATTGAATATTATCCCGATGGCATGCGGATTACAGAAAAGGGCATCGAAGTATTGACGCAATTGTCGAGCGTCTTTTATCATCTTAATGGTATAAATGAACTTGAGCGATTGCTTCAGAAAAAACTTGGTATAAAAAAAGTAATCATTGGTTCATTCGGACATCATGATGAAGTAGCGGCGCTTGAAGAAGTTGGTTTCGCAGCTGCGAATTATTTGCGGACGCTTATTGGGCCAAAAACTATTATTGGGCTTACCGGTGGTTCTTCGATAGAAAGAGCGATAAATGGGTATAGGCAGGAATGGACACAATATCCCAATAGTGAAATTGTTGTTGTGCCAGCACGCGGCGGCTTAGGCGTTAAAAATGAATACCAGGCAAATACGCTGGCAGAGCGATTGGCAAACAAATTGAGCGGCCGACATTTGATCCTATATACGCAGGATAATTTGTCACGATCAACCATTGAGGAATTGAAAAACGAACCCAATATTAAATATATTCTCAATTATATTGATAAGATTGACGTGTTGGCTTTTGGCGTCGGCAGAGCTGATGTGATGGCTGCTAGAAGGTTTTTGGACCGAAAGGAAATTGACGCCATTATCAGCAAGGGCGCTGTTGCGGAATCTTTTGGGTATTACTTTAATAAAGACGGTGAAATTGTTCACGAAATCAGTACCATTGGTATTGATTTAAATAAATTTAAGACACTAGATCATATTATTGCCGTCGCTGGCGGGGCTGAGAAAGCAGAGGCAATCATTGCCATCAGCAAGCTCAATGAGCACTTGGTACTCGTCACAGATGAACTGGCGGCTAAACGAATGAGTGAACTATTATAATTAAGGAGGCATTTCAATGGTAAAAGTGGCGATTAACGGTTTTGGTAGAATTGGTAGAAACGCATTTAAAGTTGCAATGAGCAAGGAGAATCCAGGATTTGAAATTGTAGCAATCAATGATTTGACAGATGCTGCGACACTTGCACATCTCCTCAAGTACGACTCACTGTTTGGTAAATTTGAAGGAACAGTCGAAGCTGAAGGCAGCAGTCTTATCGTCAATGGCAAGGAAGTTAAAATCTTTGCAGAAAAAGATCCTGCAGCGCTTCCTTGGAAAGACCTCGGTGTCGATATTGTCATCGAATCAACTGGCCTTTTCACAGATGGTACCAAAGCTTCTAAACATATTGAAGCCGGTGCAAAAAAAGTTGTTATCTCAGCACCTGCTAAAAACGAAGACATTACAATTGTCCTCGGTGTCAACGATGAAGCATACGATCCGGAAAAACATCATATTATTTCAAATGCATCTTGTACGACGAACTGTTTAGCACCATTTGCAAAAGTAATCGATCAGGAATTTGGGATTATTAAAGGCTTAATGACCACTGTTCATGCGTACACAAACGATCAAAAAATTCTTGATGCACCACATAAAGATTTAAGAAGAGCGAGAGCTGCAGCGGAAAGCATGATCCCAACGACCACAGGTGCTGCAAAAGCGGTTGCGCTGGTATTGCCTCAGCTTAAAGGCAAATTCAATGGCATGGCACTTCGCGTGCCGACACCAACTGTATCAGTTGTAGATATCGTTATTGAAACCGTTAAGCCTGTTACAGCAGAAGCAGTAAACGCAGCACTTAAAGCGGCGTCAGAAGGTGAGATGGCGGGAATTCTCGGTTATTCAGAAGAACCATTGGTATCCATGGATTATAAAAAAGATCCTAGAAGCTCTATTATCGATGCGCTCTCTACAATGGTAATGGGCGACAATATGGTAAAAATCTTGTCATGGTATGACAATGAATGGGGTTACTCCAATAGAGTTGTAGACCTTGTAACGATGATGGTTGAAAAAGGATTATAATTCTAAATAAAGGCCCTGAATGTATTTCAGGGCTTCCCTTTTGTTGGGCAAACAATCAATAAAAAGCAACAAAGGTAGAACATTCATTAAGAAATCCGTTTTTAGGAGGCTTTAAATGTTTAATAAGAAGACCATTGAGGACATTGACGTTTCAGGAAAACGTGTGCTCGTGCGCTGTGATTTCAATGTACCCATTCAAGATGGCAAGATCACGGATGAAAACCGCATTATGGGCGCGCTTCCGACAATCAAATACTTAATTAAAAATGGTGCAAAGGTTATTTTGTGCTCGCACCTTGGTAAACCAAAAGAATATGATATGAAATTTACGCTGGAACCTGTTGCAACACGCTTATCGGAATTGTTGGGACAGCCTGTTATTTTTAACAGCGAACCGGAAGTCGTCGGTCCGCTGACGCGAACAGCTGCGATGAATTTAAAAGAAGGTCAGGTAATCCTTTTAGAAAATACACGTTTTCGAAAGGAAGAAACGAAAAACGGCGAAGCTTTTTCAAAAGACCTTGCAGCGATTGCAGATATATTTGTCAATGATGCTTTTGGAACCGCACATAGAGCGCATTCGTCAACTGTAGGGGTAACGGCATTTATCGATACAGCGGTTTGCGGCTATCTGATCCAAAAAGAACTTAAATTTTTAGGTGAAGCCGTTGAAAATCCGGTGAGACCGTTCTGTGCGATTTTGGGCGGTGCAAAAGTATCCGATAAAATTAAAGTGATCGAAAATCTGCTGGGCAAAGTCGATGCGCTGATTATTGGCGGTGGAATGGCTTATACATTCTTAAAAGCGCAGGGTCTAGGCGTTGGCAAATCACTGGTAGAAGAAGACAAGCTCGATTATGCCCTTCAAATGATTGAAGCTGCAAAAGCCAAAAATGTTAAACT
This sequence comes from Clostridiales bacterium, assembly GCA_030446305.1. Taxonomy (GTDB): domain Bacteria; phylum Bacillota; class Clostridia; order Peptostreptococcales; family Acidaminobacteraceae; genus Fusibacter. Next base: position 18,149 of record JASUSA010000032.1, on the reverse strand, counting down.
GCTGTTGCCGGTTGATCATGTGACAGCGGCGGAATTTAGCAAAGATGCAGCACCTGTTGTAACGGAAGGCGCAGAAATTGGAGCGGATTACATGGGACTCGATATTGGTCCGAAGACGGCTGCAATGTATGCTGAGGAAGTTAAAGGTGCGAAAACCATCATCTGGAATGGTCCTATGGGTGTATTTGAATTTGATAATTTTGCCAAAGGAACGATTGCAGTGGCAAAAGCGCTTGCAGAATCTGATGCGACGACGGTTATTGGCGGCGGCGACAGTGCTGCGGCAGTTAATCAGCTAGGGTTTGGCGATCAGATGACGCATATTTCTACTGGCGGCGGCGCATCGCTCGAATTTTTGGAAGGCATTGCGCTTCCAGGTATTGAGGCGCTTAACGAAAAATAATTCTTTTCGTTGTAAAATTAATTAGGGAGGCATTTATGAGATTACCAATGATTGCTGGAAACTGGAAAATGCACAAATCAATCAAAGAAGGCGTCGCGTTTGTCGAAGCCATCAAAGCGGATGTTGCAGATACAGATGTCGAAGTCTTGATCTGTGCGCCGTATACATTGTTACAGTCGCTTGTCAAAGCAGCTGAGGGCACCAATGTTAAAATTGGCGCTCAAAATATGCACTATGAGGACAAAGGCGCTTTCACAGGTGAAGTAACAGCAGATATGTTGCTTGAAATTGGTGTTACCCATGTGATTATCGGCCACTCTGAAAGACGTCAATATTATAATGAAACGGATGAAACGGTTAATCTCAAGACGCTAAAAGCGCTTGCCAAAGGGCTCGTACCGGTGGTTTGTGTGGGTGAAACACTTGAACAGCGTGAAGCAGGTGAAACCAAAGCAATTTGTAAAACCCAAGTTGAAAAGGCATTTGCCGGCATCTCTGGCGATGCGGCTAAAACGGTTGTCGTCGCGTATGAACCAATTTGGGCTATTGGCACCGGTAAGACAGCGAGCAGCCAAGATGCAAATGATGTCATTGCCTATATTCGCGAAGTGCTGACAGCACTTTATGGTGACGAAGTATCAGAAGAAATTCGCATCCAATATGGCGGCAGTGTCAAACCGGCGAATGTCGCTGAAATTATGAACGAGTCCGATATCGACGGTGCCCTCGTTGGTGGGGCCAGCCTCGAACCGGACAGCTTTGTACAGCTTGTGAATTTTTAAGAAGTACATTAAGGAGTACATTTATGAAAAAACCGACAGCATTAATCATATTAGATGGCTGGGGTCAGAGCAGTTCGACGACGGGCAATGCGGTTGCCATGGCTAAAACGCCTAATTTTGACCGATTGCTCGAAACCTATCCCCATACGCTCATAGGTGCCAGTGGCATGGATGTCGGGCTTCCCGACGGGCAAATGGGCAATTCTGAAGTAGGGCATTTGAACATCGGTGCAGGGCGCATTATTTATCAGGAACTGACGCGTGTAACAAAGTCCATTGCCGATGGCGATTTTTTTGAAAATCAAGCTTTTTTAAAAGCCATTGAAAATGCCAAGGCAAAGGGCAGTAAGCTGCATGTCTGGGGATTGCTTTCAGACGGCGGCGTACACAGTCATATTAACCATCTCAAGGCACTTATCAAGCTTGCCAAGGATCAGGGACTTGATAATATTTACGTTCACGGCTTTATGGATGGACGGGATACATCGCCCACAGGCGGCGTCGATTATGTCAGAACCCTTGAAGCCTATATGGATGAAATTGGCTTCGGCTGCATTGCAAGTCTCTCGGGCAGGTATTATGCCATGGATAGAGATAAACGCTGGGAGCGTATTGAAAAAGCTTACGATGCATTGGTTTACGGCAAGGGGAATTTTTCCGCCAGTGCTGTCAGTGCACTTGAGAAATCATATGAAGATGGCGTCACAGATGAGTTTGTCGTGCCGACCGTTATACTTGAAGCAGGTGAACCGGTTGCAACTGTTAAGGAAAACGATTCCGTTATTTTCTTTAATTTTAGACCGGATCGGGCGCGTGAGATTACGCGTGCTATTGTCGACGTGGATTTTGATGGTTTTGAGCGCACTTACTTCAAAACTTTTTATGTCTGCTTAACGCAGTATGATATCACCATTAAAAATGTTGAAGTTGCCTACAAACCGCAAACGATTGAGAATACACTTGGTACCTACGTTTCCAACCTCGGCAAACAGCAGCTTAGAATCGCAGAAACTGAAAAATACGCACATGTGACTTTTTTCTTTAATGGTGGTATTGAAGCACCGAATAAGGGTGAAGACAGAATTTTGGTGCCGTCTCCAAAAGTTGCAACCTATGATTTAATGCCGGAAATGTCCGCTTATAAAATCACAGAAAAGCTTTTGGCGGCGCTTGATGAAGATGTCTATGAGCTCATTATCCTCAACTTTGCCAATCCAGATATGGTTGGGCATACAGGCATTATTGAAGCTGCTGTTAAAGCAGTTGAAACAGTGGATGAATGCCTCGGCAAGATTACCGATAAGTTGCTTAGCCTAAATGGCAATTTTATTGTCACAGCGGATCATGGTAATGCAGAGGAAATGCTAACGGCTGAGGGCAAGCCAATGACGGCGCACTCGACGAATAAGGTACCTTGTATTATAGGCGGCACATCTGCGACCGATTTAGAAATGGATGGCAGGCTGTGTGATCTGGCACCAACACTGCTGGCAATGATGGGGCTGGAAGCGCCAGAAGAAATGACGGGACACAGCCTACTGAAATAGCGGATGGTTAAATTTTAGTAAAACACTTGATTATTGGAGACAGAAGGCTTAAGATTTTCGTGGATAAATTGAAAAGCATTTATGTGAATAGAACCTTTAAATTCAAAAAACGGAGGTATGTAAAATGTCAATCATTACAGATGTATTTGCAAGAGAAATATTGGATTCACGCGGCAATCCAACCATTGAAGTAGATGTTTACCTTGAAGACGGTACAATGGGCAGAGCAGCGGTGCCATCTGGCGCATCAACTGGGGCGTTTGAAGCAGTTGAGCTCAGAGATGGCGATAAATCACGTTATCTTGGCAAAGGTGTTGAAAAGGCAGTTGGCAATGTCAATGATCTCATTGCACCTGAACTCGAAGGCTGGGATGTCTTTGACCAAGTGGGCATTGACAACATGATGATCGAACTCGATGGTACGCCAAATAAGGGCAAACTCGGCGCAAATGCTATTTTAGGTGTTTCAATTGCCGTTGCAAAAGCTGCTGCAGAGTGTGCAGGACTTTCGCTTTACGAATACGTTGGCGGTACAAATGCCAAAACATTGCCGGTTCCAATGATGAATATCATGAACGGCGGCGCACATGCAGACAACAATGTTGATATACAAGAATTCATGATTATGCCTGTTGGCGCTGATTCATTTAAAGAAGCGCTTCGATGGGGTGCTGAAATCTATCATGCACTTAAAGCCGTGCTAAAAGGCAAAGGCCTTGCGACAGGTGTTGGCGATGAAGGCGGTTTTGCACCAAATCTGCCTACGAATGAAGATGCACTGAAAGTCATTATGGAAGCCATTGAAAAAGCAGGCTACAAACCAGGTGAACAAATTAAGCTCGCAGTAGATGTTGCTGCCAATGAAATTTATGATGAAGCAACCGGCAAATACACGCTTGCAAGTGAAAACAAGTCTTTTACAGCAGCAGAACTCGTTGATTACTATGCAGGTCTCGTTGAAAAATATCCAATTATCTCTATTGAAGACGGCTTAAGTGAAGAAGACTGGGCCGGTTGGCAAATTATGGTCGAAAAACTCGGCAGCAAAATCCAAATCGTTGGGGATGACCTTTATGTCACCAACACGGAACGTCTCTCTAGAGGCATTAAAGAAAAGAGCTCGAATGCAATCTTGATTAAACTCAATCAAATTGGCAGCATCACCGAAACGCTTGATGCCATTGAAATGGCAAAGCGCGCTGGGTACGCTAATGTTATTTCACACCGCTCAGGTGAAACGGCAGATTCGACAATTGCAGATGTTGTCGTCGCTGTTAATGCAGGTCAAATTAAAACAGGTGCACCTGCTAGAGTTGACCGTATTGAAAAGTATAACCAATTGCTTAGAATCGAAGAACAATTGGGTGATAATGCCGTTTATGCGGGTATGACAGCATTTTACAATCTTAAATAGTCTGTTCTATTCATACGGATCATTGTTGCAAGTAAAGCGGGTCATTGTTGAAAATGCTGAATCAATTAATGAGATTAACAGATTTAACCATTCTGATTTCGCAGTGACTTACCGATTGATCGGTTGTTATTTCACAGATAGAGCTGATAAATTTTTAAACAGTGCTTCAGCCAATTGGTGTCTAGCAGCACCGATAGGCTAAAATAAGCAAATCTTGGTTGCAAAAGAAAAGAGAAAGAGGAGAAGGTTCACAAACGGTTGAACCTTCTGCTTTTTTATGAAAAAAAGCTTGAATGAATTGTTTTTTTCAGTGACGTATGTTAAAATACCTATGTTAAGCAAGCAGGATCATTTTGGTATATAAATATTGCATATATAGGAGGTGTGAACAGGATGAATTTGGTTTTAACAGGACTCTTAATTATTTCTTCTGTCATTCTCATTGCCAGCATTTTACTTCAATCAGGCAAGTCGGCGGGGCTTTCTGGCTCTATTGGCGGCGGTGCTGAACAGATTTGGGGCAAGAATAAGGCAAGAGATTACGATGAAAAATTTGATAAAGTAACAAAAATATCTGCAATTGTTTTTATTGCAAGCGCTTTACTTATGTCTTGGTTACAATAATTAGCGATGCTGGTTATTGTTTCTTTTTAGAATTAAAAGGTTTAGTGTGGCTTGATTTTCAGACAGAAATTTCAAATCATATACACCATTGATGCCAAGAGTTGACTATACAGGCGCCTTGTATGCAGGTCAACTGTTTTCTTGGTTGTGAATGAAAGTCGGCAGCAACACTTGGGTATTGTTAAAAGCTGACATCGTTTGATTAGGCGTTATTTGAAATATTGTGCACAGTATGCAAAGGTCAATTGCCCGATTTCGCCGGGTTTATGAATTTATGATGTGGGCTGATTCATAAGCGGACGAGTGTTCGGGCTAAAAATATGTGTTAAATTTTTACTTTATGTGGGGAGGAACTTTTAAATGAACTACGCAGTGATATCAGCGGGCGTTGGCATTCTCGCGCTCGTATTTGCGTTTGTGCTCGTCTCGAGCAAGATCAATCCGGTTAAAGTAACTCATGATCGAATGAATGAGATTGCTTCCTATATTCACGAAGGTGCAATGGCATTCTTACAGCGTGAATACAAAGTGTTAGTTATATTCGCAATTATTTTAGCAGTGGCAATTACTGTAGGACTTCAAAGTTTCCAAACAGCAATTGCATTTTTATGCGGTGCTGTTTTTTCTGCTTTGGCTGGTTTCTTTGGTATGCAAGTGGCAACCAAAGCCAATGTTCGTACGGCTTTTGCCGCAAAAGAAAGTGGTATGAATAAAGCACTATCCGTTGCCTTTTCAGGTGGTGCCGTTATGGGGATGGCCGTTGTCGGCTTAGGTCTTTTCGGCGTTAGTGTTCTCTATATGATTTTCGGTGATCCACAAATTATAACGGGCTTTGGTTTAGGTGCTTCATCCATAGCACTCTTTGCACGTGTTGGCGGTGGTATTTATACGAAAGCTGCTGACGTCGGCGCTGACCTCGTTGGTAAAGTTGAAGCGGGTATTCCAGAAGATGACCCGAGAAATCCGGCGGTTATTGCAGATAATGTTGGCGATAACGTTGGCGACGTTGCAGGTATGGGCGCCGACTTATTTGAATCTTATGTTGGTTCAATTATTGCATCAATTACGTTAGGCGTTGCACTCCACGGTTTGGATGGGGCACAATTCCCGCTGGCACTTGCAGCATGTGGCGTTATTGCATCGATTATTGGTACTTTCTTTGTACGTGGTGATGAAAACTCTGACCCGCATAAAGCGCTTAAAAAAGCAACTTATGTAAGCGGTCTACTCGTTGTCATCGTGGCATATTTCCTCAGCAATATGTTCTTCGGCAATTTGAATGCCTTTTGGGCGATCACAGCTGGCTTGATCTGTGGTATCCTCATCGGCGTTGTGACAGAGATCTATACGTCAGGCGACTACAAATATGTTAAACATATTGCAGAACAATCATTGACAGGCCCGGCGACAACGATTATTTCCGGTCTGGCAGTGGGCATGATTTCGACGATGTTCCCAATTATCTTTATCAGCATTGCAACACTTGTTGCTTATCATTTTGCAGGTCTTTACGGTATTGCATTAGCGGCAGTTGGGATGCTCTCAACAGCGGGTATTACTGTTGCTGTCGATGCTTATGGTCCTATCGCCGACAATGCCGGCGGTATTGCTGAAATGAGTGAGCTTCCAAAAGAAGTGCGTAAAATTACAGATAAACTCGATGCAGTCGGCAATACGACAGCAGCGATTGGGAAAGGTTTTGCCATTGGTTCAGCAGCACTTACAGCACTTGCGCTCTTTGCTTCTTATTCTACGGCGATTAACCTTGAAATGATCAATGTTTTAAATCCAAAAGTTGTTGTCGGCTTATTTATCGGCGGTATGCTGCCATTCATTTTCTCAGCGATGACAATGGAATCAGTTGGTAAAGCAGCTTATCAAATGATCGAAGAAGTTAGAAGACAGTTTAAAACTATTCCTGGCATTATGGAAGGAACAACCAAACCAGATTATGCAACTTGTGTTGATATCAGTACTGGTGCGGCACTTAAAGAAATGATGCTTCCTGGTTTGATGGCAGTTCTCGTACCAATTGTCATTGGTTTGCTCTTAGGCGTTGAAGCACTTGGCGGTATGCTTGCCGGTGCCCTTGTAACAGGCGTTCTCATGGCAATCTTCATGGCCAACACTGGCGGCGCTTGGGATAATGCAAAGAAATATATTGAAGAAGGCAACCACGGCGGCAAAGGTTCAGATGCTCATAAAGCAGCTGTTGTCGGCGATACAGTTGGTGACCCGTTCAAAGATACGTCAGGTCCTTCAATCAACATTTTAATTAAACTCATGACGATTGTTTCATTGGTCTTTGCACCACTGTTCGTCAGCTTAGGTTCATTGTTATAAGAATAATTAATTGTTAAGCCCATCAATTAAGCGCTCTGCGAGGGATCATCCTTGCAGGGCGTTTTTTAAAGTGTTAAGTCAATCTGTCAAATAAAGAATTGTATCACAGCCTAAAGGTGGCGCTTTCACAATAATGCGCTAATTTCTCGTCTTACAAAAGAGATAGGGCAGTTATGCAATTGCTTCAAATGAAAAATAATGGCAGCAATTAATCGTAAAAAAGCATATCCCATCATAAACGATGGAAAGAACAGACTGGATCTTTACATCGTGTTCATGTAAAGTCATTATGATGATGTTATAATAAATACATAGCATTGTACCAATGCTTGGATTAAGGTAAACGGCGCGATAAAAGTCGCCGGTATGACGATTACAGAATTACAAAGGCGGGTATATTATTAAGTGTATGCCTGCCTTAATGCAGCGTCTTATCACATAATAAATAAAGCGCAATAACCGCAAATTTGAAATATGAATGCCGAGAATTAATAAACAATGGAGGCTATGATGACAAAAGAACAAATTATTGAATTTTTGAAAGCACACAATGAAAAACCATTTTTAGAAGGTGAATTAATCTCAGCGCTTCAATTAGATACGCTTGATATGCCATCCGTCTTAAATTATTTAAATGAAATGGTGGAAGACGGTCAGCTCATTCGAACGAAAAAGAAAAAGTTAGCACTCCCAGAGTTTTTTGAGATATACGTCGGCAAGATTCAGATGACGCAAAAAGGGTTTGGTTTTGCCATTATTGACAGTGTGCCAATGGGGGATGTTTTTATTCCGGCGAGTGCATTGGCCGGCGCGATGAACGGCGACCGCGTCATGGTTAAACTGACGCGTCAGAGTACTGGTGACAGGCGCAATGAAGGCGAAGTCATTAAGATCATAGAACGCGTCAACACGGTTATTGTCGGCACTTATGAAGAAAGCAAGAATTTTGGTTTTGTGGTACCGGATGATCAGCGTTTGAAGAGTGATATTTTTATTTCCCGCAGCATGACCATGAGCGCCAAGCAGGGCGATAAAGTGGTTGTGGAAATAACGCGATGGCCTGAAGACAGACGTAATCCAGAAGGTAAAGTGATCGAAATCTTAGGGCAAGTTGGCGACCCCGGTGTGGATATATTATCGGTTATCCGCACGTTCAAGCTGCCGGAAGTGTTTAATGAGCGCGTCTTAAAAGATGCTGAGGCAATCCCGACTGAAGTTGATGAATCAGAAATCCAAAGGCGTGAAGATTTTAGAAATGAAACGATTGTGACCATTGACGGCAAGGATGCGAAAGACCTTGATGATGCTGTTCATGTAAAGCGTTTGCCAAATGGCAATTATGAACTGGGTGTACACATTGCCGATGTCAGTTACTATGTACATGAGTATTCAAAGATCGATAAAGAAGCACTGAAGCGTGCAACCAGTGTCTACCTTTTGAACCGTGTTATTCCCATGCTGCCGGAACGCCTTTCCAATGGGATTTGCAGCTTGAATCCTCAGGTTAACCGTCTCACAATGTCTTGCATTATGGAGATAGATTCCAGCGGCGATGTTGTCGATCATCGGCTTTGTGAGAGTGTCATTAAAACCGTTGAGCGCATGAATTACGACGATGTCTCTGATATTCTTGAAGATCAAATAACCCCTGAGCTGAAAGGCAAATACGGACAGCTTTTTGATTTCTTTGAAAACATGAAAGTACTATCACTGATTTTAAGGGGTAAGCGTGAGCGCCGCGGTGCCATTGACTTTAATTTTGCAGAAACGAAAATCAAGCTTGACGGCGATGGCAAGGCGATAGACGTCGGTAAGGCAGAAAGGCGCATTGGGCATAAGATTATTGAAGAATTTATGTTGGCAGCAAATGAAACGGTTGCCGAGCATATGTTTTGGCTGGAACTGCCTTTTGTCTACCGGATTCATGAAACGCCGGCACAAGAGAAGATTGATAACCTCAATAAATTTCTCTATAATTTCGGTTATCGTATTAAAGGCAATACAGAAGCCGTACATCCAAAAGCGGTTCGGGAGTTGTTGACCGAAGTAGAAAATACCAAGGAAGAACACGTCATTAGCAAATTGACGCTGCGGTCGTTAAAACAGGCGCGTTATTCACCGCAAAATGACGGTCACTTTGGACTCGCAGCCAAATATTACTGTCATTTTACGTCGCCGATCCGGCGCTATCCCGATTTGCAAATTCATCGCATCATTCGGGAAATGCTTCAAAATGAACTCGATGCACCGCGCATTGCAAAACTTAAGAAAATTGTTGAAGAAGTTTCTGTGCAGAGTTCAGAGCGTGAGCGCAATGCCGACTTGGCAGAACGCGATGTCGATGACATGAAAATGGCAGAGTACATGCAAAGCCATATTGGTGAAACTTATACGGGGCTCATCTCTTCCATTACATCATTCGGGATGTTTGTTGAACTGGAAAATACGGTGGAAGGTCTGATTCGACTCGACGATCTCGATGACGACTACTATGTGTACGATGAAGAAAAATTACAGTTGGTTGGTCAGCGAACGAGACATATTTACAAACTTGGCGATGAAGTGGAAATCATCGTGGTCAATGCTGATCCGGGCAAACGACAAGTTGATTTTGAACTCGCATAGCGCTCTTTGCAGTGTTGGCGTCTAAAGGATTAGTGCGTTAACAAAGTGCGCGACGGTGTAGGCGTACAGTAGGAGTATAGAATGAAAAAATTGATTGTTAGTGATATTGATGGAACACTGATCCGGAGTGATCATAAAATTTCATCGCGTACGAAAACCGCTATTGAGGGATATATTGAAAAAGGCCATCCGTTTGCCATTGCCACAGGACGCATGCATGCTGCTGGTCGCATCGTCACACAGCAACTCGACTATGATGGTTATTTGATCTCATGCAACGGGGCGGTGGTAAAGCATTTAAAAACGGGCGAAATCATACACGCAGTGCCGCTATCACCTGATGATATTCGAGTGGTACTAAAATACTGCCGTGAAAATGATGTCTATTTTCATTTATATGATAACGATGTTATTTACGCCGTTGAGGAGAAATATCTGGCGAAGCGTTATGCTGAACTGATACCGACGCTGCCTGAAGCGTATCGTTTTGAAGTGCGGATCATGGATGAAGAAGCATTGGATGCTGTGATTGAAACGACGCCGATTTATAAAATAGGACTCAACAGTGAAGATTTGCCGATGTTTGAACAGCTAAAGGCAACACTGCGCAGTTTGGGACGCTTTGAGACTTGCCAATCGATTGCAACCTCTTTTGACGTCAATGCAAAGGGTGTCAATAAAGCTTCTGGGATTGAAGCGCTGCGTGCGCATTATCAGATCCCCGTTGAAGATGTTATCGCTTTTGGCGACAACGAAAATGATATGGACATGATTGCCTATGCAGGGGTCGGCGTCGCTATGGGCAATGCTGTTGAAAGCGTTAAAGCAATAGCGGATCGTGTTGCACTGACGAATGATGAGGATGGATTGGCAGTGATGCTGGAAGCGTTAATGAAAGATTAATGAAGATTATTGAAAGATCCGTCAAAGCGCAATCGCGAATAGAGCATAGCGGCATTCGCGGATGACCAGATGATTACATGATGGTTACAATGCAGTGTCGCCCGCTTGTTTCCTGCTCTGACATATGGTAAAATGATGGGGCGCCCATTAAGTGAATGGCTGTTATTTTTGAAAGGAGATCATGCATGGGACAGTATAAACTCGTTGCAAACAATAAAAAAGCTCGGCATGATTACTTTATCGAAGATACCTATGAAGCCGGATTGGAACTCTTCGGCACAGAGGTAAAATCCATTCGCAATGGCAAGGCGAGCATCAAAGAAGCGTATGCTGAAATCAAAGACGGTGAGATGTATGTCAAAGGCATGAACATTACACCCTATGATCACGGCAATCGGTTTAACCAAGATCCGATCAGGCCGCGAAAGCTCTTGCTGCATAAGCGAGAAATCAATAAGCTGGATGCACTGCGTGCGCAGGATGGTTTTACCATTGTACCGCTAAAGCTTTATATTAATAATCGTGGACTGATTAAACTTGAAATCGCCGTGGCGAAGGGCAAGAAGAACTATGACAAGCGTCAAACCATGGCGAAGAAAGATGCCAATCGCAAAATCCAACAGGCGATTAAGGATTATAATCGCTAAATCTCATGGGGACGTACAGGTTTCGACAGAGATGATGAGCGATGATAAGCGAGCCGTGTTTCCTGGTCTGGGGTACACGTAAAAGAACTGGACCATTAAATATAAACGCAAACGAAAATTTTGCATTAGCTGCCTAATCGCAGCGTCACCTTTGGGCCTTGCCTCAGCCGCCTAGAGACTGACCAACTCCTGCTGGGGTCGATGGACGATATGCTTTTCTAATGTCGTTTTATTGTATGATAGAAATAGCTTGTAGGCTTGTGCGTCGCAACACGTGAACGCAAGCGAATTCCTAATTTGTGACTGCGCTCGGAGAAAGTTATCGTAAATTGTTTTTGGACAGGGGTTCGATTCCCCTCGTCTCCACCAATTAAAAACTGCCCGCGGTATTGAAGATACTGCGGGTAGTTTTAGTTTTTGTAAAAGGGAATCGAAGCCCGCGAGAGGAAGCCATGAAGAAATGCACGGCATTTCGACTGGTGAGCGCGACCAATGGGAGCGGCACAAGCACCGAAGGTGATTGTTCGATTCCCCTCGTCTCCACCAAGTAAAAAATACCTACAGTATTGAAGATACTGTGGGTATTTTTAGTTTTTGTAAAAGGGAAACGAACCCCGCGAGAGGGAGCCATGAAGAAATGCACGGCATTACGACTGGCGAGCGCGACCAAAGGGAGCGGCACAAGCACCGAAGGTGATTGTTCGATTCCCCTCGTCTCCACCAACTAAAAAATACCTACAGTATTGAAGATACTGTGGGTATTTTTAGTTTTTGTAAAAGGGAATCGAAGCCCGTGAGAGGGAGCCATGAAGAAATGCATGGCATTTCGACTGGCGAGCGCGACCAAAGGGAGCGGCACAAGCACCGAAGGTGATTGTTCGATTCCCCTCGTCTCCACCAATTAAAAACTGCCCGCGGTATTGAAGATACTGCGGGTAGTTTTAGTTTTTGTAAAAGGGAATCGAACCCCGAAAGATGCGCGATACAGAAGCCATTAATAATTACGGGACATGGCATTAAATAACCTCACATTTAAGTGGTCAACACAGGCTTGTATTGATTTTAAACTGGGAAACGATATAATGGAATTGGTATTAAGTAAGGAAATTGAATTTGGTGAGGTCTATGAAAAAACAATACACGGTTTCCGTTGAATCTAATTTATATCTTGAAACAATTTTTCATATTGAGGACAATAATTCCCTGTTTTCAGATCAGTTGATCGCAGTTTTATCTGAGAATGAGCGATCGGTTTTAGACAAAATGCAAAATGATAAATCGTTTTCGCACTCAGAATTTATTGTATTCTCAGATAAAAAGGACTTTGATTCTGTCGTGGATTTTATCAGAAACTTGGATATAAGAGCGTACGCTTATTACTGCAATCATGAAAACAGGCCATTAGAAGCATTTCAGTCGATCAATGAAGAGGATTGGATCAATGAGCGTGACACTGCAATTACCATTATTAACAGCGCCAAAACACTTTTAAGTTTTGACGATAGTGTCTATGATGAAAAAATCAATCAGATTAGTGACGATTTTCAAGAACTGAGCCCACTTAATATCGCACAGAAGATAATGGGTAAAAAGTTTCGAAGAATTTCTGATTACAAGCATTATTACTTTGTTCCACTCGTCTCCATTAAAAAACCGATGAGGCTGTTTAACGACGATGAACTTTGGACCATTTTCCCTAATTATCTGAAAGCCGAAGCATTGACCATAGAGCAGATCGAAAAAATCATGAAAGTGATGAGTGACAGCACGAGACTCAAGATCATCAAAATGCTGAGCCAAGAATCCCTCTATGGTAAAGAAATTGCTGAAAGACTTGGACTGAAAGCGCCTACGGTAACACATCACATTATGCAGCTCATAGATGTTGGCCTTTTAAGCGTGGAACAAGTGGCACAAATCAAATATTTTTCGCTTAACCAAATCAAATATGATACCTTTATAAAGGCGTTGAATGCATACAGAAACACGCTTTAATATCTTCACAAATTTGATGATAAGAAACCAATTTGGTTTGACAAAAAGTACAAAACTACCCCCCGACCTTCTCTCGTATATCGATTTACGATGTGAATGTTGGGGGTTTTATTTTGCTTAATAGTGATTTTGCCGGCGTTGATGTAAATGGCTGATCAAAATAAGATTGACCAAATATATATTAGATGATAATATAATATGAAATGATTTACCGTCTAATATATATTATATAAACATCAAATAACCGATATGAATAATTAATAGCTAATAACTAATAATTAATAACGAAGGTTAATTTCAACGATAAGGAGGTCATAAAATGATAGAGGTGCTGAATGTAAGTAGGTCTTTTACCACAAAGAAAGGAATCATCCATAGAAAAACAGAAACGATGAAGGCGGTAAATAATATCAGTTTTTCAGTCAATCAAGGTGAAATTTTTGGCTTATTGGGTCCGAATGGTGCAGGGAAAACGACAACCATCAAAATGCTGACGACGCTATTGACACCGAATGAAGGTAAAATAACCATTCTAGGATATGATACGGTGAAAAGAGCCAAAGAAGTTCAAAAAAGAATCAACTTTATCTATGGCGGGGAGAGAAGTTTGTACTGGCGGCTTACTGCAAAAGATAATTTGATTTACTTTGCGGATTTATACAACATTGAATACAAACAGATGCAATCAAGGGTTCAGGGCTTGTTAAAACTGGTTGGATTAGAAAAATATGCAGACAAGAAAGTAGAAACATTTTCAAAGGGGATGAAGCAAAGGCTTCAAATAGCGAGAGCTTTAATCAATGATCCCGAAATTGTCTTCATGGATGAGCCCACCATTGGCTTGGATCCTGCGGCAACGCATCTGCTTCATGAGATTATAATTGACTTAAAGATGCGTGGTAAAACCATTATTTTAACGACGCACTACATGAAAGAAGCGGAAGAACTTTGCGACAGGATTGCTTTTATCAAACAAGGTGAAATCGTGGATATTCAGTCGCCATCTGCTCATATTAATACAGCCGCTAAGAACAGCGGCAAGACGATAAAAAGTATTGAAGATGTCTATATGCATTATTTTGGTGCTGAAAGGGGTGTTGAGTAATGAAGACCATTTTTAGAATTGTGTACAGTTCCATGAAAATTCAGATGAAGCAAACCTTTGCAAGAGAAATGTTCAGATATATTGTGATTATCTTTCCGCTTTTTACGGGTCTTTTGATGGGGTTTGTCTATATGGATAAATCCACAGCGGACTTTGTCTCTTATGCCATGGTAGGAACAGCGACAATGACGATGTGGTCGAGTATTGCATTTTCTTCGGCAAGCGATGTGCAAAGGGAACGGTTTATGGGAGCGCTGGCGCAGATATTCAATACACCTGAAAAGTTTTATTATATAATGCTGGGGAAAGTGCTCGGTAATACGCTTTTAGGCGCTGTCTCCATGGTGATTAGTTTCATATTTGTCGGTGCTGTATTCAAGGTTCCGATTAACATTGTGAATGTGCCTGCATTTTTGGCAGTGTTTTTCATTAGCGTTGTATCCTATATGATGATTGCCATGATGCTGTCCGGCGTGCTGGCCGTTTCGAGACAAGCAAGAACACTGATGAACAGTATGGACTATATCATTTTCCTATTGACCGGGAGCGCGTTCCCAATCACGGTTTTGCCAATTTATTTAAGGTTCTTTTCATATGCTTTAAGTCCGACCTATGCAATCAAGCTGTTGCGACTTGCCATTACAGGCTCGGTTAATACCAGTGCGTTTCATTTGTATTTTGTTGGACTCATTATGACGACGGTGTTATACTTTGTCGCCTCTTTAGGCTTATACCGTATAATTGAATTAAGAGCCAGAGTAAACGCTACATTGGAGGTCATATAATGGGCAGAATATTTAGACAGGCTTTTTTGTCATACAAGGCAATGTACAGCTATGTTAATCCGACGGTGTTTTTTCTAATGATGATTTTGAATCCCACTTTGCAGCTTGCTTTTTTTGCGTTTATGGTTAAATTTGCGTATGGCAGTAAAGATATTTCGCCTTGGATCATCGGTAATGCTTTTTTACTCGCCAGTTCAAATGCCATTTTTATCATTGGAACATTGGCGGTTGATGAAAGAAGGGCTGGCACACTCATGGTTGTTATGGGTTCTCCTGTGAATAAATTCAGACTGTTCATCTCTCGCAGTATGTTTCATATTATTGATATAGGAATCAGAGTGGTGATTGGATTTATGATAGGCACTTTATTTTTTGACTTTCCAATTTCAGAAATTTCTATTTTCAAACTGTTTTTATCAATTGGTTCCAGCATGCTCAGCGGACTGGGATTTGGATTGTTAATCGGCAGCTTTGCACTGATTATTACCGATATGAATATGTTTTTAAATACGATGGAGCAAGTGCTGATTCTTTTCACGGGAGCTGTTTTTTCGGTTTCTAAATTGCCAACGGAACTACGTTGGATTTCCGAAATCGTTCCTTTGAGAAGAAGCATCGAAGCATCACGGCTATTGTTGGGAATAGATCAAAGCAATTTCTATCATTTAATCGGCGATGAAATCCTCATTTCCATGATCATGATGATTCTTGGCTATATCGCGTTTGAGATTTGCAGTTACTTGGCCCGGAAAAATGCATCTATTGACTTATACTAATGCATAGATTAAATTGTGCTATGTGCTATGTGCTGTGTGCTATGAGGGTTCACCAGCACTTTCTTTATCGGTTTATGGGTGAAGCGTTTAAAAAGAAAGGTCATGGTAAAATAAATCATTAAATGGTGTTTAAGCTGACAGATGTCGTGTTATAAATAATATGAGATTGTATTCTTTAAATAAGCCCTAAATGAGCATTGTTTAAATGATAAGCTTTTCATGACAATCTGAATTTTTTAGCAAGACGAAACCGCAATAGATTGTCGTGAAGGATAATGAAAAGCGATTTTGCAATTTCCTTAGGGATCAAGAAGAAGCGTTGACAACAAATTTGAAAATGCTGCGAGAGGCATAAGGAGGCAATATGTCGAGGATTATATTGGGCATTAAAGTGGATTCAAGACGCGAGGATGCGACGAGTGTACAAACGCTGTTAACTGAATACGGCTGTTTTATCAAAACGCGATTAGGCTTACATAACGCATCTGACGAACGGACAATGTGTAGTGAAGATGGGTTGATTTTACTTGAATTTATTCTTAACGCGGATCAAGAAGCTTTAGAGCTTGAGCAAAAGCTCGAAGCACTAGGCAGTGTACACGTTCGAAAAATGGTGTTCTAAAGAAATTTTACATGAAGATGATAAAACAGCGCTATGCAGGCGTTGCTTTGATATTGTCTATAGAAAATGTCTGCCGTATTAAACATACTGCGGATATTTTTAATTTATGGCGAAGCGTTTAAGAAGCGCATCTTAACTTTAGCTTTCTTTGAGGCATGCTAGATTGCGCTAATGGTATTGCGCCAATGGTTATGATTAATGCAATTACCCCCAGTGATTGATGGTGTAAGGAGCGCCATAAAATGATAAAATTGGTGTATAAGGCGATGAAGCTTAAATGATACAATTGGAATGATATAAATTGATTTTACAAAATAATTGGGCAATTAGGTGAATTTTATGAAAAAGTGGTTTGAAGATAAATTGAGGATATTGCCACTGGAAATGAAAATAGCAGTATTTGCTGGTATTGGCGGTATTATATTTTCTATATTTACAACGATTGGCAACATTTTACTCAACTTAGGGATAAGCATGGTGTTTATTACGATTGCGACGGGAATCGTCGGTGCCATGGTCGTTTATTTTGCCCTATTTAAAAATGCCTACAAATGGCCTTCGTATCTTATTTTATTAACTTTGATTTTGATCATATATCCTTTGATGTGGATCAACAATGCGGGCAGCTATGGCAACATTGCATTTTTTATGATCTTCAATGCCGTATTTTGTTCACTGCTGCTTCGGTATTTAAATTATAAAATTATCTTAATCTTGCAGGTGCTTGTTTTCTATGCATTGTTGTATGTTGAATACTTATATCCGGAAATGATCGTACCTTATCCGAATGAAACAACAAGACTTATTGATATGGGTTTTGCATTTACGCTGGTATTTCTATTGACGTTCTTTCTCGTCTATAAAATAATACATGAATATCATAAGAATATGGTTGAATTAGAAGCAGTAAAAAAAGAGCTTTTGGAGATGAACAGTAAATTACAAGTAACGTCAGAAACAGATGAGCTTACAGGCATTTGTAACCGTCGATATGTGATGCATCAATTGGAAAGCATACTGACTTCAAATAATACTGCTTCGATTGCCATTATTATGATGGATATTGACCATTTCAAATTAATCAATGATACCTACGGCCATCATATGGGAGATGAAGTCTTAAAGCTAGTGTCAAAAGAAATGGGGAAGCATATCCGAAATGATGATGTCTTGGGAAGAATTGGCGGTGAAGAATTTCTTATTGTACTGAACGACGCGTCGTTAACAGAAGGTTTTGGAATTGCTGAAGCAATCAGGGAGGCAATTGCGCATATCAATTGGGCGATAAAAGAGATGCATGTAACCATTAGTGGTGGCGTTTATCAGCATAAAGAGGGAGAAAGTTTAGATAAATGCATTGACCATGCAGACAAAATGCTGTATCAAGCAAAGCATTCAGGTAGGAATAAAGTCTGAAATTTAAGAAAAGTAGCGTTTAGATCTTTTGTTGCATAGCAAACAAGCCATCAGAGATGACGGTTCATGGTTTAAAATGTATTTTAGGCAGTTGATTCCATGATTCTATAGCCTTGAGCCTTAACCAATTGTAATGCTTGATCTATAGAAATTTCTCGATCT
>JASUSA010000089.1 GCA_030446305.1 Clostridiales bacterium | reverse complement strand
CGATCACATTAGATGCAACTTCGGCAGCTGATGCTTATTGGGGCATGCCTTACATTGAAAAAGCCATCGAAATGAATCTGCTTGAAAATTATACAACGGCAGCAGCGGACTACGAAATGGCTATCACTAGAGAAGAAATGGCATCGATTATCGTCAAAGCTTATGATGCCATTGGAGGCGACACGGCCATCACGGACGGCGTTGTCACGAAAGCACAAAAGCAAATTGGTGATCTCGTCAATGTATCAGCTTCTTATAAAACAGAAGTCACCACGGCCTATGCCCTTAATTTCATTGCAGGTTACGGTGACGGCTCCTTTAAACCGCTTGGCAGTGCCACAAGGGGCGAAGCCAGTGTGGTGATCTCAAAACTTTTAGATGACAGCATGCGCACGCCGATTGAGGAAGATAAACCACTTGAAGTGGACATGTCGTGGCAAGAATGGCTAAAACAACAGCCTGATTCGTATATTGAACAGTATATCTCACCTGAATACTTGGCAAGCACTTATGAAAATGGTGTGTTTACCATCGTGGATTGCGGGTTTGGATGGGGCGACCTTGAAGTGACAGACGATTACATCCCTGATTTTACTGCAAGACTCAATAATCTTTTAGATTATGCAGTAAGACAGAAATGCTATACGTCATTATATAACGCCAATCATTTTGATGATGGCAGGGGAGTTGATGATGGAAGACCTATCGAGTTTAATGACATATTTGTAAATTTTGAAAGTGTTGCAAATGCACAAGTGCCGTATTTCCAATATCGTTTTACGCAAGATGCCTACATGAATACAGATACCTATGTGATGTCAAAGTCAAAAGTGGGTGCAACGATCAAATTGAGAATTAATGACCTCTATGATGAGTACACGGTGATTGATGATGCGTTTTGGGAAACGCGTTATGATGAACGCTATATGAAACTTTTAAAGGGTTCGCTGGTGGCATTCTTTGGTGAAACCTATGGCCACGATATTGCTGATTACGTGGAACAAACCTTTGTTGATTACTATGCTACCTATAAACGCAATGGCTATCCGTATTATGATGAGGTGAAAACATTTGGCAACGTGGATATTGTCATGCCGTTAATTTCAAAATCAACTGCTCGCTTTGATATTTTCTTTACCGTTCACTGAGAGGTCATTTATGAAAAGAATAATTGCACTTTTATTAATCGTTTCAACCCTTTTGAGTACCATTCCCATAGATTTTGCCGTGGATAGTCCGCTTTATAGCTTTACCTATGGCGGCTATACCACCTTTGAAGAATTTTATCGCGCTAACAATTTGCCTGCTTCGATTCCGCACCCGTCAACCAATGAAAAACTTGACATTAGTAAACCAATGTATGACAAATACGGTTTGATTATCTATGGCAGTCCCGATTCGGTTAATTATGCCGATCTCACGGCGGGATTACCTCATGAAAATACCGAAGAAGATGAAGAATATAATAAGGAGAAGACAGGAACGAGAGGGCGCCGCTACTTGGGGTATTCAGCCTCTCAAGAGGTTGTTACCAATGCTTACTATCCACCAGATACGGAGAGCAACCCGCTTGAGTGGATCACGCAATACAATAATATTGGGGATGCGCCAGATACATGGCGTTATTTAGATCCTGATCTCCAAAAATACATGACCTCAAAATGGATTTATGGCAACACTGTTAACACAGGCGGTACGGTGAATGATCAGTATACCGTTGAAACCATCAACAATACGCGCAGTATGGAAGAACTGAACCGTTATCCCATTGATGGTATTAGTGGCAATTACAATAGAACAAAACTGCTCAGTGTGGGCGGGTGGTATACGCCCTTCTCTGTATTGACGCAAAGGCTGAACCTTTTTTATCAGACGTGGACAGGTGGCGGCATGGCCGAGGATGGTAAACTATCGGTTGACCAACAATTGACGCTGAATGGTCAATCAAGAGACTTGGTGCTGACAATGAAAAGCGATCAGTCATTCATTGATGTCAACTACTGGTATAAAGTGACCTTTACATCGTCAAGTGAGCACATCAAAGAAGCACAAATGCAGGAACTTAACGTATCGATTGAAAGAAATTCCAGAGAACTTATTGCAAAGCAAGATTTAGGCACCTTTACTAAAGACGTTTATTATACTGACCGCATCTATCGAAACGAACTGCAAATAGGGTTAAATGAACCTATGAAAATCACTGGCGGGTATCAATTTGCAAATAGCTTTGGCGAAATTGGTGCCAACAGTATGACGCGAAATCTCTCGATTATGGTTGAGGAACCCTTGGAACCGACAGCAACATGTCTTGTCACCGCTAATCCGCAGTACAAAGAATCCGACGGTGGTACAGAAGATGTTGACGTGCAGGTGGACGTTTCACTTTATGATGTGTCCAATCAAAACGTCAGTGAAATCGTCGTCGTCCTCGATGGCGAAACCCTTACCACAACGGCCGATCATCCAACGGTCGTTTTTAAGAAATCAGTTGATTGTTCCAAACTGGAAGATGACGCAGACGGCGTTGTAAAAAAGACGTGGCAGGCAACGGCCTATGTCAATCTAAAAGACGGCAAGCAGTTACAGTGCTCAGGCAGTGATTTTTCAAAGTTTGTCGGTTCGCCCGATGTGCCCACGGTAAAGATTAATGCACCAAGAACTGCCAGAGTCGGTGATCGCAGAGGGATTAGCGTAAGGGGCGCATCCGATCTGGTGCTGCAAGAGTTGATTATAAACGATGGCATTACAGATTTTTTAGACCCAACACCAGCTGACGGTTACTTTCAGTACAACTATACCTTTACAACCGTAGGGGAACAGACCTTCACAGGTGTTGCCATTGATGCACACGGTGCAGGTTATGATGAAGATACCACAGAGGTATTGCCGCCAGAAGTAGAAGCCGTCATCAGTGTATCAGGTGATCTGAAACCTTATCGCAAAATAAGCGTAGGGACGAGTTTATCTGATACGCCGGATACCATTCCCATTATAGACAGTGAAACAAACTGGACGATAACCAGTGGCACCATTGATGCATCGAGTAGCGTGAACATGCCTGCTGATCCAGACGGCCATCGAAGTTATGCCTTTGGCGTCCCAACGAGTGGCACCATCAATACAGAAGTGGCGTTAAAAAACACATGGGGTTATACGGGGACAGATAAAAAGACGATTACAGTTTCGCCCGATCTGCCGCCGATCGCCGACATGGAACTGGTGAACAAAGTCTACCGTAACCCCAAAAAAGGGAGTACGGCTACCATCACCGTTGTGAATAAGAGCCAATCACCCGATGGTGATTCTATTGGCATCATGGCCGTTTACTACTGGTATGATGCAGATGGTGACGGCAACTATTATGAGCATACGCCGCAATGTGCTTATTGGGGCGGCAATATCGACCAAGTTTCCTTTCAAACATCCAGTGTCGGTAAATATTACATAAGAATGGATATTCAAGAAACCTATACGCCGATGACTGGCATGGAGAGCAGTGCTGTTTACCTTTATGACAGTACAGACGATGGCGGGATTAATCCGGCGAGTATCGTCGAAGTTGCCAACATTGCGCCTGCTGCACAAGCGGAAGCACTCAAGGAGAGCGAGAAAGTAAACGTTGTGGTGCAGCTTGGCGATAACACAGTAAGTGATACGACGATAAACAGCTATCTAAACAATACCCTTAAGGCAGAACTGGAATCGCAAGGTTATACGCTTGCAAGCGCAAGCGTTATTAAGGGTGGCAGCGATCTCGTTTTCGATCATTCGGAAGAACGTTTGGCTGGCCTTGATGCATCACAGGATTACACGTATGCGCTTTTTCCAAGTATACTGGTATCAGGCAATGACTTTTTTAATGTCTCAGATCTAAATGTTTGGTATACGGTACCGTCAGAAATTCCGAACAACAAAACGCTTGCAGAATTCAATGCATTCTTTAATAATGGGGAACAGATGAGTGTTGCGAATTATGTTAATGGTATAGGTAATACAACAGGCATGAAATACTTTTTGGCAAGCAGTTTGATCTACAATACGCGCTATGGTTTGGGATGGAACGACAATTATTTTTTCAAGGCACCCAATGAAAGTCAGAATACTGCGGATGGTTCGGTCTATATTCTTTCAAGATATGACTTAACTGGAACCCTTGCAAGCTCTTATTATGGCGTTGGATATTATGGCAGTTCGTACTATTTGTATGAAATCTCAAAATCGGGTATTGTAAGCCATGTTGTCGTCGATTGGGATGAACTGATGTCGTTTGGCCTGTTTGACGCTTATTCCGATTATGGCTCTAATCAGCCGGTAATTCCGAGACTCAAAGGGGTTGTGGGACATGACGACTGGATTTACATTCCTGAAATACTCATTAGAAGAAATGTTAATGGCTACCATTACTCAACGCCGAAGATTTTTGACACGACTACCAAAACGACATTTGAAGCACCCGCGGGACTTGAAACGTATTTATTACCCCCCTTTGCACCGCCGCAAATCTATGGTTCTGCGAATGCATACACCAACGATCAGAAGATAAATGTTCCAAATGGCAAATCGTATACAGTCAGCAGGTCATATGCCTATGATGGCAATTCGCGTGTATTGGTTTATGATCCCAATACGGTTCACTATACGAGTGACCCTGAACGCGTTGCGTGCTACGAGATGACGGCCACAATAGGCAAAGAAGACGGTTCAAGTGCACTTGATAATTCAATTATGCTGCATCCTGCGATACATTATCTTTCTTATTATCGAGATAAATATGATACAGATGTGTACATTTGGAATAATGAGTGGTACGAATACTTTAATATGGCAGATTATTCAGTAGATACGCTCTATAATGGTAACTCATATGTAGGCGGCGTTGATTATGATGCGGGTACCTTTCGAGTGGCTGGTAAAGGCGCAGTAGCGTATCGGAAGCGGTTTTTCTTTAATGCCGAGTATTACACGGCTATGAACAATTATTTTGCAACAAATACAGTCGATCCAAATATCAAAACCTACTATGTCATGCTTGACAGTTCGGGAATGCCCTATATGAGAGCTTCACAATCGGCAAAGATTAAATCGCTTCTGACAGATCACCCCAATGTCAGTTTTATGACAGACAGTGCATCATCCTATGCATCAGAATGGGTGAGCAGTGCTACAAGTGGCGCTAAGCTTGGGCATTATTCTGAGATCGCTGCCAATATACTCAACGATCTTAAGAATCAAAGTCCGGAAAGTGAAAGTGTTTATGTGCTTCAAAATGAAATGCTGAATTTTGACCTCTTTTTCTCTGATTATGAAAACGATGCATTCTATGATTACTGCATCAGTGCAGTCCATGAAAACCCTTACTTTTTTGATAACTCAGAAGGACTGTCGGCATTAAACGGTACTGACACACATGCTGAAAGCATTCAGCTTGATAAAGTCGGGAAGTACATTTTAACCATGAAGGTGAGGGATAATCCTGTTGCGGGCAATGATGCGTTAGACCGTTATAGGCTTTGGAGTGAGGACAATGTGACCAAAACGGTTTACGTCCATCGAAAGCCGATTGCAGACTATGACCTAACCATTGACAGTACAAGTTTGGCCGTAGCCTTTACAGACAATTCCTTTGACTACGACCACAGCAAAACCAGACCCGATAAAGGGATTGTCAGCAGATCGTTTATGTATAAATGGGACTATGAAACCGCATGGCACTCTGGTATACCGACTACGCTAAACATCGAATCAAACAAAATGTCAGCGTATAACAGCACGGGACTGACACTGCAAACCAGAATGATGGTGACGGATGTAGAAGGTGTTTCCTCGGACTATCAGAATAAGACATACCACGTTCAGGGCAATGCCTCATTTGGGATGACCTCAACGCTTTGTGCACACAACCCGAGCGGCAGCCCGCTGACAAACTTTATACCGGGTAATTATGTTTATTGGAACGGCACCGATGTACAGGATTTTAGCATGTCATCACCACAGCATTCACTGTCTGTAACACTGCTTGACAATGGTGTACCCGTTCCGAATGTCAATGTTTCGGTGATTGGGAATGCGGGATACAGTTATTCAAATAATTATCATCATTACTACACGCCTATTTACTTTTTAATTCCCGATGTACAGGGGCTTGAAAACAAGACGTATCAAGTAGAGCTTAAGGCGAAATCAACAGTTTCCAGTGATGAAGCGATTGTCAGGCAAAACATCACGATCCATGCCAATGACCCACCTGCGATCAGCGCCACTCAGACGTACAATTCGCTATATGAAGGCAATGCCAATACGCTCAATTTTTACACTTATGATGTCAATGCAGATAACCTGACCTTGAACATTAACATCACAAAAGATGAGGCTTACTACGCGTCGAAAACCGTTGGCAAAAGTGCGCCCTATCCGGTAGAAGCATGGACGCTGGACAGCTTAGCCCCCGGCAATTACAGTGCTGTCGGCACGGTGTCAGATGGCGTTGAAAGCAGAACGGCAACACTGTCTTTCACGGTACTGGACAATATACCGCCAACCATACAGATTACGCAGTACAAGAGCGTTTTATTTGCGACGGATACCAACATCATTTACTTTAACGTTGGTGACGCCAACAATGATGATTTGACACTGGATGTCACCATCTTAAAGGACGGTAACATCTACCAAACGGAGAATTACTTTAAAACAGCGCCTTACAGCATCGAAAGTCTCTCGCTGCCGAATCTCAGTTCAGGCACGTATACGGTTAAGGGGATTGTATCCGATGCCTATGGACATGCCACAGGAGAAGCGACGTTTACGGTTTTTAATAATTCACCACCATACATCACCGCAGAAATTGCATCCCCAGAAATCCTCGATGGCGACAGCAACACACTGACGACACATTTAACAGATATCGACCCTCAAAACTTGTTTGTGCAGACAGAGCTTTACAAGGAAGGTGTATTATACAGCCGTCAGAACACGACGGTTGCGCCTGTTGGGGGCATATACAGTGATGTGCTGTTCACATTCCCGAATTTGCCGATTGGCAGTTATTTAGGACAGGTGGCGGCATGGGATGGCTATGCAACTTCGAATTACGTCAACTACAGCTTTAATGTCATACCGCGCAATCTGCCGCCTTCTGTGACGGTGGGCGTCACACCGGAAACGCTATTTGCAGGTCAGAAGGCAACCGTCGCCATGCTGTTTGACGATGGCGATCATGAGCCGCTCACCGTAACCCTAACGGTTCTCAAAGACGGTACGGCTTATGATGTCAGTACATTTTCAGTGGCGTGGCAGGGTACGCAGTATGAAGTGATCAAAAAAACGTATGCAGGATTGCCGGAAGGAACCTATACCGTTAAGGCAGTCGTCAGTGACGGGACGGCGACAGATGAAGACGTCAAAACTTTTGACGTAAAGCCGCTGAATATCAGTGCATTTGAGATCACGGGCGCATGGAATCACTGGGATGGGCGAACGGATTATCGAGGCGTCTATTTGACGCCGAATACGCATCGGTTTCTGTCGCTGGAGACCGTAACATTTCACGCATCTATTAAGGGGCTGCCGGAGACTGTAACGGTGACACTGTCCCCGGAACTAATGGCAATGACCTACACAGACCCTTATGGTGTCGTCTATAATTATGAAGAACTGGTTGGGTACGCTGTGACCTTTCCATTGGCGCTGAGTATGGTCGCCTATGATGAAGCGACTGCAACCAGCAGTTGGGAGGGCAAGTATTTGCTGCCGCTGGCACCATCATCGATATCATGGGAAGATGTGCGAAAGCGCAGTCCCTACGGGGCAGAACTAACGGCAAGCCAAGCACTGTCAAGTGTAAATGCGGCAATTGATGACGTTGAAATCACCGGCAATATCTATGACCGAATTTCACTGCAGCCCGTCTATTAGTGTTTGCAGTCCATGCTCTAGTTTAACGATACAGTGTGCAATATGATAAAAGATACTGTAAACTAAATACACGTTTTATTGCTGCCATAAATCTTTATAATTACCATAGGTGACAGCATCATCAAATAGCAGCCATCCCGGCTCAAGATTGGTGTCATAAAATGACAAAATAAAGTGAAGATGCGGACCGGTTGAAAAGCCAGTCGAGCCTACGCTGCCAATGATTGAGCCCTTTTCAACAGATTCGCCCTGCTGACACAGGCGTTCACTTAAATGAAAGTAGGTACTGAAAATGCCGGCGCCGTGATCAATGACAATGGTATTGCCCGTCAAAGTGAGAAAACCAGAAAACACGATGTTGCCGCTGTTGGTTGCAGCGACAGGTGTTCCGCTTGGCGCAGCAATATCAAGGCCTGAATGGCGATAGGTCGTCATCGAACCGTTGACATCACGTGTTTCACCAAATTCAGTAGACAGTCTGCCGGAAACAGGTAGTATATAGTTGCCGCTGGTTAATGTTTGCGCTGATGAGACGGTTCGAACAGGATCGAAAAGTGCATCAAATTCTTCGTATGCGGCATCATTTCGCGTCGACTGTGCGACGGTTTCATCAATCATCAAATGCTGAACATTAAAGTCGCGGGCAGTCACGGTTACTTGGTACAGTGTATTATTTAACAAGATGTCGTAATCACCGGGTTTTGTATCGTAATTGGTGGGAATGTAACAGATGAAATTGGATGCATTTTGATAAAACTTAATGTGTGATGAAGCGGAAAGCGTTTGCTCAATCGTTGGCAGTTCTGCTTCACTGGCATACTGCGTCGTAATAATTAGTGGCTCTCCTTGTTCGATTGACCTCTGTTTAATATTAAAAACTGCGGGTCGATCACAGTGTATTTCAAATGCATATTTAGCGGTGCCTTCAAAACTTGAAGCTTCATCATGCCATGTCGCAGTTAAATGATAGTGGTAGGTACCATCTGTTTCAGATATTGGGAGGGTATACCCTGAGGCTGTTTCATGTAAACTGCTGATGACAAGGGCGCTTGTACTTGCTGTTTCATAAGATAAGACGACTTCATCAGGTTTTTTATCAAAAGTGACGGAAAGCAAATCATCCGGGTTATTAACCGCAATGCTCTGTGTTTGAGTCGTTGTCTTTTCTTCAGCCGGATACCAGTTGCCGTCGAATTTTAAGAGCTGCCAATTTGCAGAAGTGGCCTGTAAATCAACCGATTCTGTTTCAGAAAAGTATTCAAATGATGCAGATGGCATTTGCAGATCATTGTAAATAGCATCAAAATATGGTTCAGTATAAAAATAATTGACATCTTTCGCATGATGATAAACATCATCATGGCAAATGATTACACCTGATGCATCGATGCTGACAATTTGATAGACCGTTTTCCCAAAAAGCGGGCGATGCAGTTCAACCGTGAATTGATTGCTTGAAGCAGGGGTTTCGTTGCTATCATCCGTTTCAAGACGTTCAGATAATGCTTTCTGAAGCTGTTGCCGCTGATCCGGTGTCGTTGGGATAAATGTGGGACTTAGTTCTTGATAGCCGATATAAACATTCGCATATTGTGTTTGATTGTATATCAGCAGTGCGGCGAGAATCATTAGAAAGAAGCATGTCGCCATAATGCGCTTGGATAATTTAAAATCATTTTTTCGTTGCATGAATGCCTCCCAAAGATGTTTATAGTCTATGATAGCATATGTTAATAAAAATAGCAGGTACGATGTGTTATTTGTTAATTAATGGGTATCAAAATTACAAAAGTATCTGTGAGACTAACTATATGAAGTCAATAGAAAAAACAAAATAATCTAAATAAAATTAAAGTTAAAAAATTGCACGACAAAAAGAAGTAGAGAAATCTACTG
>JASUSA010000031.1 GCA_030446305.1 Clostridiales bacterium | reverse complement strand
AAAGCGGTTTTTGACGTCAGGCAAAAATCTTACCTTACGCCCTTTTCAAAAAGAGTATTTTCAGGAAGAAAATATGGATTTGAAAAGCGGTTTTTGACGCCAGGCAAAAATCTTACCTTACGCCCTTTTCAAAAAGAGTATTTTCTGAAAGAAAATATGGGTTTGAAAAGCGGTTTTTGACGCTAGGCAAAAATAAAAATAAAACCCAGCGGGCTTCTACGCATTTTAATCTCGCGAAGTGCTGGGTTTATTTTTATAGATTATTTCAGTGCACGTACTTTTTCAAAGAAAATTTCACTCGTCAAATCTGGATCAGCCTTGCCTTTGGTCATTCGCATCATTTGGCCGATAAATGCCTGAACGGCTTTCTCCTTGCCATTCAAATAATCTTCAATGATCTTTGGCTGTTTTTGCAGGATCTCATCAGCGTAGCCAACGAGGACAGCCTTATCTTTGATCGGCGCGAGATCATTGGCTTCAACATAATCTTTTGGCATCGTTTCAGTATTCCAAATACCTTCGAGTACTTTTTTGCCAATCGAATAATTGATGGCATCACTTGCAATCATCTGCACAAGCGTGGTCATTTGAGCTGTACCCATGAGTATTTGACCATCATCGCCTTCTTTACTCATCAGCCTCATGACTTCATTCATCACAAGTTTTGAAAGCGTCTCTGCTTCAGCGCCGTCTTCAATACACGTATCAAAGAAGTCAGAAATCTGTTTTGAACTGACCATTTGCTCCGCAACATATGGCGTGAGCTTGAGCGTTTTAACGTAATGTTGTTTCCGATCATCCGGCAGCTGCGGCAGCGATTCCGTCAGCGCCTTTAGCATCGCATCGTTCACGACGATCGGCATTAAGTCGGGATCTGGAAAATAGCGATAATCATGTGCATCCTCTTTGGTTCGCATTGAGACGGACTTGCCCTTTGCCTGATCCCATCTTCGCGTTTCCTGTACAACGCTTTCGCCGGATTCAATCAGCTGAATTTGACGATTGGTCTCATGTTCAATGGCTTTTGCAATAAAGGCAAATGAGTTGAGGTTTTTCATTTCTGTCCGCGTGCCATATTTTAATTCGCCTTTTTTGCGAATGGATAAGTTGACATCACATCTAAACGACCCTTCGTTCATTTTGCAGTCTGAAACATCGGCAAAGAGTAAAATAGCTCTAAGCTTTGTCAAATAAGCTTTAACTTCGTCTGCAGATCTCAGATCGGGTTCTGAAACGATCTCAATCAGCGGCACACCACAGCGGTTGTAATCAATATAAGTTCCCTTTTCATCATGTATTAACTTCCCGGCATCTTCTTCGATATGAATGCGCGTAATGCCGATTCGCTTTTCATGCTCACCGACGACGATATCTAAATAGCCCTCATAGCAGAGCGGCAAGTCATATTGTGAAATTTGATATGCTTTTGGAAGATCGGGATAAAAGTAGTTTTTACGGTCCTGCTTGCCATACTGCGTAATGTTGCAGTGTGTTGCAACACCTGCCTTAATCGCGTAATCAACGACTTTTTCATTTAAAACGGGCAACGTTCCCGGAAAACCGAGGCAGACCGGACAGCAGTGTGTATTGGGCTCGCCGCCGAATGCCGTCGTACAGTTACAGAAAATTTTAGTTGCCGTCTTTAATTCTACATGAACTTCCAGTCCAATGACAACTTCATATGCATCTTTCATTATTTCTGCCCTCCTTTGATCGCCTTTTCATAAGCATCCGCCGCTCTTAGCAGTGTCGCTTCCGAGAAAGTCTTGCCAATGAGCTGCATGCCAACGGGCAGTCCCTGTTGATCAAAACCCGCATTCAGTGAAATGGCAGGCAAACCTACAATGTTAACAGGCACTGTGTAAATATCCCCCATGTACATTTCAAGCGGATCACTTGATTTTTCACCAATTTTATAGGCCGTTGTCGGTGCAACTGGCGTCAAAACGAGGTCATACTGTTCAAAAACCTTGTCAAAATCACGTTTAATCAAGGTTCTTGCCTGCAGCGCCTTTTTATAATAGGCATCATAGTAGCCGGAACTTAACGCATAGGTTCCAAGCAGAATACGACGTTTCACTTCCTTGCCGAAGCCATAGCTTCTGGATTTCATGTATAGTTCTTCAAGGGTTTCAAATTCTTCATGGCGATATCCGTACTGAACGCCGTCAAACCGCGCGAGGTTTGACGATGCTTCTGCTGATGAAATCAGATAGTAAGCCGGCAGTGCATAGGCGACGTTTGTCATGCTTACATGCTCTACTTTTGCGCCCATCGCCTTGAAGGTTTCTGCCGCTTCAAGGACGACTTTCCGCACTTCATCATTAAGCCCATCGCCAAAATAAGCTTCAGGAATGGCAATTTTCATACCTCTGACGTCTTGGTTTAGCTGTGCCAGATAGTCTTCAACATCAAAGACAGCAGATGTGCTGTCCTTTGAATCATGACCCATCAAGGTTGGCAGCACACAGGCAATATCTTCTGCCGTTCTCGCGATAGGGCCAATCTGATCAAGTGACGAAGCAAAGGCAATGAGGCCAAACCTTGAAATCGCACCATAGGTTGGCTTAAGTCCCGTCACACCGCAAAAACTAGCGGGCTGGCGAATAGAACCGCCTGTATCTGATCCCAGTGTAAACATCGCCTCACCGGCACTGACTGCTGCTGCTGAGCCGCCGCTGCTGCCGCCGGGAACGCGTTCAAGATCGTAGGGATTATGTGTCTTCTGGTAATATGAGTTCTCCGTGGTAGACCCCATTGCAAATTCATCCATATTGAGTTTGCCAAGTATGACGGCATCAGCACCATAGAGTTTTTCGACTACGGTGGCATTGTAAGGCGAGTAATACCCTTCCAAAATTCTAGACGCACAGGTCGTCGGCATATCAACTGTACACATATTGTCTTTAATCGCCATTGGAATACCGGCTAATGCGCCCAGTGGCTCATTTGCCGCGCGTTTCGCATCAATGGCTTTCGCTTTTTCAATGGCTGCCTCCGCATTGAGGTATAAATATGCCTGCACATCGCCATCGCGTTTTTCAATATTGTCCAAATAGGATTTGACGAGCATTTCGCTGGTGAGATCACCTGTTGAAAGCTGTCCCATTGCTTCTTTAATGGTTAATTTTAACATTGATTTCACCTCTATTCTACTGTCTTCGGTACAAAGAAACAGTTGTTAATGGCTTTTGGCGCCGATTTTAACAAGTCTTCCGGCGTATACGACGGCTGAACCTCATCTTTTCTAAAGACATTCTGTATTGGCAGTATATGGTCAAGCGGCGGTACATCCGATGTATCCAGTTCCGAAAGTTGATCGGCAAAGGCGATAATATCCATGAGGTTCTGCGTCAGTTCAGCTTTTTCTGAATCCTGCAGTTCAAGGCGTGACAGCGCTGCAACGTATTCGATGGTCTCCTGACTGATCGCTTCTTTCTGAACTTCCGGCATTGCTTGACCCTCAAGGTATATTGACAATTCGTGAAGCTGTGATTCCTGAACGGTTGAAGGCGTTTGAATCATGGCACAGGAGGCATCGCGCATTTTAGGAAATGCAATGACATCCCGAATGCTCGGTGTACCGAGCATCATCATCAGCAGCCTGTCGAGACCGAAGGCGAAGCCGCCATGCGGCGGTACACCATACTGAAATGCATTTAGCATAAAGCCGAAACGATCGCGCACTTCTTCATCCGAAAGCCCTAACCGTCTAAACATCATCGCCTGCACATCTTCTCTGTGAATTCTGATACTGCCTGAGCCGAGTTCAATGCCGTTGAGGACAAAGTCATACGATTTCGCTCTCACTGCTGCCGGATCACTTTCAAGCAGCGGAATATCTTCTTCCTGCGGCATTGTAAACGGGTGATGCATCGCAACAAAGCGTTCTTCCTCTTCAGACCACTCAAACTGCGGAAAATCTGTTACGACGACAAATGCATAGTCTTCTTTGCGCCTTAAGCCCAGCATATCGCCGAGATCAAGACGCAGGCTTCCAAGTATCGTTCTCGCCTTATCAGCCTTGTCGGCGCTGAAAATCATGAGATCGCCTGGTTTGGCACCAAGGCGTGCAATGATTTGAGACATATCATCTTCTGAAAAATATTTGGTTAGAACCGATTTGAGCGTACCGTCAGGCCCAATCGCAATCCACGCCATGCCCTTGCCGCCGTAGGCAATTGCACGTCTCGTCAATTCTTCTATTTGCGTACGCGTTAACGAATCACCACCCGGTACGGTAAGTCCTTTGACAATACCGCCGCGGTCCACAATATTCCGAAAGACGTCAAAACTGCAAACGCTCATTAAATCCGTCAAGTCAACCATTGGCATGTCAAAGCGCAAATCGGGTTTATCAAAACCATAGCATTCCATCGCCTCGTGATAAGTCATGCGTCTAAACGGCGTCGGCAGCGTCACGCCGAGTGTCTCTTTAAAAATTTTCACAAAGAGCGTTTCCAAAAGCTGAATGACATCTTCCTGTTCAACAAACGACATTTCGAGGTCGACCTGTGTAAATTCAGGCTGACGATCCGCCCTGAGGTCTTCATCTCTAAAACACTTGGCGATCTGATAATATCGGTCAATGCCGCCAACCATGAGTAGCTGTTTGTAGATTTGCGGCGATTGCGGCAACGCATAGAATTTACCCTTCTCTATACGGCTTGGGACCAGATAGTCTCTTGCGCCTTCCGGCGTACTCTTTGTTAAAATGGGGGTTTCTATTTCTAAAAACTCTTCGGATTTCATAAACCGTCTGACGACTTCCATGACGGCTTGGCGCATTTCCAAATTTTTTCTGAGTTCGGGGCGTCTTAAATCCAAATAGCGGTATTTCAAACGCAGTTCTTCACGTACGGATTGCGCCTCTTCAATAATGAACGGCGGATTTTTTGATTCCGATAAGAGGCTGAGCTGATTGGCACGAATGTCAATCGTTCCCGTCTCTAAATTAGGGTTAATTGTTTCTTCATCACGTCTCTCAACTCTGCCTTTAACGGCTATTACCGATTCGTTTCGAAGGTGCTCTGCAACTTCAAAATCAGCTGCCGAAAGGTGTGCGATGTCAAAGACAACTTGTACAATGCCCGTTTTATCCCTTAAATCTATGAAGATAACACCACCGAGGTCGCGTCTCTTTTGCACCCATCCATTTAATACAACTGTTTCACCAATATGGCTTTCTCTCAATCGACCGCCATAGGTCGTCCTTTTTAATGTAAGCATTTTTGCCTCCTTTACGTCTTTTAAGCACTAAAAAAAGCCCTCATCCCTGAAAGGGACGAAGACTTACTCCGCGGTGCCACCCAAATTGGTCAAAAGACCCTGCTCATGGTACGGATGCCATGCATCGATACCGTCTGACGTTAACGTGTCATCTTACGTCTAATCCTACTTGCAAAGGCTTTCGGTTAGAAGCTCCGAGATGTTCTTCCGAAATCTATCCGTACAGGACTCTCACCATCACCTGCTCGCTACAACTACCAAGATATCATACTCTTCTCTTCACAGCATTTTTAATGCGCTTACGCTTTTCATTTACCCGATTATAACGCATGTCGCCGCCTCATGTCAACCACTATATCAAATTTTCTTAATAACTGATAAAATGGCATGATCACTTTAAAGCAATCTTTTTCAACACATTAAACGGATCTTTTACCACGCGTTACAGCGCGCTCATCTTTCACTAAAAAACAAGTTTTTACAAGAAGCATGCCAGCTGCAATTGCCTCATCTAAGGATGCAAAATTACCGTTTAAAACCATGTCGCATATAAAAACGCAAACATTTGGCGTTTACACATAGATAGGACTCGATGCCTATGTTTTATTTTGATATAATATAACCGTTCGTTTAGGACTGTCGTCTTTCAGTCCTAATTACTGTTTAGCTATTTACCATTCGTATTCGTATTTGTATGAGGAGGCGCTTGCCTTGAAGTTCAAATCTTTATCGTTAAAGAATCACCAAACAGCTTATTGTGAACACCGCGATAAAATCAACGCAAAACACATGCTGATGCTGACGCGTTATGTTATTTTATTTGAATGCCTCTTTATTATGATCGCCATGTTTTCCAATCACCATCAACCTGTTGAAAGCTTTCCATATGCACGCTATATTCTGATGTACGTCATCCTCATCGGTATGAGCGTGGTAATGAATCGAGCGGCTAAATATATGCGAAGCAGTCCATTATTTTATCGTTTGACAACGCTGTATGCCGCTTTTTTTATCGGCTGGGGACTCGCAGTCAGTCTTATGGATCAAGCACTTTATGGGCATCTAAACGCATTT
Source organism: Clostridiales bacterium (assembly GCA_030446305.1). Taxonomy (GTDB): domain Bacteria; phylum Bacillota; class Clostridia; order Peptostreptococcales; family Acidaminobacteraceae; genus Fusibacter. Next base: position 32,388 of record JASUSA010000031.1, on the reverse strand, counting down.
TACATCAACATCGTTGCCATCATGGCCATTATTTATATGGAAGATCGGGAAATTTTAATGCTCTATTTAGGTGAAACACTTGTGCTCTTCATCTGTTTACCGAGCTTTCAGCGCAATCCAGACGTGTTGCTTGGCCACTATATCAATACAATCGTCTTTATCATCTTTATGATAATCGCCAGCCACTTTCATCACAAAATTTTTAAACGTCAGTTTATTACCAACAACCGCTTAAAAAATCAAATTAAAGAAAATGACGCTATGGCGGCTGCTTTAAAACAAGCCGTAGAAAAACTAGAAACACAGGTTATTCAAGATGATTTAACCGGACTTCCCAATCGCCGGGGACTTGAAGACTTTATTCGCCGCATTGCTCAAATGGATTTTAACGGCAATGTGCCCTTCAGCCTTATGATGATTGACATCGACTATTTTAAAGATTATAACGATACCTATGGCCATCCCATGGGCGATGAAGCACTTCGCGCTATTTCAAAAGTTCTCTCTTCAGAACTGACTTCACTGAATGATTACGTCATTCGCTACGGTGGCGAAGAATTTCTGCAAGTATGCGTTGATCGAGACAGTAACCAAATGCCTGTACTCGCCGAAAAACTTCGTCTTGCCGTTGAATCAATTGGCATTGAACACCGTACTTCCAAATGCTCAGATGTCATCACAGTCAGCATCGGCATTGCATCAAGTACGATACACTCAATTGATAAACTGCCAGATGTTTTAGAACAGGCAGATAAGGCGCTGTACGATGCCAAAACGGGTGGACGCAATCAGTATGCGGTCTTTAATCAGCGGCACATGGCATCAGAATAATCGCGCAAGGCCTATGCATCTATTTCTTTCATCACACATGTTTGAGGAAATTACAACATAAAATTAAGCACCTGCAATGATTGCAGGTGCTTTTATCTTTCATTGATCCAATGATTTTATGCGAAGATAAGCTCTGTCATGCGTTCAATATGCGCTTCAACATCGAGCATTGAAAAAACGCGTTCAAAGCGCATCGTCTCTTTGCCGTCGGCAAAGACGATTAGCGTCGGATAGACAAAGACGAGCTGATCGCCAACAATTTCAGGAATATCAGCCGTGTCAATCATGACGAAATGCGCATTGTGATAATGTTTTGAAAGCGCCTCAAGTTCTGGTGTAATGGCAAGACACACGTTGCACCCCATATCGCTGATCAGCGCAACGACCAGTGGTTTGCCTGCTAAAATCGTCTTAAAAGAATCCAGTGTTTTTATTTCATTCATATGCTTAACTCCATTAACTCATTAAGGATTCGATGTCGTCAATAGCCTTTGGAATCTCCGATGATAAAACGACATTACCATCCTCTGTAATGAGCACATCGTCTTCAATTCGAATGCCAATCGCTTCTTCTGCAATGTAAAGACCCGGTTCAACGGTCAATACCATCCCAGGCGTCAAAGCGCTGTCTCTGTTGCCAATGTCATGCACATCAAGTCCCAGATGATGGCTGACACCATGGTAATAATATTTGCCAAGTTCAGAATCTTCTTTGATCAAATCAATATTGCGCAGTTCACGCGTCAGCACTTCCTTGCAGACTTCATTGAGCCTTTCAAAAGGAACACCGGGTTTCATTGCATCAATCACTGCCTGCTGTGCTTTAAGCACGATATTATAAATTTGCGCTTGTCGTTTTGTAAACTTCCCACTGACGGGATAGGTTCGGGTTATATCACTGTTGTATCCCTTGTACTTAGCACCAAGGTCAAGCAAGACCAGTTCGCCATTTTTGAGTTCACAGTCATTTTCAACATAATGCAAAATGACGCCATTCCCGCCTGACGCCGCTATGGTTGGAAATGCAAGGCCATCTGCCCCAGCTGTTCGAATATTGTATTCGAATACATTGTCGAGCTGACCTTCGAGCATCCCCGGCATTAAGGCTTTCAGGATGGCATTTAAGCCAATATGTGTTTTGTGGATTGCTTCCTTTATCCAATTGATTTCCTGATCACATTTTATCATGCGTATTTCTGATACTTTTGGATGAAAGGTTTTAATGTCAACGAATGGATATCGCCCCTGTACTTCTTTTGCAAACAGGTGCGTTTGACTGTCGCGCTCATCCCAGCTTAGTTTTTCAAGATCAAGCCAAAGCGTTTCAATCTTGCCGTCATAAAGCATTTTATTGAGCCACGGCAAAAAATCATCCACATATTTTATTTGTTCAATGCCCGAAATTTCGGTTGCCTTTGACATGGAAAGTTTTCGCCCAAACCACTTTTCAACATCATCGTTAGGCTTTTCTATAAATAGCAAGCTTTCTAGCTGATCCTTCAGTTTATAACATACCAGTACAAAAGCTTCGCGGCGAATACCGGTAAAATAGAAAAAGTTCTTGTTCACGCGAAATTCGTGATGTTCATCGGCTGTACTCTTGATGGATTGACCTGCAAAGACAACCATCGCTTCACCATTTTGCAACCACTTTGCTGTTTTCTGCCTGTTTTCTTCAAAAACGGTTTGCATATGATCCCTCCTTTAGTGAATCTATTATACCTTTTCTCACTGCGGAATACTATTGCATTACAAATCCTTAATGTTTCGCCGATTATGTCATTATTTTATACCCAACGCCCCAGACCGTTTGAATATAGTCGGGACTGCTGGGATCGATTTCAATTTTTTCTCTTAGTTTTCGAATATGAACCGTCAGTGTCGACGTATCCAAGTCCACTTCATAGCCCCAAACGCGCGAAAAAATTTCTTCTTTGGTAAAAACCTTATTCGGCGTCGATGCAAGCAGCACCAGTATGTCATACTCCTTAACCGTTAGATCGACAACGACGCCATTGACATAAACCTGTCTCATCACCTGATCGACTTTTAAGCCTTTGACTTCAATATCACTTTGAAGCTGATGTGAATCCCTTGATTCTTTTAGCATTTCATACCGGCTGATATGCGCTTTAACCCTTGCGACGAGCTCATGGGGGCTAAAGGGTTTCGTCATGTAATCATCAATGCCCAGACTGAGCCCCTTAAGCTTATCCACTTCATTGCCCTTTGCGGAGACAATCATAATGGGAATATCCTTGTAGGCGCGTATTTGACTGACAATCTGGTAACCATCCAATCCGGGTAGCATAATGTCCAGCACAATTAAATGATAAGGCTGTGTCAATGCGAGTTCTCTGCCACGGCTTCCATCTGTTTCAACCGTGACATCAAAACCCGATATTTCAAGATATGCCTTCTCAACTTCACCGATCGCCGGGTCATCTTCTACAATGAGAATTTTTTTATTCATCTGCTACCTCCAGGCTGATTGCAACCACCAAACCGCCTTTATCGCTATTGTAAGCTTTGATTTCACCGCCGTGCTGTTCAACAATTTCTTTACAGATGGCCAATCCCAATCCAGAGCCCGGTATAATCTGACCTCTTGCATCGTCAACGCGATAATACTGCTTAAAGAGATTGGGGAGTTTTTCATCTGCGACACCCATACCATTGTCCTCAATGAATAGAATGATTCTTTTGTTTTCCACTGCCATTTTAAGATGCAGCTGTAGAGGCCTTTGCGCAACGTATTTCAGTGCATTTTCAAAGATGTTTATCAACACGCGTTTAAATTTTAATGGATCAATGTGAACCTGTGCCTTTGTTTGGGTTTCAAAATAGAGTTCGATCTCTTCCGCGCCTGCATCGAAGCGCCATTCTTCTGCCACATCTTTCACATAAGCCGCATAGTGAAGCGTTTGCAGTTCATACAGCTCATTGCCATGTACCAGTTGACTGAATATTTTAAGCTCATTCAGCATTTGATCGATATTGTCGGCTTTTCGTTCAATATTTGCAAGATACCGGGCAATTTGATCCGGATCGGTAATAACGCCGTCTTTAATCGCAGCCACCTGCATTTTAATTGCAGTCAGCGGTGTTTTTAGATCGTGTGCCATATTGTCAACAAACTCATTCCGCGCCTGTTCAACTGATTCACGGTACTTTTTAGTAGAGGCCAGTCTCAATGCCATGAGTTCAATATGGGTACCCAGAATCTCAAACGGCGAATTGCCTCGGTGGTAGATTTTAACATCAAACTGCTCTCGGCTGATTGCCTCAGTCGCATAGATAATGTTTTCAAGGCGCTTTGAAATCTGAAAGGTTACAAAGACAGACAACATGCTGATTCCAATGATGTAGACCACAAAGATCGTCGTAAAATAACTTAGCAGGAACTTGCCGAATAGGCCGGGTATATTAATGACCTTTATAAAGAAAAGTACACTACCGGGTGAACCGTCCGTAAAATAAAAGTCAACTTGGCGGGCAATGGTATAACCTGTTTCTTTCAGGAGTACATCATTTTCACTGAAGTCAGTACTGCCAAAAGGCGGCATAACGGAATCATCAACGTTTTTCAGTTTATCTACAATCGCCTGTCCTTCATCTGAATCAAAATCATTAACCGCGTAATAGGATTGATCTTTGCGAATAATGACAATGTAATCCAATTTTTGAATGTGATCATATTGCCGTAATGCTTCCACACCATCTTCATTCAGCAGTTTTTCCGGTGAGTCCAAAATGATGCTGTTAATAATGCGATAGACTTTCTCGCCGTGATTCCAGTCATCCAGCTGCCAAACATGATTGTTGATTTTTTCAGGGTTCATAAAGAAAGTCGCAGCGCCCGGTCCAATTGTAGCGCTAAGATAAGCCATGAGCACAATAATCGGGACAGCAGCTGATAATACCCAAAGGCCCAATAATTTATACCTTAACTTAGACATTGTCTTTTTTATCTGGTCTCTGCCGAACTGCATGTGCGCCCTCCTCATTTTACTCAAACGGCTTTAATAACTGTTTTACGGTGCTATTCTGTTTCGTCTGAAACAATACTGACCAAATCACCCGGCTCGACGAAATCCAATCCTTTCAAGACAATTTGATCTGCTTCCGTTAGGCCGCTCATAATTTCAAAAGCTTTACCGGATGCAATGCCAACTTCAACATTTTTCCGCAACACTGAGCCTGAATTGTCGACGGTATAGGCATAATAGCTGCCATTGTCCTGAATCAGCGCACCTTTTGGCACCAGCAAGACGCCATCGTGTGCTGACAAGACAATTTCGAGCTCTGCATAGAGCCCCGCTTTCAGATCGCTGTCACCTTCAATGGCAATTTCAATCGGATAGGAACCTCTTGACGCAACACTGGATATGCTTTGAACCGTTCCCGTGTAATGCCTGTCAATTGTTTTGACGTAAATGGAGACAGACTGTCCTTTTGATAAATCATTAATGTACTTTGACGTTATACTGCCGGAAACGATATAGGATTCATCCGGAATAATCGTATAAGCAACCTGTGAAGAAACAAATTGTCCCTCATCAATGTTCTTTGATACTATTGTACCCGAAACCGGGCTTTTCTGCACGTATGTGTCATACTGTTCTTCTAATTGTTTCTGGGTACTCTTAGCAGATGACAATGCATTGTCATATTGAATGGCAGCGTTGTCGAGTGCCGTTGTGGCACTATCCATGACTGCCTTTGACACAGCGCCCTGCTCAAACAGAATACTTTGTCGATCGTATTGATCCTGGGCTTGATCAAGGGCCATCTTCGCTTGTTTTATGGCATTGTCAACCTGATCCAATGTTGATTGCTGCGTCACGCTGAGTGCTGTCGTATCCAGTTTAAAGAGAATATCATCCTTGGCTACCATGTCACCCACTTCGAAATAAGCGGCGTCCACTGTTCCGGCTGTTTTTGCAACGACACTGTATGTGGCTGCAGGTTGAACTTCGCCAATGGTAAAGACCGTCTCCTCAATATTGTCGCGATACGGTACGGTAACCGTTACGGCTATCGGATCGCTTAATACGGTTAAAGCTTCTGATGCCGTGTGCTGTTTCATATTAATGCCGATAACTGCAGCCACGATAACTGCCGCACCTACAATGCCGAATATCAGTTTTTTGTGTTTCATATGATCGTCTCCTTTTTGCTTTCGGATATCTGTTCAATGCTATAGTAAAGTATCGGTATAATTAAAAGCGTCAAAACAGTGGATGCGATTAGACCAAAAATCAATGCATAACCGAGCTGGCTAAAACTGTCGTTAAAGAGTGCCAATGGCAGTACGCCGCCAATGGTCGTCAGCGATGTTGCCATAACCGGCTGAAAACGTGTCTTGACAGCTTCAGCGACAGCTGCCCTCAGTGCCATGCCCTCTGATCGCAGGTAGTTGGTGAAATCTATGAGCACAATGGCATCATTAACCGCAATACCTACCAGCGCCACAATGCCGAACATGGCATAAAACCCTAGATTATTCCCGGTGGCAATAAGACCGATGACCACACCGATAATTGCAAACGGCACTGAGAAAAGTATCATGAGCGGCTGAAGGAATGAATTAAACTGTACCACCAGAATGATATAGACCATGAGTAGCGCGATGACAAAGTTAAATGCCATGTTGCCAATTTGTTCGTTTAGATCTCTCATCTCCCCGCCAACTTGCTGCGATATACCCTTTGGCAATTGAATGGATTCGACCTTATCAGAAAATTCGCGATTGACCTCTGCTGAATTGTAGCCGGGTGCAATATCTGCTTCTACGTAGATGATCTTCTCACCGTCTTCTTTTTCAATACCGCCGATGCCATTTTGAAATTTTAACGATGCAACTTCATTAAAGTTAATCCGATCACCTGTTGGACTCGTAAAAAATATTTTATCGAAATCTTTTGCACTTTGAATTTCACCGTCTTCATAGTACATGGTAATGTCATATTCTTCTAGATCCTCGGTATAAGTTCCTACCGTTGAACCTGAAACATGCTGTCTGATCTCTGTCGCCACAGAAGCCAAATTAAGGCCATAATATGCGACGCGGTTTGGATCAATGTCAACGACGAGTTCTCGATTGCCGCCATCTGTGGACAAAGACGGTTCAACAACACCTTCAATTTCTTTTAAAACATTGTAATACTGATCTGCATATAACTGCAGTGTCTCGAGATCATCGCCCTTAAGGCCGAGGCTGATTGCCGCCCCGCTTGATACACGAGACATTGCCGATTGCGCTTTAACTTCTATTTTTGCACCTGGAATTTGTTGAACGCGCGATCTGATTTCATTTTGGATGGTTTCCCCGGTGCTTTCTCGATCTTCTTCATCCATAAGTTCAACGGTGATGGCAGCCTCATTTGCTTTATCACCGCCAACATTAGTCGTAAATGATTTTAATCCCGGTATATCGTAAAGCACACTTTCAACATTTTCAGCAATGGATGACGTATCTGTCAGCATGGTACCGATTGGCGCCACAATGTTGATAAGCATGGATGTTGGTTCTTCATACGGGAACAGTTCCAATTTCAAAATACCTGTTGGAATGGTTGCAACCGAAGCGATAAAGACCACAATGGCAATTGCCATCACCATTATTTTTTTTGATTTTGAAGCAATGAGCTGATAAATAAAGTGCTTATAACGCTCAATCATACCGTGCTCACCCGTTTCTGCTGTCCGCTTTTTACTAATGGTAATACCAGCATAGAACAGCGTAAACACAGCAGCGATGACCACAGTCGTTCCGGTGATCTGCCATTGGTTTGAAAAGGCCAATATGGAGAGTGCGAAAATAAAAATGCCGGATCGAATCATTTGACCGCGTGTCGGCAGTGGACGCTTCACTTTATAGGCAGAAAGAAATTTTGAACACAGTGCTGGCGTTATGATAATGGAAACGAAAAACGACGCCGCAATGATAAAGATAATCGTCTTCGGCATGACGCTCAGAAATTTTCCAATGATCCCCGGCGTCATCGCAACGGGGATAAACGCTCCAACCGTCGTAAGCGTCGCCGCCAAGACGGCCGGTGCCACCTGATTAAGGCCTTTTTTAGCCGCAGTGATGCGGTCGACCCCTTCTTCACGCAATCTATCGATATTTTCCATGACGACAATCGCATTGTCCACGAGCAGCCCCAGTGCAATAATAAAGCCTGTGAGTGAGATCGTATTAAATGAAATGCCTGTGAGTTTCATTAAAAGCAGCGCAATAAAAAGTGAAATTGGAATAACAGAAGACACGATGAGCGCTTCATTGAGACCTATAAAAATATAGAGAACGAGAATGACACTGATCAAGCCGCCAAGAGCGTTGTTGACAACTGTATTGAGGTCTTTCACAACATCTTCACTCTGATCGGCTGTAACCAGCAGCTGTACATCTTCCGGAATTGCATGCGAAGGTGATGTCGCGATAATATTTCTCAGCGCTTCCGATGGCGCGACAATATCGTAGCCGCTTTCTCGGTAAACACTTAAGTAAACGGCAGGTGCTGTTTTTTCATCGGCATTCTCATAAAGGTATAATCTTGAAAGCGATGATGGCGTCTTATGCGAATCCGTTACAATTGCAACATCATGCAAAAACAACGTTCTATTCGGCGATGAAGCAATTACAAGGTTTTCAATATCTTCAACACTTGTAAACCGCTCGTCAACGCGAATATTGACATCCTCGTCATCTATGTTGAGATCACCTGCAGGCAAGTTGATGTTTGATGCTTGCAGTGCTTGCGTTACGGCAGAAAAAGACAGCCCATACTCTCTCAGTGTCACATCATCGACTTTCACCTGTATTTCGCGGTCATAACCGCCTGAGAGTGATACTTCACGTATTCCTGGGACACTTTCCATTTGATCTTGAATGCGTTCGCCGTATTCTTTTAAGGCGACGAGATCATAATCCCCTGTTACCGTCACATTGAAAATCGGCATTTCGCCTGTTTCAAATACACCGACGACAGGCGTCATTGCACCACTTGGCAGATTGACTTGAGCGATTTCATTTCGCACTTTTTGCTCAGCATCATCCATGTCAGCCGTTTCCTCAAATTCTGCTATAATTAGTGCATAGCCATTTTGGATGTTAGCCGTAACGCCCTTCACATCACTGATGCCGGTGAGCTTATCTTCAATCGGTTCAGATACCATGGCGTCGATATCTGTAACGGCAGCGCCCGGATAGGGCACTTGGACATAAATGTAACTGAGTGATATATCCGGTACTGTCTCCTTAGGCAACTGCTGATACGTCATCATACCGAGCAGCAGAACAGCAAGAATAATCAAATAGACAACTCTAAAACGGTCAATAAAAACAGATGCCATTTTTCCCATTATATTCTGGGGCATCTTCAACTCTGGTAAATCTTTTTCCATGTGTGCCTCCATTTCTTTATCTTTCGCTATCATAACGGATAAACGCTAAATCTTCTCTTAAAATATCTTAAGAAATTCCTAAGTTTCCACAATTGCAGCAACAGCCTTTAGTGCACATCAACTGAGAATATCCGCTGATGCTTTTCAAGCAGTCTATTCATCAGCATTTCTAAATGGACATTGTCAAGCGCTGACAATTGCGATAAAATGTTACTGATTTAAAGAAAGGTGAATCTATGACACTGATAACACTCGAAAATATAACCAAAACCTTCGGCGCCCAGACTTTGTTTAAGGCAATTGACGTCAGTCTTTCAGAAGGCGAAAAAATAGGCTTAATCGGTGTTAACGGCACCGGTAAAAGTACGCTTTTAAAAATTATAAACGGTGATGAAACCGTCGACCAAGGCAAGATAACCAAAATGAGAGATTTACGTGTCAGCCATCTCTTACAGGATCCTATCTTTGACGAAGCACTGACAGCACACGAGCAGGTTAAATCCTTTTTGGGAAAAGATGCAGATGCTCATGAAGACTATGAAATAAGTACCATGCTAAATCATTTAAAGATTGATGCACACCAACAGTGTATCCAGCTTTTTTCAGGCGGTCAACGCAAGCGCATTGCACTGGCGGCAACCCTTCTAAAGCCATGTGATCTCCTGCTGCTCGATGAACCCACCAATCACATGGACAACGAAACCATCGACTGGCTGGAAGCGTACTTAAACCGCATGAAATGTGCTATTTTGATGGTTACACATGATCGTTACTTTCTCAATCGAATTGTCACGCGCATCTTTGAACTTTCCGACAGCACGCTCTACAGTTATGATGGCCGATATGAAACTTATCTTGAAAATAAAAACACTCGCCTCATACAGCAGGCAAGTGCTTATAAAAAAATGAAAAATCTTTATGTCAGTGAACTGGCTTGGATTCGTGCCGGTGTACAAGCGCGCGGTACAAAATCAAAATCGCGTATTCAGCGTTTTGAAGCGCTGAGAGAAAACATGTCTCAAATTTCTGATGAACAAATCACCATCGAGACTGCCTTTACACGGCTCGGCAAAAAGATTTTGGAGATTAACGGCTTGTCAATTGGTTATGGCAATGCCCTGAGAAAGCCGCTGACCTATATGGCGAAGCCGGGAGACCGCATTGGAATCATTGGCGGCAACGGCACCGGTAAATCTACCCTTCTCAACACACTTGCCGGTATACTATCGCCTGTCGACGGCAATTATGAATTCGGCTCAACTGTCAAACTCGCCTATTTCACTCAAAATCCTGATATTGACGCCAATTCATCTATGCGTGCCATTGACTATATCAAGGAAGTCGCTGAATATGTGACGACAAAAGACGGTTACCGCATCAGTGCAGGCGATATCATGGAACAGTTTTTGTTTACAAGCAGCTTGCAGTATACACCGATTGATGCGCTTTCAGGCGGTGAACGCCGAAGGCTGCAATTGCTGAAACTGCTAATTGGCGCACCCAATGTTCTGCTGTTGGATGAGCCGACAAACAACCTTGATCTCGATACGTTAAAGGCACTGGAGGGCTATCTTGATTCCTTTGAAGGGATTGTCCTCTGCGTTTCGCATGATCGCTATTTTTTAGATCGAACCTGTGACCAACTCTTTGTGTTCGACGACATTGACAATATTGACATCCAGCAGGGCAATTACAGTGATTATTTAGAGCGTCAACCTGCGACAGCAGATCTTGTTGCAAACCATACTGAAACGGCAAAGCCAAAGACGGAAAAACCGAAGGCTGTTAAAAAGAAACTTTCTTATAAAGAAGCCAAACAGCTTGAAACCTTGCCGCAAACCATTGAATCACTTGAAGCCAAACTTGATTCCATTCAGGCTGAAATGACGGCAAATGCAGCAGATTTTGCTAAAATTCAAACGCTGTATGAAACGAAGGAAGCAACTGAACTCGCTTATTTGGAAGCGCTTGAAGCATATGAAGCACTTCTTGCACTAAAAGAATCTTATGAGGCCTGAAAGGTTTCATTATTAATGTATAAAAAAACTGTGCCAGCTCATATGTGCTCTGAATTTTGCTGCAAAGGTTTAACCATTGCGGCTATTCACGCTATATGCTGACACAGTTTTTGCTTTTAAAAGATAAATTTGCCCGCTGCCGCATAATCATAATGCGCGCCGTTGTAACGAATGCGGTAAACGGGATTAAATGACTTCAATGATTGAAAGTCACTGACTGGGATCATTGTTTGATAGATACATTTGCCGTCACCATCCGGCGTTTCAGACGCAGCGAGGAAATAGAGCCTGCCAAGCACGTTGACGTTGACAATACTGCCCATTGGTGCACGACATGAAACCGTTATTTTTTCTGTACCTTGTACCACCAGCTGATCTGTGAGCGGTGTCCGATCTTCAACAATATGTTTAAAATTCTCCGCTGAGAGCACTTGCTGTTTAACTGTGTCTACAAGCTCAGGATGTGCTTTAAATGCGCTGTAATTATAGTAAAGACTGCCCTTAATCTGCGGCAGCGTCTGATTGAGTTTTATCTGACTGGCCAATTCGGACGTTCCATACCACGGCTTTGACGAATCATCCGTTTGAATGCGATAAGCACCGTGACCGATGTATAAATCGACATCGGTTCCTTCCACAGCATCAGCCCACCATTTTGCAAGTACCTGATAATCTGCAATGTCATACCCAATATACCAGTAGAGCTGCGGCGCAATATAATCCACATAGCCTTCCTCTACCCATTTTTTTGTATCTGCATAATGACTAAAATATGATTGACTGCCACGCGTTTTGCTGCCATCTTTCATGCTGTTGTCATTTGCCCATATGCCAAAAGGGCTGACGCCAAATCGACATGCGGGATCAATGGCGTGAACGCGCGCATCGACTTCTTTAATCATATGCGTGACAACGCGCCTCCTGAAATCATCCAGCGTTTCACCACTGTCGCAATATTGTGCATATGCGGCTGCATCATCAAAGTTTTGACCCGGATAAAAGTAATCATCAAAATGTATGCCATCGACATCATAACGTTCAACGATTTCAGCGACGCCATCGACGATCAATTTTTCTACCTCCGGTAATCCCGGATTGTAGTACAAATTGCCATCTGAATGACGAACTGTCCATTCTGGGTGACGTCTCGCCATGTTCTCGGCAGACAGTTTTGAATAAGGGTTTTCCTCTGTTTTTGCCATATCACGCGTGACGCGGTACGGATTGATCCAAGCGTGCAGTTCGATGCCCATTGCATGTGCCTGTGTCACCCAATACGCAAGCGGGTCAAAAGAATCTGCAGGTGCATTTCCCTCTGTTCCCGTTAAGAATTTGGACCATGGAAACAATGCAGATGGGTAAAGCGCGTCTCCTGTGGGGCGAACCTGCAAAAATACGGCATTCATACCTGCTTCTTTGGCCGTTTCTAAAATACGGTCTGCATCAGCTTTTAGCTGTTCAGGATTTTGGGTAGGACTACCGGGATAGTCAATGCCATACACCGTAGCGACCCAGATCCCTTTCATTGTCGTGTCGGCCATTGCGACATTTCCACTGAGACAAATCAATAATACGATGCCGAGTACGATATGCTTTTCTAATTTTCCAATCATGTTTACCTCTTTCAATGATGTCAATCCATACAATTAATTTTACCGTATTTCTCTAATACAATACTGCTTTTCTTTAATACAATACTCAGTTTTACACTAAATGCCGCTGCTTAGCGGATCAGTTCAAAGGACATTCTGACGGGATTATGATCAGATGCTTCAAATCCAAGATCATCCGTTGTCACATCAACAATGCTTATATTGGGTGAAACCAGAAAACCGTCAATAATCCCCACTTGCGTTATGCCAGGCTGATAAGGCGCATTGAGCAGACGATAAGTCGGCTTTGTATCATCAACTGCCCACTGCCAGCCATCTGGGGTCCAGTCAGCTTCAATTTGATAGGGTTTATAATATTTGCCATTTTCGAATAATGGAAATGCATTGATATCAACAGACGGGAATGTCTGATTAAAATCACCGCCCAAAATGACATAGTCTCCTCTGCGGTAGACCTCCTCCATGTAGGCTTTGACAACTGCCATTTGCGCAGCTCGAAGTGTGCCGTCATCATAGGCAGAAAAGTGTGCATTCATCATGACGAGCTGATGTTCTGAGTCTGCAACGGCATACCGCGTAACCGCGACACATCGATCCAGCATCACCAGCTTTTGTGGCCACGCATAATCACTCGGCAGTGCCAAGCGCTCGCCGTTTATCATGTCAAAACGGCTGAAGGTCGCCTGACCGGCGTTTACCTGTCCCATTGGCGGCCAGGGGACAGGGACAAAGAGCACCTTATAATTATAGGCAAAATTGGCAGACATGGATGCGAAATGTTTTTGAAGCGCCTGATAAGCATTAAAATCATATGTACGATCCGATTGAACATCCACCTCTTGAAGCATCATCCAGTCAGCGTCTATCGAATCGAGGTACGATTCAATTGACTGATAATACGTTAGCACCGTATCAAGATCATTCGGCTTGCTCTTGGTTCCGCCGTCCATAAAGAAATTTTCATCAGCACCCAAACCACAGTAACCAATGTTAAACGTTGCAATGTCATATACGGTGCGTTCTTGAGCAGCTTCATCAGATTCTGCGTGACGCACTGCCGTCGACTCAAGACCCGACGGTCGATAATCCGTCAGTTGTAAAACCAATATCAAGAGCATCACAGCCATAATAATGACAATGACAATGCCGGCAACCACTGTAAACACTTTACGCATCTCTTGCCTCCCCATCTTTGTTTTCAACTCCATTATAGCTTATTTTTAAGGCGCCTAATATTATGTTTTAATTAAAAAACGGTCCCTCTCGGCGTATTTAACAACGCTTTAAAAGACCGCTTTCAATGTTATTTCTCCGTTATTTCGATGTCAGAGACAGGCTGCTTTTTCCACACAAACGTCATATGCTGTACAGATTTGACATCAAATCGCATGAGCCTAAAGACCAATTGAATAAACACACCCATCAGCAGTGCCGATAACACCGTACCGACACCGACGGCACCACCCAATAGCCACCCCGTTGCCAAAACACTAAGTTCAATCAAATTTCTGCAAGCGCCCACCGGCAAGCGCAGTCGTTTTGATAATCCAACCATCAAACTGTCCCTAGGGCCGGCACCAAAACCGGAACTGATATAAAAATACGATGCAAAGGCAATGACCAATAAACCAATAACCAACAGCATCACTTTCCCTATATAAGATTCAGGTGTCGCAATCCATTGATTTTGTAAAATGACATCACATAGGATACCAATCATCGTCATGTTAAGCACCGTACCAATCCCAATTTTTTCACCCAATACCATGGCAATGATCATAGCGATCCCCCCCACGGCAATCGACGTAACACCGTAACTCAAACCCACGTGTCCGCTGATACCATAGTGAAAAGTATCCCATGGCGCGTAGCCAATTTGCGCTTTAACCGTCATGATAATTCCGACTGAGTAGAGACAAAGTCCAAATATGAGTCTTAAAGCATTCTTAACCATAATACACCTTTTCATCTTTCTCGTTATAGGTTATCATAATGTATGACAACATCTTTTAATTGTATGACGCAATACTTGGTTTTGTTTTCAACAGAACTGTTCGTTTTTACTTATTATAGTGCTTGCATCTAAAAAGTCAACGTCATATTGTTTGTCATACAATTTTACGCATATACGGGAGAAGAACAATGTGGCTACCAAAACAGATTAATACCAACATCGCACTTTATAAAGCAATTGCCGATGCACTTGAACGCGATATACACACTGGAAAATTAAAATCTAATGATCGCCTACCGCCTCAGCGACAACTCGCGGAGACAATAGGCGTCAATCTAACCACCATTACCCGCGCCTACGGCGAAGCCAACCAGCGCGGCCTTATCGAAACGCGAAAAGGCGATGGCACTTACATCAAAGCGCGGAGCACTGCCTATAATGCAAATGCATCAACTCAAACACTTCAAAGTACACTTATTGATTTTGGATTTGTCAATCCCGGCATTGCCGATTTAACACCGCTTTTAAAAACAATTCGCCAAGTTGGCGATGCAACGGAATTAATGGATATCTATCACTATGTCGACAGCGCAGGCTTGCATCGCCATCGTCAAACGGCGGCCAACTGGCTTTCCCAATATGGTTTCCGAAATATCAATATCAATCAGATCATTCTAACAGGAGGCGCCATGAATGCAATCCACTGTACGCTCTTGGGATTGTTTCAGCCCGGTGATATCATTGCTGCTGACCCTTTGACATTTCCCGGCTTTATAAATGCTGCCAAATTATGCGGCATTCAGCTAATTGCCATTTCCAGCGATGATGAAGGCATGCTGCCGAATGCATTGGCTCAAGCCTGCGTAAAACAACAAATCAAAGGTGTTTACCTAATGCCAAATATGCAAAATCCAACTTCGACGTGCATGAGCGATCAGCGAAAACAACAGCTTGCCGAAGTCATCCGTTCAGCGGATTTGCGCCTAATTGAAGACGATGTCTTTGCATTCACCAATTTGGAGAGCACAACTGCTTTATCTGCCCTGCTCCCGCAAAACAGCATTTATATCTGCAGTTTTTCGAAAACGCTGTATCCTGGACTTCGCATCGCCTATGTAAAAGTATCTGAACGCGACTGCAATGCATTTTTGAACGCATTGGTTCATACCGTCTGGATGGCATCTCCGTTAAATGCCGAAATACTGTCACGTATGATCGAAAACAGCGATATTCATAAAGTTGCCGTCAGCATTCGTGCTGCCATTTCTGCAAGACAGCAAATGGCCAGATCCCATCTAGAAGATTTTGAACTCTCTATTAATCGGGAAAGTATGTTTTTATGGCTGACACTTCCCGAGGGCTGGTATGCAGATACTTTCGAAAACGCCGCACTTCGCGTGGGCATCCGCGTTATTGGCGCCAAGAAATTTAATGTTGATAGCGGCAGCTGTCCTAACGCCATTCGCATCGCACTTACGACAGAACCCGATGATGAACGGTTTCAACAAGGTATTCTAAAGCTCAGCGCATTACTTCACCAAAGTCCAAGCCTCGCTGACGCCGTTATGTAACCGATTTGTACGATCGCATCATATTCAAAAAGGTGCTCCGCAATGTTTTTATGCATTGTGGAACACCTTTATTTGTTTTTCGATCATTCAATACCACTGCAGACCTAAAAGCTAAAAGCGCAATGCTTTATGCATCATGTCCGCCACAGCCGCCATGTCCTTTTCCGCAGCAGCCACCTTGACCGTGCCCGTGAGTGCTTTGATCGCCGTTTTGTTGATGATGATTGCCATGCCCACAACAGCCGTCTTTTTGTCCTTCTTGATGGCCGTGGCCATGTCCGCCGCAACAGCCGCCAGATGCATGACGTTCGTGATTACCGCAGCCGCAGCCGCCTTTACCCTCGCTCATTTGCAAATCTCCTTTTTTATCGTGTTATTGGGAAAAGTATAAACGCATCTCTGCTATCTGTCAATTTGTTTTTATAAAGTATTTGCCCAATTCAACATCGACGACGGCGTTCATGCCAGCTGTTAAAGTCCCTGCGATAATCTGCTTGGAAATGACGGTTTCAATTTGACGTTCAATAAATCGCTTTAGTGGTCTTGCACCAAATTCAGGATTATAGGCATCCTGAATAATTTGTTCTTTTGCGTTTTGTGTAACGCTTAAACTAATTTCCTGTTCTTTTAATCGTTTTTCCAAATGGCTAATCATGATGTCGATGATTTGTTTCAAATCGACCTTCGTCAGTGGAGAAAAGACAACGGTTTCATCCAATCGATTAATGAGTTCCGGCTTAAAGTACTGGTGCATACGCGCTAAAACCGCATCTTTGGCTGCATCGCCAATCGTATCCTGCTGTTTGAGTTCATCCAATAGAATATCGCTGCCAATGTTAGATGTCATAATGACCACGGTGTTTTTAAAACTTACAGTACGTCCCTGACTGTCCGTAAGCCTACCATCATCCAGCAACTGCAGCAATACGTTAAAGACTTCCGGATGTGCTTTTTCCACCTCATCAAATAGAATCACTGAATAGGCTTGACGCCTAACGGCTTCTGTGAGCATACCGCCTTGATCGTAGCCAACATATCCCGGAGGCGCACCAATCAAGCGGGAAACAGCATGTTTTTCCATATACTCACTCATATCGATACGAATGAGGTTTTGTTCACTGTCAAAGAGCGCTTCTGCAAGTGCCTTGGCAAGTTCTGTTTTGCCGACACCTGTTGGTCCCAAAAACAGAAATGAACCAATTGGCTTATTGGGATCCTTTAAGCCTGCGCGTGCACGCAATACGGCATCGCTAACGGCTTCTACAGCATCATTCTGGCCAATGACGCGCTTATGAAGAATGTGTTCAAGCTGCAGCAAACGCTCCTTTTCAGATGCATTTAGCTTTGACACCGGAATACCTGTCCATTTTGAAATAATTTCAGCAATTTCCTGTTCCGTAACAGCTTCACTAAGCATGTGCGCTTCTTCCTGAGAACGCGCAGCAGCCGTTTCAAGCTGTTTCTCAAGTGTCGGCAGTTCACCGTATTTTAAAGTTGCAAGCGCTTCCAAGTCATAAGCGCGTTCCGCTTCTTCTATCTTGAGCTTGACGTTTTCGATTTGCTGTCGAATATCCTTTTCAGCATTACGCGCACGCTTTTCCATTTCCCATTTGAGTTTCATTTCGGATGTGCTTTCTTTCAGCGATTCAATTTCTTCTGATATCTTTTCCAGCCTTACAGCAGAGGCATGATCCGATTCCTTTAAAAGTGCCTGTTTTTCAATTTCCAACTGCATTTGGCGCCTTGACACTTCATCGAGTTCACTTGGCATACTGTCAATCTCAGTACGAATTTTTGCGGCGGCCTCGTCCATGAGGTCAATCGCCTTATCTGGCAGAAAACGGTCTGTGATATACCGATCCGATAAAACGGCACAGGCCACTAGTGCCCCATCCGTTATGCGAACGCCATGATGCAGTTCGAATTTTTCCTTGAGACCACGAAGGATGGAGATGGTGTCTTCCACCGTGGGCTGATCAATCTGAATAGGCTGAAAGCGTCGCTCCAACGCCGCATCCTTTTCAATATACTTGCGATATTCATCTAAAGTCGTTGCGCCAATACATTTCAGAGCACCACGTGCTAAAAGCGGTTTCAACAAGTTTCCCGCGTCCATGGCACCTTCCGTCTTACCGGCACCGACAATGGTGTGTAATTCGTCAATAAAAAGAATCACTTCGCCTTCTGCAGCTTGTACTTCGTCCAGCACTGCTTTCAAACGCTCTTCAAACTCACCTCTGAACTTCGCACCTGCTATAAGCGCACCCATATCCAGTGCAAATAATTGTTTGCCTTTTAAGTTCTCAGGTACATCACCTTTTAGAATACGCTGTGCCAACCCTTCTACGACAGCTGTTTTTCCAACCCCGGGTTCTCCAACCAAAACAGGATTGTTTTTTGTTCTTCTCGATAAGATGCGAACTGTACGACGAATTTCAGCATCCCGACCTATAACTGGGTCAAGTTTGCCCTGACGCGCCATGTCGATTAGATCACGACTGTATTTTCGAAGCGATTCAAATTGATCGCTGTCCATATTGCCACCGGCACTGCCATTTTCTGCAGCATATCGCAAAGCATCCAAAAAAGCATCTTTTGTAATCCCAAATCGTTTAATGAGGTCGGAAGAAAGGGTTCTTCGTTCATTAATCAGCATGAGGTAAACGTGTTCAAGTCCCGTCAGTCCAGAACCCATGCGCTCAGCCTCTTCTTCTGCAAGGATCAACAATTGATTGAAACGTCGCGTCCCTGTTATCTGTACATCTTCGCCAAGCACTTGCGGCATCTTATCAAGTAAATCATAAAGCTCGTTTTCATATTTCTGAGCATCCACACCTAAATACTGCAATATCCGTCTGATTAAACTACTTTCAACTTTTATAAGTCCATAATGCAGGTGTTCGCCTTCCACCTTTGCATGGTTCAGCTTAATCGCTGTACGGTGCGCTATTTCAATCGCTTCATTTAATTTTGGCGACAATTTATCTAAATTCATAAGCAATACCTCCTCAATCCTCTACACGCAATATGTTTTTCGTTGTTAGCACTCTCGTTCGTCGAGTGCTAATCTAATATTATTATATGCGCGTCCCAAAGCGATGTCAATCCTAGGAATTGTAAACAAACTGTTATCAACACGGCAAACAGCATTTGGTTTTACGGCACGATAAAAACCCCCATTGTTTAAACAATGGGGGCGTCTCTATACAGCCTCTTTCACCGCAGTGTAACGAACAGCCTGCTTTTCGTTTTAAATTAAAGTTTTCTCACTTTATCGCGCGTAATCTCTGATAGTGTTTTGCATCCTGTCATGAGCATGGCATTTTCAAGTTCATCTTTTATTTTATCCGTATAAATTTTCACGCCCTCTGCATCACCGCCATAGATAGCTGTCGCATACGGTCTGGCGATGATGACGCCATGCGCACCCATTGCGATTGCTTTAAATACGTCGATACCGCTTCTAAAGCCGCCATCTATCAGAATTTTCGCCTTTCCGTCAACGGCTTCAATAATTTCTTCAAGAACAGAAATGGTTGACGGTGTTTCGTCTAGCACTCTACCACCATGATTTGAAACGAGTACGGCGTAGACGCCTGCATCTACGGCTTTTTTGGCAGCAGCTGCCGTCATGACGCCTTTTAAAATAAACGGCAATTCTGTACTGTCGACAATCGCTTTAAGCGTCTCTACAGACATCGGGAAGACAGGTTTGCCAAGTTTGCCAAGCAGTGTTAAACCCGCTGCGTCAATATCCATTGCAACAGCGGCGGCATTTACCGATTCTGCCATTTTAATCTTCTTAATCACTTCTTCTTTGCTCCATGGTTTAATCGTCGGCACACCGCAGCCCTCGTGCTCGCCAATCGCCTCAATCGTTCCGTTAAAAACAGCATCTACGACACCGTCGCCTGTGAATGCAATACTGCCGGCAGCTTTACAGCCCTTTATGAGTGCAGTCGAATAGGTCAGATCATCATACTTATCGCTGTAATGCTGCTGAACTGCGCCAATTGGCCCTGCAAATACCGGCAGGTCAAATGTCTTGCCAAATAGTTCAACGTGGCAGTCCGGCACAAAATTTTCATAGATGGTGTCCATGTTGAGCGCAATACCCTTTAAATCATTGTAATTCCGTATGAATCCGCGTCCAGTGCCTTTCCCGCCTGGACCAGGAATAATGCCTTTGCATGCAACACCGTTGCATTCCGGACAAACACGACAATTGGGGCCAATATCCGCTTTCGCTTTTTTGACGATTTCTTGATAATTCATAACTTCCTCCTCGAATTTCCCCCGACACTACAAATCAAAGACGACTTTTAAACACTGGCCCATGATTTCGATGTCTTTTTGTGGGATCTCTTTTTTTATCATATCGCTCGTTACAATCACCATGTTGCGATCCAAGGTTTGTACACGGCCGACATAGTACTTATTCTGGTATTTAAAATGCATAACGGCACCCGTTATGACAGACTTTGTTTTCAGCGTTAAGACTTGATCGCCCTTACAGAGGCGCAATTTTACATCACAGTCTGACGACAGGTGTACATAGTAAAGCTTATCGCCATTGTGCCCTTCTACTTTATTCTGCAGTACTGGATGCGGAATGGCTCCAATTTGCGTGTTTTGAGCAAGATCAATCACTGGTACTTCATAAATCAACTGACCGATGATGCCAGCCCACTGCGCATTTGGCTCAACCGGCTTATGTACCTTTTCCGGATTCACCTTTTGAGGCTGTACACGATGGGTGCGATCATAGTCAGAAGCCTGTTCCGATAAAGGCGTCACCGTTGAGCCGAGTGCTTTTAATATTTGATCGGCAATCTGTTCATTGATAATTTTCTTGCCACTCTCAACCTGTATAATATATGAAATCTGAAGACCGCATTTTTTAGCGAGTTCTTTTTCGGTCAGGCCTGCTTGTAACCTTGCTTGTTTAATTTTTTCTGCTAAACGATTCATAATGCAAATAACCTCTCTGCTTTACTATAAATTTTATTTTATGTCATTGACACGGCAAATACCGTCGTTTAAAGACAATTATTTTGTATTATTATTCTCGACACTGCCCATTTCAATTTCTGGAAGGCTTATCTCCTCATATTGAATAGGTTCCGGCTTCGAGTAATAAAAGCCTTGTATTGTGTCGTATCCAACCGTTCTCAAGATATTAATCTGATCAATCGTTTCAACGCCCTCTGCGACGACTTCATAGCCATAAGCTTCTGTGATCTTTCGAATAGCTGCAAGCATCGCAACTGTTTTGTCATCTGTGGTAATGCGGTCAATAAATGATTTATCAATTTTTACTTCATCAATATCAATATTCTTCAGATAATTAAGGGATGAGTATCCCGTTCCAAAATCATCCAGTGAGATTGAAAATCCCATTGTCTTCAATGTGCCCACGGTTTCTTTTATATTGTCGAGATCACTGATAAAGACATCTTCCGTTATTTCAAATACAAACTGTCTAGGATCGATGGAAAATTTTTCAACCGCATGTTTTACAATACTGATGAATTGTTTTTCTATGAAAAAAATGGGGGAGATATTGATTGCAATTTTAATGTGATCGCCAAATTTTTGGTGAACAAACCGATGTTCAAAAAAGACCTGTTCCAACATGTATTGTCCAAAGACAAGCGCTAAATTCGATCGATTGATGGCTGGGATAAACACACCTGGACTTACAAAGCCCAATGTAGAAGAATACCATCTCGCCAATGCTTCAACGCCAATCACCTTTTCAGTTGCCAATGACACTTTGTTTTGATAAGCAACCGTAACTTCTTGATTGTAAATCGCGTATTCTAAAAGTTTGCTCATTTTTAAATCATTCTCAATCACTTCGAGCATCGTATCTTCAAAGCGATAGACTTTAAGATCTCGATTTTCCTTTGCATATTTCATGGCAATGGACGTATGCTTGTAAAGTGTGTCAAAATTCCGCCCGTGCTCTGGATAAACGGCATAGGCATAGTGAAAATCAATGGTCTGTTTTATCTGATTCCGCTCTAACCGTTCATTTAAGACGCGTTTAAAGGCATTGATGATCTTTATGAGATCGCTTTGATGAATATCTTCAAACCAAATAGAAAATTCATTGCCACTCGTTCTGGCAATCATTGCCTTTTCATCTTTAACGGCTAAAAACGACTGACCAACGTGTTTTAAAATAAAGTCGCCAACTTCACTGCCCACTGTTGAATTGACAATTTTAAAGTCTTTAATATCCAATTGCAGAACATAACCTGAACGGATTCCTTTTTCAATTCTTTGATTAACGTAATCTGAAAATCGATTACGGTTTGGCAATTCACTTATGACATCATTGTATGCTAAAAAAGCAATTCGATCCGCTTGTTTTTTTAAATGGTCATTTGCCTTTTCAATGGCACAGGACATCTGGTTAAAGCCGACAATAAGCTGCCCGACTTCATCATTTCGCCTGATGGGTTCTATTTGTCTGAAATCGCCGTCGCTCGCATCTTTCATCCCTTCTAAAATATGCTTCATTGGTTTTGTAATAGATGTTACAAACATGGAAGCACCGACAATGCCAATGCCGGAGAAAAGAATGGCCGAGAGAATAAGTACGAGAATGATACTCCGTGCACTCTTGTTAAAATCCTCTTCATAAGTCGTTGCAACGACAACCCATTGCCATTCCGGCAAGTATTGCGCATACGTAATTTTCTCGCCAATGCGGTCCTCTGTCGGAAATGCCCATGCATAATGGGCATAACCGCCGCCATTCATGGCAATGGCAATCTGATCTTGAACGAGATAATAATCTTGCCTTATCGGATCGACGACATGCCAAAGATTTTGATTTTCCATTGTTGGATGAACAACTGCAGTGCCTTCTGTATCGTAAATAATGAAATACCCGTGTTCGCCGAGATCAATCCCCGTCATTAAATCACGATGCCCTGCTGATGTCATCTCTCCGTTTAAAAACACCCTAACGTTTTCCACGGCTTCATCATATGTATAC
The DNA here is from genome assembly GCA_030446305.1 of Clostridiales bacterium. Lineage (GTDB taxonomy): Bacteria > Bacillota > Clostridia > Peptostreptococcales > Acidaminobacteraceae > Fusibacter. The sequence continues at coordinate 8,980 of JASUSA010000031.1, read as the reverse complement.
TCACCGCGTTCATAATCGCCCCACAGTTCATTCAAATATGCGCTTGCCATGACAACACCATTTTCAAGAATGGTCTTGCCTTTGTCATCCAACGCACGCTTAGAAATCGTATAGCTGACAGCACCTATTGCACATACCGCCATCAATACGAGAATCATTATATAAATCAATAGTCTTTTTGAAAGTGCCATATTTCGCCAATATTTCATATGGGGACTCCTCAGCTTCTTTGCAGCCATGCTATCATTAAAGGCAAACGATCGCTTAGCATTCGAACCAATGGAAAGAGCATCAGCAGGAATACTTCAAAGATATAAAGCGAACGCACTTTACGGTTTTGATTAAAATGATAATACTGATACACCATACGCTTGAGTGTTTCTATTTTCTGTGCATTGATCTGGTAGCGTTCATCGAGTTCAAAGTTCTTTGACAGCCAGTCGTACCCCTCTCTTGAAATATTGCCAAACTCAGCGTCCGAAGGATGTTCAAAGAGTTTAAGATTTCGCGTCAATTTGAACTTGAAGACAATGGTTTCCCTTACAATTTGCATCGTCGTCTTTGTAATTCTGGACCTTCCCGCCGCAAGTTTTATAATCATCGGCTCTACAGCATCCATGACGCGATTTAAATGCGCCTCCGTGTGCATAAGTCCGGTTGATTTTGCAACGGCTTCAGCAATATGTTTAATCATTGGTCTAAAGGGAATTGTCAATGTGGGCGTTACAATCCACTCACCATAATCGCCTACAGTTGCTTCATAATGATCATAATACATCGCAAAATCATCATAACTCACAGCTTGTATTTGTGCAATGAAGGCAACAAAATCTCTAACTTCAGCTTCAGAAAAATCAACAAATGTTGCAACGCCAAAACTATATAGGTACACTTCACGTTTTTCAACCGGCCGCTTGAGAACCAGTTCCACGAGCTCGTGATCAATCAGCAGCACTTCTTGCCATTTTACGGTTCGCGTCACATTGAAAACGGAAGCAATCGCATTTAGATCCATTTTTTCAGCCAGCTTTACTGACAGGAACTTCACTTCGTTCATAAAGGCCTCTTCTTACTTCAGCAAATCTAAAATCATTAGAATAACTTCTGCAACAATGAGCACGACGATCAGCCACTCTATAAAAGCACCGCGCATCGAGTGACTAATGGTTGCAAATCCATCAATGATACTGTTGATGATATCTGTCTTTGATTTCATAATCTCATATCTGTCACTCAGTTCGAAAAATTCAGCCATCTGATCGTAAAGCAAGTTATTGAGATGGCTTTCCCATGTGGAATCCGGTTTATCCAAAATCATAATATAGGCAATACTGCTGTATTCATGATGCAGCACCTGTGAAATCGTCTTCGCAAGCTTTCGATCACTCAATCGCAGTTTCCCCTTTTCCAAACGGTCAACCATCACTTCAATTTTATCCAATATGCTCTTTAAATGCTCTTCAACACTTTCCAGTGCAACAGACTTCGCGATAACCGTTGCAGCGAGTTCCAAATATGCCGGATCATATATTTTGACAAACAACTGCTCATCCGTAAAAACAAATGGCGTTTCATCCGGCAGTGTATCATCGATAACAATTTCATAATCATCGTTGAATCGGCGCCAATTACTCATATTGATGTCTTTTTCAAAACCTTTTAGATATTGTATTAGCTGGTTGTCTTCATCCGGCGTAAAATTGATGGATACTACTGCGCCGAAAGAAAAAATAAAAGCAGATTTTTCATGGAGATGAGCCTCGTGGAATATTTTTTGAAGCAACAGCTCTGTTAAAATAAGCGGTTCTTCCCAAGTATATTTTTTCCTTATGCCACACTCTTGTGCGATAATGTTTAAATCTATTTCTTTTGAGACTGCATATGCTTTAATTTTCATGTTTTCAAGCCTCCCGCTCACATTTATATCCTACCACATAGCAACTAAACTGACTATATTTAAGCATTATTTCTTTATAATATTGACATTTTACAAGCATCCGTGTATTATGTTTTCAACACATATATGTACTTGACATATATAATCACTTGACACACAAGGAGGTTCTATGATCGGCAAGCCTGGACGTCATGTGCCGGCATTTGTATTGCTCATGCTGGCCGAAAGGCCGCGATACGGTTTAGAGATTTTAAACGAACTCAACGAAAGGCTCCCTTACAGCCGCTTTGACAGTGCTGCTGTCTATAAAGCACTTAACAAATTGGAGGAAAACGGCTGTGTGTCATGCAGCTGGGATCACAGCGAGTCCGGACCGCCAAAAAAAATGTATGCATTAACTGCCAGTGGTCAAAACACATTAGAAAATTTTTATGACGATATCAAAATGCGTCGCAGCAACCTCGACTTTTTCATAAAAACATACCATGCATGGAAAGGCGGTGTTGACAATGAGTGACTATGCGCTCTATTTTTTAGCCATTGGCGCCTTGGTCTTTTCTTATTACAAGGATCGTACCAAAACAATGAAAGCATTAAAAGTCAGTTATAGATCCATTATGAAACTAATGCCTGCTATTTTACCGATGATGTTTTTTATTGGCATATCACTCTCTGTGCTAAGCGAAGAACTCATCAGCCAATTACTGGGTGCCGGTTCCGGCATTGTCGGCATGCTCATCGCATTTGTCGTCGGCGCACTTGCTTTTATGCCTAGTTTTGTCGCATTTCCGCTTGGTGCAAATCTTTTGGAACACGGTGCAGGCTACCCACAAATAGCTGCTTTTGTCTCCAGTCTCATGGGGGTTGGCATCGCTTCACTCGGTGTTGAAATTAAATATTTTGGCAAACGCGCCGCTTTTTTAAGAAATACTGTCGCCGTATTCGCTTCTGTCTGCTTTGCAATGATTATTTGGAGGGTTATGTGATGAAGCATTTAATCGCTTTTATCAAAACGTATAAGTGGCTTCTTGTCCTGATGGCAGGTATGGGACTGCTTGGTTTATATTCACCGTCTATGGGCACCAGCGCTTTTAATTTAACGCTTGTCAACATACAGTCCATGCTTAAAATACTGCCGCCTATTTTTATCCTAATTGGATTGCTGGATGCATGGGTTCCGCGTGAAACGATGATCCGGCACATGGGACATGATTCCGGCATCAAGGGAATCCTCATCGCCTTTGTGCTTGGTTCATTCGCTGCAGGCCCACTTTATGCCGCTTTTCCCGTTGCGGCAATATTGCTGAAAAAAGGCGCTAGGCTCAGCTATGTTCTCTTTTTTCTCGGTGTATGGTCAACTTCCAAACTGCCGATGGTGCTCTTTGAAGTCACTTCCTTTGGTTTGACATTTACTTTGATCCACATTATCAGTAATTTGACTGTGTTTCTCATAGGTGCAGTGTTGATTGAGTCGGCGCTTGGTGAAAAAGGTTCGCATGAAGTGCTGGAAAGCATCAATCAGCTTTCATGATTTGATCGATATTCACTGCAATTCACTCATAAACGGCATCATAAAAAGCGGCTTCATACGTTTGCAAAACGTTGAAAACCGCTTTTTGTTAATGCTGTTTTACTTTGCTTCATAAGACAATTGCCAGCCAACACCGAATTTGTCAACAAGTGCGCCGTAGCATGGACTCCAGAAAGTTTCCTGAAGCGGCTGCTGAACAGTGCCACCTGTAGACAAGGCGTCAAAAACGCGCTTGGTCTCTTCAATAGCATCAAGGGTTACAACAATGCTCATATTGCTGCCAACCTGAAATGGCATGTGCGCCGGTGTATCCGATACCATTATTTGCGCCCCATAGATTTCTATCGTCGCATGCATAATCAGCGGCTTCATTTCATCCGGCATATCAAATGCCGGTGACGGTGGAGCGTCACCATATTTCATGATCTGAGGTTCCGGTGTACGAAAAGCTGCTTCGTAAAATGCAAGCGCTTCTGCTGCATTGCCCCTAAAATTTAAATAAATGCCTACTGCCATCTTTCTGATTTATGAACCCTTTATTCGTTTCATAATCTCCTTTCCCATTTTGTCGTTATGACATTCATACCAACCATCACAGCCTCTAAACATTTTATTTACAACGCGTAATACTTTTCCATGAGCGCTTCCATCGCCGCTTCTTCGGCCTCAATTTTAGCCGTATGTGCAAGCAGTACTTCATAGTCGTTCTCTAAACGATCTGTCTGCGCTTTCATTTTCGCAATCACTTCATTAAGCGCATCAATCTCAGCTTCTAATTTTTGTCGCTGCATTTCTGTCTGCCGCTCTTTTCTATTCTTTAGCTGTATTTCATTTTCACGGCGTTCTGCCGGTTTGATATGCTGGGGAGGTGCCGATTTTTGAGATTTGGCATGTAGCTGCTCGACAATCGCATGTTTTTGTTCATGTTGTGCTTGATACATTTCAAAATCACCACCGTATTGAAGAAGGTGCTTTTTATATATTTCAGCAATGCTCGTGGCACAGTTCTTTAAAAAATACCGGTCGTGTGAAATAAAGAGTACAGTTCCGTCAAATGCATTGACAGCTGTCTCAACAATTTCTCTCGTTCGAATGTCTATGTGATTGGTGGGCTCATCCAAGATAAGACAATTAATATCCTGCGCTACCAATATCGCCAGCATTAAACGCATTTTTTCGCCGCCTGATAGATTCTCAACGCGCTTGAAAACATCCTCACCATAAAAACCATATCGTGCAAGTTTGTTGCGAATATCACCTTCCGGCTGCGGATGCGCAGTATTGTATGTTTCAATTAGCGTCATTTCATTGGAGGGAAAGGTGATCACTTGCGGCAGATAGCCGATTTTCAATGACGGATTAATGCGAAACGGCTCCTGCTGAGCCAAAATAGCTTTAAAAAGTGTTGTTTTACCCGTGCCATTGGCGCCGATAAATCCCATTTTTTCACCGCGCGCCACCCTTAAATCGCCTGTTTCGATCAAGTTTTTTCCGCCAATTGATAGTGTGACATGTTCCGCTTCAACCGCTATTCTTCCCGCTTTCTGCGATCCTTCAAAGTTCAGTTTAAAATCAACCGACTGACGCAACGGCCGATCCATTTTGTCCATTTGATCAACACGTCGTTCCATTGCTTTGGCACGTTTAAAGAGCATTTCATTGTCGCCGCGATTCGCCCAGTCTCTCAGTCTTTTTGCCGCTTCTTCTATATGTTTGATTTCTCGTTCTTGCTGTTCATAGCGTTTAACCGCAAGGGCATGTCGAATTTCTCGCTCTTTAAGGTAATCTGAATAATTACCAAAATAGGTTTCGATGACGCCATGTTTCAATTCATAAATTTTTTGAATGACATTGTCTAAAAAAGCTCGGTCATGGGACACAATGAGCACACTGCCTTTATATTGCCGTAAATAATCCTCAAGCCACGTCATCGTCTCGATATCCAAATGATTTGTCGGTTCATCCAGCAATAGAATATCCGGTGACTGCAACAGCAGTTTTGCCAGTTGTACACGTGCGCGTTCGCCGCCGCTTAGTTCGCCAAACCACTGTGCCTGCATAGCTTCTGATAGATTGAGGCCTTGACATATTCGATCCACAGAAGCATCAATTTCATAGCCGCCGCCATGTTCAAACCGCGCTCTAAGTTCACCTATTTTTGCGAGTTTCCGCTCCAAATCCGGGTCATTTTCACGCATACTTATTTCGAGTGCATCAAATTGTGCCTTGATGTCATAAAGCGCTTCATATGCTTCAACGATGACATCGCGAACGCGTTTGTGCACGTCTTGGTCTGCCGACTGCTCTAGATAACCTATTCTGGCACCATTACGCACAATTCGCTGTCCAGAATCGGCATTTAATGTCCCCATAATGATTTGAAAAAGTGTCGATTTGCCAGATCCATTGTCACCAATAAGGCCTATGCGCTCCTGTGTTTGCAACGTTAACGTCACCGATTCTAAAACGGGATCTGCAAAATATGTTTTCTTTATTTCATTTAATGCGATTTCGATCATTTTATATGCTCCTCTTTTCGTATGAGGCAATTGCACCCTTCATTTTTCAATGTTCCGCTACTATGTGTATAGCCTTTGAAAACCGGCATTCAACCTATTGCAGTGAAGGATTATTAAGGGGTTCTGCAATTTCCTTATATGTGTAAAATTTAAATCGTTTTTTAGACATAAAAAACGCCCTTCCATTTCGGGAAGAGCGTCCATTCGTGAGCATATTGAATCATAAAAACACTGCCTGATCACACGCTCGAATTTTGGACAGATTCCTCCCGTCATTTAATTTCTTAAATGCGATGCCCACAAGATAGAGCATTGATTTATCTGTCCATATCATCGATTTTACAGATGTGATCATCATCTTTTCCTTTTCATTTCTTATTGCATGCATTGTACCACAACAGCGATTGTTTTTCAACCGTTGCGTCTAACCCCATTTTGTTCTATTTGCATTTTGTTCTATTTGCACTTTATTTCATTTGCATCAGCAAGCGTTCAAAATTGCCGTGTGCAATTTTTTCAAGTGCTTCCTGAGCGTATCCCTTTTGTTTTAAAACTTCAAAAAAATGTGGCACTTTTGTATGGTCCTCAAATCCCGGAATAACATCGGACAGATCGCCACCTTTTAAATAATCACAAAAATCAAAACCACAGCCAACGTGATCAATGCCAATTTTTTCAACAAGGTAAATTGCTTGATTGACAAAATCATCGAAGCTCTGTGCATCCCCAACAAAACCAGGGTACGCATTCAAGCCGACGACGCCGCCAATATCCCTTATTGCCATTAGTTGTTCATCTGTTAAGTTTCTTGGATGGTCACATAAAGCTCTTGCATTCGAATGCGATGCCATCATCGGCGTGGTTTTAATCCGCATAAGATCCCAAAATGATTTTTCGTTAAGATGCGAAACATCCACGAGCATGCCTTTTGCTTCCATATGCTTGACAGCCTGACGTCCAAATGATGTCAGTCCCCTGTCAGCACTTCCCTTGGCACCTGTTGCTAGCGCATTCTCTTCATTCCATGTCAGCGAAGCATGTCTGGCGCCCATATCATACAGTGAATCAAGCAATGACAGATCATTTTCAATATAGCTAAGTCCTTCCAATCCAAATACAGCGGCTATTTTCCCCTCCGCTGCGGCCGCATCATAAATCGCCCGACTGGTTGCCACTTTCAAAATACTTTTGCTGTCCTCAGTCTCTGCTTTAACAGCCTCGGCAATCATTTTAACACGCTCAAGCGGCTTGTCAAAATATTGATTGTCAATCCATATAACAAAAATGCCCCCGCGTATATTGCCGGCTTTATGATTGGCGAGATGATGATTTTCAAAGACGCTGCGCTCGCCTAGTTCACGACACTGCGCCACATGCGTCCAGATATCTTCGTGCGCGTCAAATACAGGTATATTCATATGTGCCTCCTATTTATGCTATTATTTTATATCATCAATCCATGACGATTTTTTTCTCTGATTTTACAATTTTAGTCATTGTTGTATAATCGGGTTTCAAGCCGCCCATATTGGTATCAATTTCACCCGATTGATTATCTAACGGATCTTCACGTCGAATTTTACGGTAAGCAAAAGCTGACTGAATGTCAAAATTAGCTGCCATTCTGTAGGGATCAACGTTTTCAAAATAGTAATGCCAGCGTTTCTCATCACCCAATCGCAACGCTTCTTCACCGTAGGATGGATCGGCTTCAATCCAGCCGTATGGTTCAATATAATAAGCCACCCAGTCATGCATACCCGTTTGATCGTCAATTGGCGAAAGCATCCGTCCCGATGTCATCGTCGCAGGAATTCCCGCATACCTTAACATACTGATCCAAAGCAGGGCTTGCGTCCCACAGTCGCCTTTACCATGCGTCAATGCAAACATCGGCAGTTGATTGATCAGACGATAATCCGGCATAAAAGCGTACTGGATATGCTGTGTAACGTAATCATAGCATTTGCGTGCGATTATCAGTGGATTCGCGCTGTCTTTACGGAAAGAATCAACAATTTGACAAATACTTTCCGTAAACACAATATGCGGTTTCTTTTCACATAAAAAAGGCGCGAGTTTCTGCACATTCGCTGGTGTCAGCGGTTCGGCAAATGCAGCACTTCGCCGCTTGCACTGTGATTCTTTTGAAAAGGCATATCGTATAAAAAATTGTCGAACCACTTGAAGTGCATCAAAATAAACCGTTCGCTGCATTGCATTTGGTTCTGCAAGGTCAAAAGGTGTTGGAGATGCTTCCAGCAGCACGGTTTCCGTGCCTCTTGCGATGGGCAAGTGGACGTAATATCGCCTGTCGTTTCGATCGGCGTCTCGATCGACGTTTCGATCGTCTGTCACCGTGAGCGTCGTCTCAAGTTGAAATGTATACTGAAACCTCTGACCTGATTCAAGTGCTTCCTGTAGCGCTGTTAGCGCTTCATATGTTTTTTGGTAACGGATTGGATCAAAATACGGATTGCGCTTTATTTGAGCATGAACCGCATGATTGACCGTCATAAACGTCTTAGCACTTAGATGATGGTAACGCCTTTCACCGCCAATCGTCTCTGAGAAAAATTCATTCGCGGCAAGGCATTTTTGAAATCTTTCAGGTGTAAAATCTTCTATAGCATCATTTAGCTGCTGATAGAGCATTTCTGATGTCAAGCTGAATTGCATTTGCCGAAGCCTATCCAGCTTTGAGATGTCATCCATATTTGCATCTTTCATCTTCAGCTTCTCCTCTGTCTGTCAAATGCACTATTTCTCTACAGTATAGCGCTAATCATACAGTATGAATAGCCGGCGCTGAATTTGTTAACAATTCTTAATATTTTTTTGACGCATGCAATGTTATTCCTTGTCATTCCTTTGAGGCAATCGTATCATCACCTTATGGATCAGCCCGTTCAGAATGTCTCATAATCTTAAAATGCATCGCGTCACGCAGATGCTATAATAATAAGTAGCAATGACACTTAGGAGGTTTATATATGTATCCGGAAGCACTTAGGCAAGGCGATACAGTTGCTG
>JASUSA010000088.1 GCA_030446305.1 Clostridiales bacterium | reverse complement strand
TTTCAGTAGATTTCTCTACTTCTTTTTGTCGTGCAATTTTTTAACTTTAATTTTATTTAGATTATTTTGTTTTTTCTATTGACTTCATATAGTTAGTCTTTATACTGGCGTTTACAACGACATCATCAAAGAAAATCTCTATAAGCTCTCTCAAAGCTCAGTGACTGTCTGGGGACGTATCCCTTTGATTAAGCCGCTTAATACCACAGAGGAAGAACTCGACAAAATCCTTTTCATTCTAAATCAGTCTGCCGTTAAAGACGTTTTTTTATTACCTTATCACCATATATCAGAACATAAATACAAAAAGCTTGGCATACCTTATCTTGGCGAAACACTTGAGACACCTGATCAGGCAATGCTTTCATCAATACAGCAAAAATTTATCCAAAGCGGATACCATACACACATTGGAGGTTAATGATGGAACTCGTCAGAGGCAGTACGGAAAGAACCCAGCACCTGCGTGCTGAAAGCACGCGCACACAGCCGCGTCTCGATATGGAGCGCGCCATTATTTATACAGAAATTTATGAAAAATACATGGACACCAAATCACCCGTCATCTTGCGTGCAATGGCTTTTAAGCGCTTCATGGAAATACGCACACTCTATTTTGGCGACCTCGAACTCATTGTTGGCGAGAAGGGAAAATCACCGCAGTCTGCACCGACTTTTCCAGATTTATGTTGTCATACACTTGAAGATCTCGATGTCATGTCAAAGCGCAAATATATTTCCTTCAAAGTCTCCGAAGCGGATAAAGCTGTTCATGCATCAAAAATCATTCCCTTTTGGTCAGAAAAATCAATACGTCACATCATTTTAAACGATATGACACCCGCATGGCATAAAGCCTATAAAGCTGGTGTCTTTACTGAATTTATGGAACAGCGTGCCCCTGGACACACTGTCGCTGACGACAAAATGTATCACAATGGCTTTTTAGATTTTAAAGAACGTATTGAATCGCAAATTGATCTTCTCGATTATTTAAATGATCCGGAAGCGATTGAAAAGCGCGATCAGCTAGAAGCTATGGCAATTGCTTGCGATGCCATCATATGCCTCGGTAAACGCTATGCAGAAATGGCAGAAACAAAAGCGGCTGCTGAGAGCGATCCACAGCGTAAAACAGAACTGCTTACCATTGCCGCCAACTGCCGCGTTGTACCGGCGCATAAGCCGGAGACATTTGCACAGGCGCTTCAAATGTACTGGTTTGTTCACCTTGGCGTTACGACTGAGCTTAACACATGGGATGCCTTTTCACCTGGCAAGTTGGATCAGTATCTCTACCCGTTTTATCAGCGCGATGTGGCGAACGGCATTTTGACGCGTGAATCTGCGCAGGAATTACTTGAATGCCTTTGGATCAAGTTTAATAATCAGCCTGCACCGCCAAAGGTCGGCGTTACGTTAAAAGAAAGTGCCACGTACACAGACTTCGCTAATATCAATACTGGCGGCTTAGACCCCATTACAGGAAAATCCGGCGTCAACGATGTTTCTTTTATCATCTTAGATGTCATGGATGAAATGAAATTGCTGCAGCCGAGTTCTAATGTACAAATCAACCGTGAAACGCCGAGTGCTTTCATTAAACGCGCTTGCGAAATTTCACGCAAGGGCTGGGGACAACCGGCCTTCTACAACACAGAAGAACTTATTCAGGAATTATTAAACGCTGGAAAATCATATCAGGATGCATTATACGGCGGCTCCAGCGGCTGTGTTGAAACCGGATGTGCCGGTAAAGAAGCTTACATTCTCACCGGTTACTTTAATTTGCCTAAAGTATTAGAGCTCACACTGAGCAATGGATTTGATAATGAAACCCAGACGCAAGTCGGGCTAAAACTACTGGAATCAGATCAGTCATTCCAATCCTTTGACGCACTTCTCGACGGTTATAAAAAACAGCTGAAATACCTAATTGACGTTAAAATTGAGGGCAATCAACTCATTGAAAAGCGATTTGCCGATCAAATGCGAGCGCCTTTTCTATCCATTACCGTTGACGACTGCATTGAAAGCGGCAAGGATTATAACAGCGGCGGCGCTCGGTATAACACGCGTTACATTCAAGGCGTTGGCATTGGTACCCTTGCCGACAGTCTTTCTGCCATTAAGTACAACGTCTTTGACAAACAGCACTTTTCACTGCAAATGCTGATGACTGCACTTGACCAAAATTTTGAAGGCTATGAAATGCTTCACAATCGCGTACTCAAGCATACGCCAAAATACGGCAACGATGACGACTATGCCGACAATATGATGCAACAAGCTTTCCAGTTTTTTTACGATGCTGTCACCAATCGACCTTCAGCCTGCGGCGGTGTTTATCGCATTGATATGCTGCCAACGACCTGTCATGTCTATTTTGGCAGTGTCACACGCGCCAGCGCCAACGGTCGAAAAGCATATCGCCCACTGCCAGATGGTATATCGCCTGAAAAAGGTGCTGATATCAATGGCCCAACGGCGGTTATTAAATCAGCGTCAAAGATGAACCACGCTGTTACCGGCGGCACTTTACTCAATCAAAAATTTGCACCCAGTGCTGTTTCCGGCGAAAAAGGCCTTGATTTATTAAGCGCTTTTGTTAGAAGTTATTTTCTATTGGGCGGACATCATATTCAATTTAATGTCATCGACCGCAAACTACTGCTTGAAGCACAAAAAGATCCCGAATCCTATGCGAATCTCATTGTTCGCGTCGCTGGCTATTCCGATCACTTTAACAATTTGGAAAAAGCGCTGCAGGACGAAATTATTTACCGCACCGAACACCAGACGTTCTAATTTGAATAATTGTTTTACGCTAAAAGCAAACCATTTTTGCAGTCAAATATCACCATCTAAGCATTGCTTATCTTTTCATTCTAAAAAAACACCTGAGGCGTTTTCACTTTCAGAAAAATTTCTGAGTGCCGCATCAGGTGTTTATTTATTTTGCATCTAACATGATTACACAAACGCATTTCGTCATAATAACGCTGCGATCAGCATTCGATTTAAATTTCAACAGATAATCTTCTGTATAATCGCTGCCAATTCTGCAGGCTTTTGAATCTGTGGTGAATGGCCGGATTCGATTTCATAGACTGCATGACATGGCTGCGCATCAATCATCTGCTGTTGTATTGGCGGGGGGAGCGCAATATCCTTCGTACATTTGACATAATACCTTGGGATTTTTCCCCAATTTGCTTCTGTAACATGTACTTTGCTCGTCAGCGCATCAATGCTCTCGTACATAACCGGTGGCTTAATACGCGGTTTATTAATGGTCTGTTTCCGATCGCCTTCAACAAAAATTGTCTCTACAAACTTTGCTGTAAGTCCATCTTCAGAATAAGCACGCCAGTTAACGGGAATAATGCCGCTGCCGTCTGTACCGTTCAGCGACTGACCATCCTTAAGCATAAATGCGGTTATATAAATCAGTTTTTTAATCTTATTCGGTATACGCTCTGCCACATTTGAAATAATCGTGCCGCCCATGCTGTTGCCAGCTAAAACAACTGGCCCCTCTAATGCCACAATTGCTTTTTCGACAGCATTTACATATATATCCATTGTTTGATCTTTTATTTCACGCCCGTCTGTCCCGCGTCCGGGAAGATCGAGCGCGATGACGTGATGTCCATATGATTCTAGATAGGGTATTAGACGTCCCCAAGTTTTTGACGTATCCCACGCGCCGTGTATCAATACAATCGTTTCTTTAAGTTCTTTTGTCATTCCGTTTTGCCTTTCTCTCTCTTTTTAGTTTACTTTCTTTTAGCTTTTAGTCTTTTAGCTTTTAGTCTTTGAGCCTGTTTTCTCACCTTTGAATTTTATATTTTGCGCAGCTTTTTTATCGTCAAATCTGCTCCAAAAGCGTTTTCAAAGCTTTTAACTCGGCATCCGTCAATGTTACACCTTTTCCCATTTTTGAATGTTCTGGCGCCCAGTCCCTTAAATCGTACTTAGGCGCTCTGTCATTCCAGCTTATGAGATTTAATTCTTTTGTCCATCCACTGCTGTTTTCTGAAAGAACACCTAGTGTTTCAATGATTTCAAATTTTAAATCTGCCATAAAACCTCCATCCGGTAAATTATGTTTTATCATTCATCGACCCATTTTACGGTCAATTCTGTTTACTGAAAAGACGCATGGCTACCCTGTTCACTAGGCGTTATCACCAACTGCGTTCGAATGCGCTCTTTGAGTTCTTGAACATGTGAAATAATGCCCACCAGCCTGCCACTTTCACGAAGCGCCATTAAGCACTCTATCGCGCTTTCCAGTGATATTTGATCCAGCGTGCCAAATCCTTCATCTATAAACACAGTATCAAGCTGTATGCCACCGGCTGTTTCCTGAACAACTTCTGATAAGCTTAACGCAAGTGCCAATGATGCCTTAAAACTTTCACCGCCGGATAATGTCTTCACAGAACGCGGCAAACCTGTATGCTGATCCATTACTTCCAAATCAAGGCCTGATCCCTGACGCCGATCGGCAACTTCCTCTGCAATGTGGAGTGTGTAGCGACCATAGGTCATTGCAAGCAAGCGTTCATTGGCGAGCACTAAAATATCCCTTAAATACGCAGAGAGAATATACCGTTCAAACGTCATATTTTTTTTGTTTTTACCATTCATGACATCTGATAACTGACCTACATAACGGTAGGCGGCTTCAAGTGACGAGCGCTTTTCTAAAATCGTTTGCATTTTTGAAAGTACCGTTTCATTTTCACGCGCCGTAAGGTAATATATCTCTCTGTCCTTTTGATCACTTTTATAATTGCGTTCTACTGCTTCAATACGTTTTTCTAAATCAGTAATGTCAACGAGCTCACGTGATTTTGCCAAAGGTTCCAAATCTTTAATAATATTTTCCACGATTAAGCGCTGGCGATCATATGATTCCAGCGACACTTTCAACATATTGAGTGTTGCAACATCCGCTTTGCGGTTATCATAAATTTCAATTGATAATTGATGCGCTGACAGCGATTCATGAAAATGCCGTTCGGCATCCCGCTGTTCTATCTTTGCTGTTTCAAGCGTTGCCACTGCAACAGAAGTCTTCTCTTTGGCATCTATAAAAGCATTCCGATTCGTTTCGGCATCCTGTGCCAGTGTTTCAAGTTCATCATTTAAGCGATCAAGTTGATCCTGCTGCGTTCGAAGCATCAGTGCCGCATCCTTTTGTTGTCGATATGCAGTTGGTATAGATGCAATCATTGTTTCAATCTGTGCGGATTTTACATCAAGTGAACGAATTTTTTCAGCACTTTCGCGTCTATGCGATTCAATGGCCGTTCTAATTTCATCAAGCTTGGTCTCTTCAACGTTCTTTAATGTACTTTGCCGCTCATTTTCTTCTAACGTCTTTTCCATTCTTGTCAACGATTGCTGGCGTTCATCACATAAGTGACGCAATAATACTGATTTTTCTGTAAGTATCTGCACAACCGCCAGATCCTTGACGTCTAATCCGGTATTTTCATCAAATGCAGGACATTGAACAGTCTCATCAATCGCTTTCAAATAGGCCATTAATGCATCCAATTCATGTTTCATTTTAACGCGTTGCCGTTCAAGCGTCAATTCGTATTGTTTGAAATCTGCCTGTGCCGCTTCAAATGCTTGTTCAGCACTGTCGAGATCAGCTATTTCAACAGTGTCTTCCAAAACAGCTTTATTGGGATGCGACGTTGACCCGCACACAGGACAAGGCATCCCTTCCTCAAGTAGACTCGATAAATAAGCAGCTTGATTCAGATGATACTTCATCTTTATTGAATGGTATGTTTGCTCGGCCAAATCACAGTGTACTTTTTGCACCTGCATCGCTTTCTTTGCATCCATCAGTTCTGTATAAGAATCCCGGCAATTTTGAAAAGCTTCAATGCCCAATGCAACTTTTGAAATTTCTGCCTTTGTATCGTTAAGCGCTTGCTTCATTTCGAAAAACTTTAAAGCATCATCCTCATGCATCACAAGGTACTGTCGGCAGTTTTCAATGGATCGTTCGACAACCTTCTGATTGTGCACCAATTCATTTTCTTTTGTTTGAAGTACGGTGCAAGCTTGCTTCAACTGCACAATTTCATCACTAAGTGTTTCAATATTTTCGAGTATCTTTTGATAACCCTTCAGTGATTCGATTGACGCTTTGAGGTTTTGACGTTCTGCTTCTGCTGCTGGTGTATTCACTGCCTCATATGCATGCTGCGCTGCCTCAAGTCTTAGTCGTTTTGTTTCATAACGCCGTTCTGCCTCAACGACTTGTGCTTCACAATCTGACAGCCTCTGCTTTCTTCGAGTCCTTTCAGATTCTATGGGCAATATCTTCTGAATCGCTTCAAGTTGTAAAATTTCTTGCCGCTTGACCGCCATTGAATCACGCTGAGAATCGAGTGAGCTTAAATCTGCAGTTGCCTGCCGGTAGCGTTCAATTTGTTGATTTAAAGCCTGTTGACGTTCAATTTCGCGAAGACGGTTTTTATAATCCGCTTCCTGCACTCGAATGCGCTCATCCATTCGATCAATATAACGGTTCAAAATCCCATTGAATGTCTGAAGACTTTGGTGAATGATTTCATAGGCCGGCAAGGATGCCTGTTTCTGCTCGTTGAGCACTGCATTAGCCGTTATCAATCGTTTAGCATTTGATACTGCTTCATCATCATTTATTTCAGTACATGCATTAACATGTGGCAGCTGCTCCTCTGGAATCGTCCGAATATCGGCAATCGTCTCATTTAATGCTGTCTCCTGCTGTTTCAAATCAGAAGCTATTTGACGTTTATCCTCAGCCATTTGACGTTGCATATTGCTAAAGAGCGATGTTTTAAAAATATGCCTCAATATATCAGCGCGATCATCCGATTTTGCCATCAGCAATTCACGAAATTCACCTTGCGGAATCATCATAATTTGTCGGAATTGTGCGATGGTAAGACCCAGCCGTTCTTCAACTGCAGCAGTAACCTGTTTGCTTCCGGTAATTGGGCGTTCGACACCTTCAATGGTCAAATTGGCATCGGCAGGCAATTCTGTCAAACCTTCACCTCGTGACTTGGGACGCATTTGTTTTGGCCTCCGCCACACAGTGCAGCGTTTGGATTTCAGCTCGAAAACAAAGGTGACATCTGTTGTATGATCATCTTTGGCATGATCGCATCGAACACTTTTCTCCGGTCTGTCTGTTCCGTTTGTCTCACCGTAAAGCGCAAAACAAATCGCATCAAAAATTGACGTTTTTCCTGCACCGGTTGGACCTGTAATAAGAAAGAGCGTTTCATCTGAAAGCAGTGAAAAATCCAATTGTTCCGTCCCAGCATAGGGACCAAATGCATTTATTGTCAATGCGATAGGTTTCATGATTCGCCTCCCTCGTGCGCAATCGTCTTATCGACTGCTGCATGAAAATGTGCCATTAAGCTTTCATCCGGTTCAGTACCAACGACTTCCCGATAAAATGATTCAAAGAGTGCCTGTGGTTTCTTTTGTTTTAGCTGCTGCGTTGTCAATTTCTCATGATCGTTTTTTAATACTAAATGACTTCTTTGAAGTTGCATGATATTTGGATAAATGGCGCGCATTTTCTGTAGCGGCTCAAAGAGCGCCCCTTGATCTGTGAGTGTTGCATGAATATAATCATCTGTATTTACTGATGTTGCAGCATCAGGATGGCAAAGCGCCTCAAGCGTTCCTTCTATACATCTCATGTCATGCAGCGGTTTTAATGATTTTGTTTCAATCTCAAGCTCACCCTTTTCCCCCAATGCGATAAGGGTTACTGATTTTTTATGGTCAGCTTCTGAAAAAGAATATTTCATCAATGACCCCGCATATCGAATATGGTCAACGCCAATACGCTGTGGGCGATGCAAATGACCAAGTGCAACATAATCAAAATCGTTGTAAACACCTATCGGAACGTGTGCAACACCGCCAATACTGCTTAGCTCCCTTTCCGACTCAGAAGTCTCCGGCATTGTATCTCCAACGACAAATGCGTGGCTAATACAGATATTCCTGATGGTTTTATCCATTGACATCCTAATGCCGTCCGTAACCGCCTGCATTGCATTTTCATGCGTTTTAATGGAATCATTTTTAAAGACAGCACGAACCACAGCGGGATCAGCATAGGGAATCGGATAGAATCGCACCGGTCCGTATTCATCATACAGTTCTATTGGTTCACATGCCGACATCAGTTTTCCTTCAATATAAAAACCATGATTTTTTAAAAGGTTTTGTCCAAAATCCAGTCGCTCAGGACTGTCGTGATTACCGGCAATTGCTATCACTTTTACCCCAAGCGTCAATGTCAATTCTGTAATGATGTCGTTTAGCAGTGACACTGCCTCTGCAGGGGGAATTTGTCGATCATATAAATCGCCTGCAATCATCACCACATCAATTGCTTCTTCTTTGATAAGCGCCTCCAGTTGTTTCAGCAAAAATTGCTGATCTTCAGTCATATATCGGTTAAAGACGAGCTTGCCAATATGCCAATCGCCCGTATGTAATAGCCTCATTGCCGTTTCCTCATTTCATTTCGTTATTCGATTGGAAAAATTGCATTATTCATATTTTAATCCTTTCATGACTATATAAACTATGTTCATCATATGAAGCCTCGACATATTGTCGTGAAGCATCAACGAAAGGTAATCATGCAATTGCCTTGATTATCATTGTACCATTTTCTTCATTAAATTTCATAGCGCATATTCATGAGGCAACTGCATAATCGACTTACCTGTTTACTTCCCTTTTGACCATTTCCAATCGTACAACTAAAAAGAAAGGGCAATGCCACATCAGTAGATGATGGTGATTGTCCCTTCCTTTAACTTCATCAAATGCTATCATCGACGCTTTGCTGTCACCGTGATCTGCATTAAATTTTAAATTTCGTAATCAAGTCATCAAGCGATTTAATCATTTTAATGTTTTCTGAAATAATATCGTTCACACGATCGGTCCTTTGGGTCACTTCTTCAGTCATCGCTAAGATATTGGAAACTTCTTCTGCTTCTTGTTCTGTGGCAATTCTCACCTCAGAAACATTGCTTGAAATTGTTTCCATCGATCCTGTAAGTTCTTGACTAATTGCGCTTAGTTCCATCATAATGCTATTGAATTCCGTTGCATCGGCACTGTATTGTTCGCCAATGTCAATGAGTTTTTCATAGTCATTTAAAACCTTGCTTTCAACAAAACCCAAAATCTCAGTTGAATCTTTTATCAGTGCCGAAACGGCATGCTGTATAAATTCTACTGTCTGTTTAATATCTTCAACCATCTGAGCTGATTGATCCGCTAAGTTGCCAACTTCATTGGCAACGACTGCAAAGCCTCTGCCGGCATCGCCAGCTCTCGCTGCTTCAATAGAAGCGTTCAGTGCAAGTAAATTTGTCTGTGAAGTGATACTGAGAATATCTTCCAGCAGTGCATTAATGCGATCCACTTTTTTCGCATTGTCAATGGCGCCTTCAAGGCGTGTCTTAACATCTGAATAGATTTGTTTTGCTTCATCACTCGATTTTTGTGACGAAATGCGAAGTTCATCTGCACGTCTGCTGACGTCGCTAACGCGCATGGCACCTTCTGTCGCTTTTTCAGCGACGATGGTAATGGCATCTTTCGCTTCAATAATAGTTTCAGCAACTTGTTGCGTTGCAGCACTTGTTTCTTCAATGACAGCTGAGATATCCGACGTTGACTGTAGCGTATTACCGGTTTTATCCTGCAGTAAGAGCATGCTGTCTGATATCTCAATGGAATCACCCGTCAGTTCTTTTGAAGTTTCTATCATATTTCTCAAAAGATCTTTTAAGCCTACGCTGACCTTGTTAAAGGATTCTGCAATGGCACCTAATTCATCTTTTGAATTGACATCGATGTCTGTTGTAAAATCATAATTCTTATATCTTTCCGTATTTTCAATAATATTTAT
>JASUSA010000087.1 GCA_030446305.1 Clostridiales bacterium | reverse complement strand
AAGAGGTAATGAATATTATCGTAATATCAATAAGAGAAGATGAAGAAAGCTACAAAGAAGCAGAGAAACGAAAAAGCAAATACGGTGATGATATTCATAAGAATATATTTTAGTTGCTCCATCATATAACACGCCGATTCCCAACATTCCTTCTGATGTCACGCTGCTTGAGAGGCAAGCACCGTGCCACTTTTTCCGCTTTGCGTTAAATGAGAGGGATTTTGTGAATCGTGGGAACGTTAGCTAAAATTCTCATTTGTGAATTACATAAAAAAACTCTCAATAATGAGAGTATTAGAGCAAATCAATTTTTAGTTTTTTTCCAAGAGCGGAAGCCACTTTTTCAAGGAATTCTAATGATGGATTGTAATTACCGCTTTCGAATCGCGAAATATTAGATTGTTTAGTACCGGTGAGTTTTGCTAAATCAGTTTGTGTCATTTTAAGATCCAGTCGAGCCTGGATGAATTCGGTAATAAGTTGATATTCCAATTCGTTTTTTTCAAGTTCATTGACAAGCTCTGGATTTTTAAGAAGTTCTTTTTTTGCGTCATCCCATTTCATAAATTTTCACTCCTTTCGAGATAATCGTCCATATATGAGATTGCTCTATCTAATTCACGGGTAGGCGTTTTATTCGATTTCTTTACGAAGCCGTGTAGAAGAACAAAAGTATTGTTGATGTAAGCGAAATAGAATATTCTAGAAATATCAGAACCGGATTTGATTCTAAGTTCCCACATCTTTTTGTACTTGTCTCCTTAAAGTTTGGAAGTATGTGGAAAGCTGAGATTAGTGCCGAATCTTTCTAAAAGATTGATTTCACGATAAACTTTTGATTGGTGTTTTTCAGGCAAGGATTTAATAAAATCGAGAACAGGTGTCTTGCCAGATTTGTCAGTGTATAAATCAATATGCCTTTTTATAATACTATTATATCATAAAAGATATAATGTTTTAAATGGGACAACAAATGAGAACTTCTGCTAACACGCCGATTCCCAACATTCATTCCGATGTCACGGCACTTGTGAGGCAAGCACCGCGCCACTTTTCCACTGAGCCGTTAAAAGAGAGAAACATCGGGAATCTTGGGAATGTTAGGTAAAATACATAGGAGAAGCATTGATGAAAATAAAACACACACAAATTATTATGATAATATTAATATCATCGTTTTTAATGCTAGGATGTACACATACGCAAATTACTAATGATAATATAGGTAGTGTTAATAAGAATAATAAATTAGACATCGAAGATGGTGATACTTATAAAGACGTCTCTATTTTAGGTATCACATTTGGTACGAAATATCAAGACGTTGTTGATATGCTGGGGGAGCCTATCAAAATAATTCCAATTAAAGATGAGATGACTATTGTAGATAAAGGGTATTACTCATTGCTAGAGTATAAAGATTATGAAGTAGTAGTTTATGATAATGAAAATTTTCAAGTTTCACCTGACTGCATAATTGTTGAGATAGATGCTATAGATGAGGAATATGTAACTTCAAAAGGAATCCATATTGGTTCAACAATTGAAGATGTGATGAATGAATATGGTTTAAAAAAAGAAGAAATATATGATAAATCAAATGAAGAGATTATATGTAACATGAGAATTACTGGGCTAAGAGTAGATACATCAAAATTTGTAGATTATGATAAGTATTGTTTCATTACAAAAGAGGATGATCCTAGAGCATTAATCTTTTTATTTGAGGATAGTAAAGTTGTACGTATATTGATTAGGCATTTAACTGCGGATTAAAAAAGCTATGTCCTTCACATAACACACCGATTCCCAACATCCCTTCCGATGTCACGTCGCTTGCGAGGCAAGCGATACGCCACTTTTTCCGCTGAGGCGTTAAAAGGAAGGAACATCGGGAATCACGGGAACGTCGTACAAAACCTAAAATTACAGATATACGACATGGATTGAAGATTAGGCAGCGTTTTGATTTCAAAAGCTATTTATAAGTAGGGAAATGGACCATTCACATTATAATCCTTTCACGACAACAGGAACTATTTTCAAGATGCGAAAATTCAACGTATTGCAGTAAAGGCTCAATTAAAGGGAATGGTATAGTTTCTTAAAAAGTAAATGAGAATGAATAGGTGGTAAAGTGGGCAAATTAGATAGAAAGTGGAAAATTGCAATCATGATCATTGCAATCAGTGTATTTGCTATCATTATATATTTAAATTATCAAGAGGATAACGATGGAAAACTTCTTACGCGTAAAAGCATAGTAGAAACCTTTTCAGATGAAGGGATTAAACTCAAATTTGAATCCATGGATGGCCAATCACCGTATATCGAAGATGAAGCGATGCTATACAGTATAGAAGGTTCAAGTCTTAAACTCAAATTATACATATACGATTCAATATCAGACAAGATGACGGCTTATAAACCAATACTTGATATGTATGACCAGTGGTCATTTACTGGTAATGAACAATATATTTCGGCTAAAAATGCAATTATATGCATTGTGATGCCGGATCCACACACAATAGATCTTAGTACAATTAACTTATTGTATACCGATATTACAGATATAATATTTGAAAAACTAAATGATGGCAAAACAAAATTGTGCACCAGTGAGAGTGAGAATTGGGAAGCCATTTATAAATTGAAATATTATGATCATGAATATTCTCTCGATGGAGACATATTACATGAAACGAGAGCAAGCGATTCATTCGTAATTAAATATAAAAATGATGATTTAACAGATAAAGATCTTATTGATATTGAATATGATTATAAAAATATTAGAGGAAGTATCCATGAGATAACAATTAATCAATCAAATCGAATTTATGTTTATTCAAATAGGCGTGAAACAATTAGTTTTCCCATGGATGAGCAATTTAATATAACAATACACTGGCAAGGTAATACAGAGTCTATACAAGTTGATTGTAGCATTGATGGTGAAACGTAAATTTTCGTATGATGAAAATAGTAGATATTGTTGTGAACGGATTGAGGTTTTAATGGTGCGGTTTCTTCATTTATAAATACAATTAGCAGGATGTGGCTATGAAACTAAAAATATTTAGAGATTTTTACTTGTTTAGACCTTTACAGATTATTGTTATTGATCGACCGCTTGAATTGGATGGGACCCAAATGCATGTGATCGCACTTACATATGAAGAGGAGGCCTATTCGCTATGGGTGGTGACTCATATCCCTAATGAGATGGACGAAAAAGAAGCAACAATTAAACCACTGACACAAACTAACCGAGATATAATGAACGAAAGAAGTTTTTCGAATATTAGAGCCATAGAGCGTTTAGAGATTGGTGACAATATTTTTAGCTTTGATTGTATTCGTACAGAAGCTGTCCATTTTAATGGGAGCCAAACATTACATAGGCTGCAGTATTTTATTGAGCAAGGTGTTGAATTTCATCAATGGAATGATGTAGATCTTTCAAAATTGCATTTAACGAAACATGAGTGCTCAACATCAACGCCAATGGTTGATATTAATTTAATGGATAAGAAAATAAAGTTAAATTTCAGACCTTATCAAAAAGAAACAGAAGTATACTATAAATACAGTGTTGACTTCAACATTGAAAAGCCAGTAAAATTAAAATATTTTGATTGCTTTGATAAAAAAGAAGCGTACTTTTATGTTCACAAGTTTGAAACGTACACGTTGGAGGATTACATTTTCAATCGGCAGCATTTTTAAATAGAAAAATCGAAGTGTCTTCAAGCAGCTCGAGCATGGGATTTATTTTTAAACCAGATGATCAAAATGGGCAATATGGAAAGCGGTTATTCATTGCATCATTTCAAGATGTTCCAAACGATCAATTAGACAAAATTGAATTTGAACTAAATGCTGTATCTAAGGATTATGAAGCGGAGTGTGTCATTATTTAATGATGACTGGCTATATCTGATATTTATCAGTGGATTAATTATAAACACGATGAGATAACCCATGAGAATAGCGCAAGCAAAATATTTAAAAGATATTCGATTATGCGAAAAGTCTTCCTTATTACGCTTTTGTCAATATTGCTAATATTGCCGCTTTTGGTGATTGGCTATGTTAATATATAAAGATAATGGGATAATTGGCAAGATCATAATAGCTACTGGTGTGACGTATTCGATTATTGTATCATTTGTTCTATGTATACTGAGAAGATGTCCTAATTGCTTATCCCTATTATCAAAATATGATTTTGATCCTAAAATTTGTCCCTATTTGTGGTGCTCAATTAAGAAAATAAACACTGTCAATACAGAATAATCATAACTTCACCTAACACGCCTGCTCACAGGGATTGCTTCTGATGTCATTGTGGTTATGTGAAAAGTCCTTTACGCTTCATCATTTTCGCCACCAAGGCCTCATACATACAAATATGCTCATAAATCACAGGGCTTGCGATAGTGATAATTTACGAAAGAGAGCTGGGGCGCAATATGATAAAATAAATAGATGTCAATGATCGGTAGAGCAGAATGAATAATGCATAATGCATTCAAAAAAAGTGCATAGCGATAAGGCGTGTCGACGACATTAACTTGAGGAGGCTGTATTTCAGCAGCATCGAAACAAACTTAGAATAAACGATGGAGAAGAGCATGAAAGTATACATTGAGACAGAACGGTTAATGATTAGGGATCCAATTCTTGAAGATTTTGATGCAATATGGAAAATGAGAAATGATGACGCAGTGACGCAATTCACAGGCGGGATAACGAAGCTGAGTAGAGACCAAGCTTACGAACGGCATATAGAAAGATGCGAAAATTTTGATGATGAGCCCAAAGAGTACGCTGTGATTTTAAAGGAAAGCGGCTCTTATTTAGGCTATTGTGGTTTTCAATATTGTGATATATTAGGCGGGATAGAATTATTGTATGGCTACGCAAAAGCGTACTGGGGAAACGGGTATGCATACGAGGCGGCAAAGGCGGTCATTGAATTTGCTGAGGAAGCGTTTACGTTAGATGTAATCTTAGCAGCGGTAAATGATGATAATGTCGCGTCAGACAAAGTACTGTCTAAAATAGGAATGACACTCGTGGGTAAAATTGAATGGCCAGAGCAGGGGCTGGTTAAAAAGTATCGATATCCTTTTAACAGATGACATTTTGTAGCCACACACACAAGTTGTCAGCCTTTCATCCGGTGTTTAACAACTTGTAGTTGGCATACAAAATGATGTTTTCGGTTGTTGGAGATAAAAAGATATTAATGAAAGCGTATGTAATACAGAATGACAGATGAAATCCGAGAAGCACTAGATTACTATAACTGAGAGGCGCATGACAGGATGTTAAAAAAGATTACAATAAAATTCGTGGTAATAACAAGCATTATAGTCGTTTTGGCCTTTAGTGGTCACAGCAATGCTTATGCTGAAGCCAACAACAACAGCATAAAAGTGTCGATACCTACTTTTAATATTGTTGTAAACGGGGAAACGGTTGATTGTACGCATCTTAAGTATCCATTCATTATACATCATAATATGACTTATATTCCGTTAACCCAGTATTGGTGTACATCATTAGGATTGACATATGGCTTCACAAGTGAAGATGGGTTATTTGTAGCCAATTATACAGCCTATATCAAAACAGATTCTAATGATCTTGATCAAAGTGGGAAGTTTCAGAGTGAAAAAAACTATACAGCAACAATACCCGATTATCCAATCCATATAAACGGAATGTTGATAGATAATCATAATGAATCGTACCCATTTATTCAATTCAATGGGATAACTTATCTTCCACTTACGTGGGACTATGTTAAAGACGTGTTTGGATGGGACCTGGTTTGGAAAGATGATGTGGGCTTATCAATAAGTTCAGAAGGCATACTCAACGAATTCGGACCAGGTGAGCAATATGATACAGTTACCATTTTCACACTTGAAGCATATGATGCGTATAGTATTGTCCAGAGCAATACAACGTCTTGGATTATGGGGACGGAAGCAGATGAATATGGTCACTATGTACACTACAATGAAGGGCAAAACGTTTCTTATTATAAACTGGACTATATGAGCGACAGTATTGATGCAATTGAATCAGCTGAAGTTGCTGATAAACCCTATGGTTTGGGAAGCGTGCAAAGCGATTCGGTTACATCACAATTTCTAATAAAGGATAATCAATTATACAATGGGAATGAACCGGTTCTTGATCTGACAGAAAGTCTGCAAGAAAGCAGAACCATTGACAGTTTTCGGATCGATAAATACGATTGTAACAGTATTAATGTGTATGACGTAGAAATCAGCTTTAAGGTAGATGGTGAATCTGTTCCGGCACCTTACACGCCCCGAAAATCATATGCCTTAATCGGTAAAGGAACAGAAAAATTAGCATTAATCGAAGATTGGCCTCAGGATCACAGCATCTCGAGTGTTTACTGCTTTGGCAAAGATGGTGTATACATCTGTTCAGATTCGAGATATTTTGACAGTGCTCGATTTAACAATGGTCAAGGGCTGGTGATGATGGTTCATTCTGATTTATCGACATCGATTTTAAATGATCAATGGCCTAATTGGTACAGCGTGACTGCTTTGGGAATGGATTACGAGGGGAATCTTTATTTAAAAAACACATGGTTTCCGGAATATACGTTACCAAATCAATATAATGGTACTGTGAGCCTTGTTAATGATGGCTACTTCAAACTTGACCTTACAGGAAAACTGACCAAGATTTATCCTTTCATTGAAGCAAATCATATAACGGTAACACCGACAGGCGATATGTACATTGATGCGAGCTGGATTGATGCTATTATTCATTTGCAGACTGAGAAATGGTTTACCATTGATTAATATTGGTAATTAAAATCCTTTGAAGAATGACCGGGCATTCCAGTAACACTGATTATAATAATCGCATGAATACCGGCATTGTTTCTTGGAATATCTGGGTTCAATATTTTGCAATCAATCACATGACAGGAGGCACAATGATTCAATCAATTGTACATATCGCATTAGTTGTAAAAGACTATGATGAAGCGATCGCATTCTACACTGAAAAATTAAATTTTGAATTGCTTGAAGATACGTATCAACCCGAGCAAGATAAAAGGTGGGTTGTTATTGCACCGCCGGGTTCTACCGGTACGACTATCTTGCTGGCGAGGGCATCCAATGCTGATCAAGAAGTCTTTATTGGCAACCAATCAGGCGGCAGGGTATTTCTATTTTTGAACACGGACGACTTTTGGCGCGATTATAACTGGATGATTAGGAATGGTATTGAATTTGTTCGTGAGCCTAAAGAAGCAGATTATGGAACCGTTGCTGTCTTTAAAGACTTATACGGAAACCTCTGGGATTTATTGCAGCTAAAAGCGGATCATCACATCGCCCAAAGATTTAAATGATATCAGGCCTATCATATGGATCAATAAAATAGCACCGGTAAAATACATTCACAAATTGTGAAGACAATCTAAAGTGGATTAGCCATAATGACTATCGACCCTGAGTGAAATTGGTGAGCAGCAACCAGTATTCATTACAATTTACGTTAGAGAAGAACATAAGACAGAACATAAGACAGAACATAAGACAGAACATAAGACAGAACATAAGACAGAACATAAGAGAGGACATAAAATGAATATTGAAAAAACGGCTAAGCTGGTAATACGCATGGTTGGATTATATCTATTAGAAATGTATTTAAGTACTTCAATTTCTGTCATGAGCCAGATCTTCAAAGCTTTTTATTACAATGAGGTGCACTTATTGACACTTGTAACGAATCTTCTATTTGCATCGATTTCCGTATTGGGGGCATTGATGCTGATAAAACCGCAAATCATCTTGAAAGGTATTGAATTACCGGTGCTAAAAATGGATTTTTCAGGAGTTGACAGACTGATAATGCGCATTTCTGGTGTTTTGGTGCTGTGTTACAACGGCTTTCAATTAATCTATGCATTGACATCAATCCATTCAAATCGCTATTTTGATCATTATATAATGCTTAATCTTGGCATACAGGTTCTGTACTTGCTTGTTGGCAGCATGCTCATTTATAAATCTGTCAAACAGC
Source organism: Clostridiales bacterium (assembly GCA_030446305.1). Taxonomy (GTDB): domain Bacteria; phylum Bacillota; class Clostridia; order Peptostreptococcales; family Acidaminobacteraceae; genus Fusibacter. The sequence goes on along the minus strand of JASUSA010000087.1, from coordinate 1,918 downwards.
GCGTTGGTTTTGAAGCAGCATAATGGCCAACCTATAGCGTTACAATTCGTGCTTAAGTAAAAATGGAGGCAGCATGGCAAACAGTATTGATATTAAAGAAGCACTTGAAATGTCCCAAAAGCTTTGGGAAAAGCATAAAGAAACTTGGTGGCCGATGAGTCCGGAACACGGTAAAACATTTATGCTATATATGATTGAAGAAATGGGAGAAGCAATCGCAATTATCAAGAAAAAGGGCGATGATGCAATCATGGAAAATCCTGAAGTGCGTGCCCGCTTCATAGAAGAAATGTGTGATATGATGATGTACTACGCAGATGTTCTCAATCGATATGGTATCAGCCATGAAGAATATACGGCAATTTACAGAGAAAAATTCCACCAAAATATGGTGAGAGACTTTAAAAAGGATCACGAAGGAAGTTAGTGGGACGTTGCATTTTAAGCGGTGGAAACATAGTGATTGCATCATTCTCCTTAGTAGTGCCTTTGCTACGATACAAGCTATTTTCGTCATATGAAAATAAGACACATGCTAGTGAAAGGGCTAATATTTGAATGATGCAATTCGTGCAATTAACAGATATGGACAGGAGGCGTTATGCCCCTAAGGGGATCATCGTTTTGAGCTTAAATGACAATGGAAAATCACCCCGCAGATGCGCTTTGGTGCATTCGCGGGGTTATCAATACATGGCTATTGAAGATTAATATTTTCAAGAATCGTCAATACCATACACAAAACGTGAGAGTGAGAGGTGGCTATCCGTTTAATGCTGCAGGATATTTGCAAATACGATTATTATGTACTTTCCGATCTAAAAGGTGATTTCGATCAAGCCATGTCAGCCTGCTACAAACTTGGCGTTTGGGTTGATGCGCCGAAGGCAATTAGGATGCAGCGCATTAAACAGAAAAGCATGAAAAATTTGGTGATAGAGCGAAACACACCTTGTTGTCCTGGAGGAAATCATGAAACTTAATGTTAAGGCATTTATCTATATTGTTGTGCTGCTGCTCGTGGTCACTGGTGTTATCGCGTTCATTACGCGTTCTGATTCAAAAAAAGTATCAGAAGCCTTTATAAAAGAATTCTATACCATTACCATGGATGAAAAAGAAGCGGTTAAAGCACAATATGAGACATATGATGCTTCAGAGCGAATGATCAAACAGATTGAAGTCATGCATCATGTCTACGATCCGCTTTTAACAGCAGACGGGTTTCAAATTTTTTTGATGAATCGCTACATCGTGGCTAAAATAGAAGCTGCCGCAGAAAAGCCGTTTACAGTTGCCGTTTCCAAGATACAGTTGGAAGCGAGTTTATCTGAACCCGATCATGTCGTCTATAATTATGCAGCGACACTTGACTTGCAGTCGTCAGAGAATGAACATGAAACCGTAACAGAAACAGGATATGTCAACTTATTAAAGGTCGATCAAAAATGGAAAATCGACAAACTGAGATTGGGTATTGATGCCTTTATCAATGATTGAGTTGCTCCGCATAAACACTTGGGCGCTTCTGTTCTTTACGGCGTAAATGCTCTGATTAAAGCCGCATTCGGCGTGGCTTTCTATGAAAATAAAACGAAAAGGATAATGCTGCCTATGTGATGTGTTGCCTTTTACTCAAAATGATGGCATAATTGACCAAATAAGGTTAGAATAGACGTGCAAGAATATGGAAACAATGCCGTGAAGTGATCAAAGTATCAGATTATTTCAAATAACCAGCTTTTCTGATGATACATTTTTGATTCCTAATTAAATAAAGGCTATAAAAAACATAGGCTGTAAAGAACAAATGATATTAACTCAACTTTCGCACCCAAAATCACCAAGTAAAACCTTGATATAAGTAGGTTGCGAATGAATCCATTGCATTACTTGACTAAAAACATTGTTCTTCTCA
>JASUSA010000030.1 GCA_030446305.1 Clostridiales bacterium | reverse complement strand
GTTCGTGTTTTCAAATGGTTAGCTTTGCTATACCTTTTTTTCTAAAAAGAAAATCTACTGAAAAATCAAAATTTCTTATTGACTTTTATTAGCTGGTCTATTTATTTTGATTTTTTGTCAAATGAACTAATGAAATTGAGCCAATACATTGGCAAAAATAAAGGGCAAAGCTTTTCAGCATTAGATGTATGGAACAGTGAAAAACATAAAATTGATGAAACATTATGGAACGAACTCGTCAGTTATTCAAAAAGTAATTTTTGGGGAAAGGGTCTGGAACAAATATTGGTGAGATAATATACTTCACAACGATGACAGCGATAGCGAAATCAAAAACATAAAAAAAGGAGACTACAATTGAACTGGAACGAATTACTTAATAGCGAAAGAATAAGAGCAAGTCACTCCAAAAGTACTGATTTTAGAAGTGAATTTCAAAAAGATTATCATCGTATTATCGTTAGCTCAGCATTTAGAAGGCTACAGGATAAAACACAAGTTTTCCCTCTAGAAAAAAGTGACTTTATCAGAACGCGTTTAACACACTCATTAGAAGTCTCTTCAATTGCAAAAACGCTTGGACAAAATGTATGCAGTCGTTTGAATTATTTAAATATAAATGATTTAACGCCTGAACATGAGGCAAATATAATTGATATATTGCTTTCAGCCGGCTTATTGCATGATATTGGTAACCCGCCTTTTGGCCATTTTGGTGAAGTGGTTATCCAAAAATGGTTTACTGAAAATTTAGAATTACTGGACTTCAAAGGTTTAAAACTCCAAGATTATTTAGATGCACAAATGATTAATGATTTAAAAAACTTTGAAGGTAATGCACAGTCAATTAGAATAGTTACAAAACTCCATAACCTTATTGATTTGAATGGTATGAATTTAACAAAAGGGCTGCTTTCTACACTAATAAAGTATCCTTGTAACTCAACAGAGATAAAAAAAGACAATTCAATCATTTATAAAAAAATGGGATATTTTTATGCAGAAAGCGAAACATTTAACGACATCATTTTTAGCACAGGGTTAAACGGTTGCAGACATCCACTTACATTTCTACTTGAAGCTGCTGATGATATTGCATACTTAACAGCAGATATAGAAGATGCTGCAAAAAAGGGAATCATTACCGTAGAAAAAATTTTATTGGCTTCAAAGTCATACATTGATAATTTCATAGGTAAGGAAACGGAAATTAAATACCTTACAGAAGCGATTGAAAAACTTGATTTCCTTTATTATAAAAATATGAATCACAATGATCCACAGATGTTTGCTATGCAAAACTGGATAATTCATGTACAAGGCTTGCTAATGAATAGTGCGGTCTATTCGTTTACAAAGCATTATGATGATATTATGTGCGGTAATTATCAAACCGATTTATTTGATGACACATATGGAAAAGGTTTGGCTGGACTCCTTCAAAGCTTAGCCATCAACAACATTTTTAATAATATTCAGATTCAAAAACTTGAAATTGCAGCAGAAAAAATTCTAGGCAATCTGCTGACAATCTTTGTCCCAGCTGCAATAAAATACGATAGTGATATTAAGATGTCTGGATTTGAAAAACGTGTTATCAATTTAGTCTCAAAAAGCCATATGAGTGTTTACAAAGAAAGCTCATTAAACTTAGACGAAAATAAAAAACTCTATTTAAGATTAATCATGATCACTGATTTTATATCGGGCATGACTGATTCTTACGCTAAAAATCTATACAAAGAATTAAATGCTCTGGATTGAAACAAGCTTTTACAATCATTCACGATAGGAGATTCACAAAATGGTCAAAACATACAAATACGGCAAGCATCTTTCACAAGTTGGCGACTTGTATTTACCTGACCATGACTGTTTAGGTACAATTTGCTTGTTCCATGGCGGCTTTTGGAAAATGCCCTATGATCGCTTCCAGCTAAATGATATTTCAACGGCTCTTGTTCATATGGGATATGCTGTTTGGAACATTGAATATCGGAGAACTGGGGAAGTCGAAAGCTATTGGAAAGATCCTTTCGAGGATGCAATTTTGTCATTTAAATATCTAAAACAGTTAAAAACAGAAAACCCACATATGAATGTGGAGCACATTACCGTGGCAGGACATTCTGCTGGTGGCCATTTGGCACTATGGCTCAGTTCGCAAAATACAGGTATCCTGAACGCTCATTATATAGGTATGGCACCAATTCTTGATTTAGAAACAGCGTACCATGAAGAAGCGGGCGGCGATTCTGTCTTCCAGCTCCTGCACGGTATGCCGCTAGATTATCCTGAACGATACAAGTATGGTTCACCAATAGAGCAAATCGAAATGGCGCAGAATCAACTTATTCTTCATGGTGTTCAGGATGAAGCTGTTCCCCTTGAATGGAGTAGAGCGTATATAAAAAAAGCCGCCAATATGGGGAAAGACTTTAAACTCATTGAAATTGACAACTGCGACCATATGGCTTTTGTTAACCCTGATAGTAACGCTTTTAAGGTCTTTATCAATTGTTTGTCAAAATAATGTAAAGTCATTTATAATGATCTTGAAGGATTAAAAATTAAACGGAGACAACTATGTTAGGGCGTATCGAAAATTCAAAAAAACTGCGTTAAGTTTTATAACACTTTATGACAATAACTTACTTTTATGACATCCTGAATAATGTACATAACATTTTAACTAAGGTGGTGAGCATTTTGTGCATCAACAAAAAGAGAAAAAATGAAGTTTGGCGCCATGCAAGCCAGTAAAATCAGCGACACTTGCATGGTGTAAATCCGTCGCTTTAAACCATACTGGCTTTTCAATTTGATCGCAACTATCAAGGAGGAAGCCAACATGAAATACCAAAATGCCAAATTGATTCTCCCCCCGGACTTACTGGCCGAATTACAGGAATACTTACAGGGTGAGTACCTGTACATTCCGGCTAAGAAAGAACAGCGGAAAGCATGGGGTGAACGTTCAGGCTATCGCCAAAAAATTGATGCGAGAAATCGAAAGATCGTGGAAGTCTATAACGACGGCGTTGCCATTGAAGAGATTGCAAAAACGTTTTTTCTTTCGGTTGCTTCCATTCAGAAAATTATATACCGACGCTAAAAGAGTGGGCTGTCTTTTGACAGTCCTTTTCTTTTAAAAATTATTTTGAAAACAATTTAGGTGAAATTTATGGATGAAAATTATACGGGTGAATATCATTTTTAAGCATCTTGAAAAAATTTGCCTTTTTAAAAAACAAACCAGAAGTGTTTAATCCGTTGAGCTCTGATTTTCAGTCTGATACAGTTATAAATAGCAAAGATATCTAATGAAAAAGAGGAAAACAACATGATAGACAGGATAAACATGGCGGATACAAAAGAGGTTTTTGCGGGTTTCACTGAAATAGACATTACGCCTTCAGATTTTCGCAAATGCGAATTGATCGGCTTTAATCGATCAGACAGTTTCGCTCGCGGCGTGCTGCATCCGTTGAAGGCACAAGTGCTCATTTTAAAGGACAGCAATCAAATCTGCTGTTTAATCACAGTCGATACCTTGAGTTTTTCGACGGCTTTAACTGACCAGCTTCGCGACAGCATAGCTGAGCAGCTTCACGGCCACCGCAAAGACATTATGGTGTGCTTTTCACACACCCATGCGGCACCGGATGCCGCTGCCAATAATGCCGCGTACTTTATGTTTGCCAAGCAGAAGATTATCGCAGCAGTTGATCTGGCATTTCGAACGACTTTTCCTATTAAAGCAGCGTGGGGGATTGCAGAAAACACCATTGGCATCAATCGGCGTTCAGATGCAGATGCCACCGATCCGCGCATCGGCATTTTAAAAATCAGCAATGCCGCGACAGATGAAACACAACTGCTGTTGCTACGTGTAACTGCGCATGCCAATGTGCTTTCAAGTGACAATTATTTGATTTCATCAGATTATTTTGGCCCGACGAGAGCACTGCTTGAAGAAACATACCACTGTAAGGTAATGATGACCCAAGGTGCATCCGGCGATGTTATCTCAAAACACCGCCAAGAGAATGCTGACTTTCTTGAAAAACACCCATTAGAAGCAGCGAAAGTCGTACACGATGAAGCGGCTAAAAAATCAATTTTTAATGAAAGTATTGAGGCACTTAACAAAAATGCAGCAGCTATTAAAAGTGCTGTTGCCGCTGTCTACGATGAAATAGAGCCGACTGCCATCCATAAACTGTCCATGTACTCAGAGACACTGACTTTTAAGGCAGATGTTCCCACACTTGAAAGGGCACAGACAATCGCAGCAGAGGCTGCATTCGCGGGTATTGACGGCAGTGATTGGCTTGAAGAAGTCAAATCATTGAATACCAAGGGCATTCAAATACAAACGTCTCAAAGAGAAGCACAGTTTCTGACAGTCAATAACGGTTGCCTTTGCGGCATTGCCGATGAAGCCATGTGTGAAATTGCTATTGACATCAAAGAACGGGCGCAGGATGATTTTATCTTCTTCGGCGGTTATACCAACGGATACGAAGGCTATTTGCCGACAGCAGCGTCATACGACAAAGGCGGCTATGAAGTACTGTGGTCTAACCTGATTTATTATAAATACTATCATCGCGTTATGCCGTTTAACCGCGATACGGCAGACCACTTGGCAAAACAGATTGTACAGATATGGCAGCGTATTCTGACATCTTAAAAAGCACATTTTACTACTTGTTCGTGAGCACCTTTATGAGTGCTCTTTTTAATAAGCCTACTACTGTGCATACGACCACTGCCCATATGACGATTTCATTTCGGTATGATGACATTGCCTCAGCGATTTAAATATTTTGTTATAATGATAAAGGAGTGCACTGCAAGTACTTAACGACACACAAAAGAGGCCCCTATGAAAACAAAAAGAGTCATCATCGTTCTTATCCTTTGCATCGCTGTGCTGTTTAATCCGGTGTATGCAAAACCTGTATTAACCCAAGATGAAGCTGTCGTCAGCATCGCAGCAGTGAATTTTAGAGTCGTTTTTGACATCATTGATGATCTTGAAAAAGATCTAGTAGAGAATGACAGATACCGGCAATTAAGTCAGGATGCCATAACCGAAATATTACGCGACGCATCTAACCGATGCTTTGACATTGAGACAAGTTTCGAAAGCCTTGCAAAAATAAGGCCGCAATTTAAGATAAGCATCTTTTCAATGGTTAACTACTTGGATTCGCTATGGGACAAAACGGATCGCGGTGAAATGCTATCCGCAAAAGACATTGAAAGCATTCATGCACTGTATGAATTAAAGAAAGCAAACAGCAGTCTAAGACTAAGAACACTTTATCAAGTGGATCGCAATCCATTTACAGCGTTAAAAGTCCCTGAAACGGTTAACACATTTCTAAAAGCCGTTACGGCACTCCGAGCAACAGAAAGAGAACAAGCGGCTAGTGAGCAGGCAGCACTCGTCAGCCGCAATACATCACTTGAAGAAACGGGTGCATTATTGCAAACTGAACTGCTAAAAACAGATTTGCCATTGCTTTGGCAAAAAACGTGGGATGACATTGGACAAGCTGACGGCGCACTGACGAATGCGCAAATAGAAGCGGTCAATTTTCTGTTTCAGCCGGTTCTCGACGTGGACGACTGGTCACAGGTCAATCCATTAAGCTGTTTTTTTACCTCATATTATGCATCTGTCAGCGATATCAACTTTGCTGACTTTCTGAGGTATTTTCCCTACGAGGATGCTTTAGAAGACGATAAAGGCATCCGTAACGGAGGGAGCTTAGCATCATTTCCAGAATATGAACTGCTTAAAAACAATGCGAATTGGCCATTTGTGACAGATGATATTCCCGTACCCATCCACCGTTACAAAAGGGAAGTCATTGATGAAATCCTAACGGCTTATGCAAACATCACGGTAAACGATTTATCCGGCATCGGCTTTGACGAGATTATCTACCTTGAGCATACAGATGCTTATTACAATTTTACCAGCGACTTTGGGCCGGGAACTTTTCACTGCCTAAAGGGGACTGTGTCTAGTGGCGTCATTACACTCAACAGCAGCACATCAGATGACGGCGCTGTTCTGACAATTGAAAAGGTAAATGACCGTTATGTCATCAAGTCTTTTATAAAAGCGTAAAGTATAACACTGCGGATGGCATCGGCACCTTAGATGATGAAAAGACAATCTAAACACATAACATGTGACATAAGAAAGACGCGCGACATGCTATTTGTCACGCGTCTTGTTTGATATCTTGTTTTGATGTCTTGTTTGATATCCTATTTGGTGATCCGGCCATATCTAGCGCTGATTCACAGTATTCACATCATTCTTTGATATAAAGGGAACGATTGTCGATTGCACGCATGGTTGCAAGAATACCGTCCAAGTGGTCGTATTCATGCTGCAGTAGCTCTGATAAGTCGCCTTCCAGCGTCAAAGTCTGTTCCTGCCACATCATATCTCGAAATGCAATTTTGATTTTATAGTGTCTCTTTACCTTAACGAGCAAATTGGGGAAGGACATGCAGTCGTCGAGTACTGTCATCTCTTTATCGCCAATAAAGGTAATAACCGGATTGATTAACACGGTTGGGTGTTCAATATGCATATAGAGCACCCGTTTTTGAACCCCTATCTGCGGTGCGGCAATGGCTCTGCCGGCATGGTGCTTCTTCCTGTATGCCATCAGTGTATCATGCAAATCCTGAATGACGGGCTTTAATTGTGTCACTTCACTTTGCACCACGGGTTCACTGATTTCATAAAGTCTGGGATCGCCCAATAACAGAATAGATTGTTCCATGTACTGCCTCCTTTAAACACATACGGTGATCAATAAACTAACCTTAATGAAGGATGAATCAATTATCTGATAATCCTTTCATATTCATACGAGCATTGTTGCCAGACGGCATGACATCGTGAAATAGTCATAACGCATGTTGAAAATAACCACACCATTTTTATTAAAATTGGTGTACGTCTTTGATTCTAGTATAAAATTGATCTTGTATGGTATCAATGGTAAAATTATTTGCAGAACAATTTTTGAGAATCAGACAATGCCAATCTTTGGCCTAAAAACAGATCATGTAAATAATCATGTCATCATTTTAACGCTACTATACCGAATCGTAAAAATCATAAAATTAAGGGGTATACATAATGGACGAAGCAGCACTCTATCAATTAATCGTTTTCAATTATTACGTCCTATTCGAGCAGGAAGGCATCGATGTGGATTATCAGGCAATCGTCTCTGCAAATGCTTATGACGCTTCTCAAACCATGCATGTTTGGGATGAGACGCTTAATCCTATTTTGCCTGCGTTTTGGTATATCCTGCACTTGCCGAGAATGGGTTTTGATGTGATCGACAATGACATTGAGCTCGTGCTGCACGCACATGATGAACCGCACAATATCATCCCATATCCTTATACGGTCAGTGAACCTTTAATACAGCAAGAACTGAATCGCGGTATTGTCAATCCCACCCTGATCATTTGTGCAGACGCTATTTACGATGCCGTTATCCAAGATAAAACATTGGCATCATCAGTATTGGGCATTGTTAAGGTTTCAGAACTCTCGACGGCATTGATGCAGCAACACTGGCAGCAGCTTAAAGACAGAATCGTCGAAAACTATGAAAATGCCGTTCCATGCGTCATTGATCCTTCCTTCAAGCTTACTGAGTGGGACGAACGGAAAATACTGCCGCTCATCCCATTGGCCAATCAGTTTGGTTATACAAAGCAGCTCATTGATGAAGTCAGTGCCTTAAATACAAAAGGGCATCACAACCGTTATGTAATGGGCATGCGTCAAAGACTGTTAACAGTCTATCGCAAAATGGCAGAGAAGGACCCGCAATTTAAAGCGCGCACAGAAAAGGATTTAATTGAAAATCCCAATTTTAATGGTGTCCCGCTGGTTATTACGCTTCCCGGCATTATGAAACATCAGAAAAAAAATTTAAAGCGAATGCAGCAGCTGCCAAAAGTAGAGAAGGAAGTTATACAAATCTTAGGCACACATCGCGCCGCTGCTAAAAATGCACTGTATATCGAAATGGGCAGCATTTCTCAGGAGCTCTTTACCGCACTGGCTGACCTAGAATCACATTGCAAAGACGTGCGAAAAATAAATAACGCCTATGTTTGGCGCATATTGAAAAAAATAGGGAAGTTATTATCACAGAAGCTGGAATCTCATGATATTGATATCATCCACAACGTTTCTCAGCTTACCGTTTTTTCTGATTTTCCAATTGGACTGGCTATTTTACCGGGGTGTACCTCGCCGTTATGCTGTATCAAGCCCATTTCGTACCGGCCGCTGACACCACTCACCAAGGCCTTACAATATGAAATGTTGAAACCCCCTCAGATCTATTTAGGCAAACAATTAAAAATTGTCATTGCAGAATGTGTTGAGCGAGACGATAACATAAGAAGCACCTGTGACGCCTTAAGTCAAACGCTCGTTGAATTAACAAAAAACGAAGCAGATGTCAGCTTGGTCATAGAAGAAATCAGTTCTGTGAACCAGTTTAAGCAAATGCTGAAAGGGCATACAGACGCTGATATATTGCTGGTTTCGGCGCATGGTACATACCATGTTGAGCACAATATGGCTGGACTGGTCATTGGCGATCAAATTTGGATGGCAGATGACAATGATATCGAAGTGCCACCAGTGGTTCTGCTGAGCGCCTGTCACGTCATGCCAAGAGGGCACGGTGTCGTTACCGTCGGCGATCTCTTTGTAAGGGCAGGGGCAAAAGCGGTACTCGGTACCTTTATACCGGTCAATGTACGTCGAAATGCAACCCTAATCGCACGATTGTTCACGATTATCTTTGAAGTGCGAAGGGGCTGGAGTCACATGCGCACGCTTGATCAAATTTGGAGCGATGTCGTCGGTACGAATCCAATCCACGAAATCATTGCTTCATCATCATTGAAGTATTCTAAACTGGAAATATGGGCAAATACACTAAGGGAAGACGGTTCTTTCCCGCAAGCGGATTTTAAAAACAAATATTCTGTTGGCAGACTGCGTCCGTCACATGCCTATGAAGACACCGAGACCATCTTACGTGAAATCGCATACCGCGATGGCCTCGGAGCTTATTATGACGCCTATATTCATACACATGGTTACTTTCCGGAATCCGTATTCTATCAGTTCATTGGCATGCCTGAAAATATTTTTCTGAGAAATGCCGTGATGGAACAGTTTGCCATAGAGGATGATCCCATCTGATATTATCAGCAATTGCAATTACAGCTGCACCCCGCGCTTTGACCAGTATCGCCCACATACTGTATTGATTGCGTCGGACAGAGATTTTGACAGCCGTGACAACCGTCAATGCAGCCTTCCGGAAATATAACTTTTGGCGTTTGCGTTTCTTTAGCATAAACACCATGCGTACATTTGCCGACACATGCACCGCATTCGATACACGTTTCATAGTTAATTGTAGGATACCATTTCTTTGACATAAGCATTCTCCCCTAAACATTTATAAATTTATTGGCTTCAACAAGCCTTGTTGCCGTTTAAAAACTATTTTTTGGAAAAGCCCACATTGCCGATGCTCTCTGAAATGTTATAATATTTTCCAGGAGCGTAGATGAGCGGATCAAGATCATACATATCAATTTTTCCGTATCCGACATCTTCAATGGTTTCATCGACAAGTATATTTTTGACTTCACCAATATAGATACTGCTGTTTTCCTTTTCGATGACATCGACTAATGCACATTCATAAACCCAAGGTGAATCCTTTAAAATCGGTACCGCCAGACTGCTTCCTTGGAAAGTATCTACATGGATCGCTTCACATTTATTTTGATGATAGCCTGATTGGGTACCAAAATAATCGGCAACCGGCATCATATCGGATGTCACCAGATTTGCAGAAAACATTTTATGCTTTTCAACAAGTTCACGCGTCAGTTTTTTGCCTCTGGAGGCAAACATGAGCATTGGCGGTTCTACCGAACAGAATGTCACCCAAGTAATCAGTGCAAAATTAGGCTCGCCATTGTCTTTATAAGTTCCGATGAGGTAAACGGGTTGAGGAAAAAAGCCTCGTTGTGGTTGGATAGAATGATGACGCATACCGTGCCTCCTTATGAATTTTTTAACATATGCACATATAGGAATATGTTTAATCATACGCTGATGTACAGATATTGTCAATTATTTGACATGCGAAACCCAAATATCTTAAATAACTTAAATTACTTAAAAACAGGAGGCATTAAACATGGATCAGTACCGTTTTAACGAAATCAAACCGAATTTTTACAGTATCGAAATGGGCATGGTGCGTAGTTTTTTATTTGTTGGCGAAACCGAAATGCTCTTAATCGATCTCGGGATTGGCGGCAGCGCATTAAAAGAGCAAGTCAAAAAAATAGCGGACTTGCCGATGAAAGTGCTTTTTACACACGCTGATCGCGATCATGTGGGGGATGCAGCCGATTTTGAAACGCGTTATATGTATCCCGGTGAAATCGACTATTATGAAAACAGTGCAGAAAACCCTGTTGACATGGAAGCCGTTTGGGAAGGCGATGTCATTGAAATCGGTGATTATCGTTTGGAAGTTATCCATTTGCCTGGGCATACACCGGGCAGCATTGCTTTGCTTGAAAGCGGCAAACGATTTTTAATCGGCGGCGATACCGTCCAAAAAGGACCGATTTTTATGTTTGGCAAAGGCCGCAATTTTAACGCTTTGATTGCGAGTATGAAAAAGCTCAAACGCTATACAGATAATATTGATGTGATCTACGCTTGCCATTTTGATCTTGAAAACCCGGTGTCAACCATTGATGCGGTACAAAAGGGAGCTGAAATGATGCTGGCCGGTCAATTAAAAGGTGTGCCGGAAGCGCGATTCGATCACAAAGTTTCTCGTTATGATGCAGCGGGCGTCTCTTTCTTTGCACTTTAATGAAAAAGGAATGACACGATTAAAAAAATATTGTGCTTGCTTTCTCAATTGACGATTGACAAAAGCGACACACATGTCGTATAATAATTGCGACATACGTGTCGTTTTTTTATTAAAAGGAGTCTATATGGTTACCAAAGGCAATCAAACGAAAACTCGCATTGTTGAGGCTGCAACTTCACTTTTTGCAGAGAAGGGGTATGTCGCCGTTACAATGAAGGATATTTGTGAACGCTGTCAAATGAGTCGGGGCGGCGTATACCGATACTTTGCGTCAACAAAAGAAGTTTTTATCAGCATGTTGGATATGGATTTTGAAAATAATCTCGAAATCGTTACCACATGCATTCAGGAATCAATTGATGCCGATACGATTCTAAAGGCGTATTTTAAGCAGGAAATTGAAAACATCCGCAGCCCGCAAAAGGGGCTTTATTTTGCCATTCACGAATTCGCTTTTGCCGAGCCTGATCAACGCTTTAAAATGAATCAGCGCGTTCATGATGGCGTCAGGATACTATTGATGATTTTTGAATACGGTCAGAAAACTGGTGCTTTTAAAGACTTTGATCCTGAAGCAGTTGCTGTTCATATGATTTACTTTATGGACAGCTTAAAAACATCTTCAACAATACTCGATATTTCTGATGAAATGCTGTCAAAACAAATGGCATTGCTGAGTAATATGGTAAACCGTTTTGAGTAGATTTTATTATTCATAATAAAAATCTTGTTGCAAGAAGGGAAGTGCGGCGTATGATAAAGAAGACGCTCAAAGAAAATTATAAAACACGTGACATTACCGGCGGCGTATATCGCCTGAAGTGCAGCGGCAACGGCATGTTCTGGCTTAGATCCGCAAAAGAACTGGATAAAGCGCTAAATCGTTTTCAGTTTTTCGTCAAAACCAACAGCCATCCTGAGCCCGTTATGAAACAGGCTTGGCAAACCTATGGTGCAGAATCTTTTTCATTTGAAATTTTAGAAACATTGGAAAAGAAGGAGACACAAACAGATCTAGAATATCGCGAAGACATAAAAGTATTGCTCGAACTCTGGACTGAAAAATTGGCTTCCTCACCAAATCCATAAAGGCAAAAAGAACGAACCACCCTTTCGGGTGGTTCTGTTGTTTTGGAGGGAAATCGCAAACATCGTTTTGTTAAAGTCCTTTCATTTATAAAACCAATCTATTTGATTTTGAACACTTTGATGTGATCGCTGAGGAGCCTTGAGAGTTCGTTGAGTTTCTCAGCATTTTTCGCAACTTCTTCAATGGCCTTGCTTTGTTCTGACATGGAAGCATTGACTTCTTCGGTTGCTGCCGCAGTCTCTTCTGAAACAGCTGAAATATTATTGGTAACCATGACGATGTCATTTTTCGAACGGTTCAATTCATTGAGTTCCGAAGTCACTTTATCGAACTCTTTGGTAATGCTCTCAACGGATTCGAATATTTTGGTAAATGAAGTGCTGACATCTTCAACCGCTTCTGATTGCTCATCATTAATTTTCTTGACTTCATCCATAACGAGAACCGTTTGACGCGAGTCAATTTGAATGCTGTTGATAATGGACTGAATCTCGTCTGCCGCCATACTTGAATTTTCCGCTAATTTTCTGATTTCATCAGCAACGACCGCAAAGCCTCTGCCGGCTTCACCGGCTCTGGCAGCTTCAATAGAGGCATTCAGCGCCAATAGGTTTGTCTGGCTGGCAATTGAAGTAATCGTCGCAATAATATCGGTAATATCATTGGTCTTTTTATCGAGGTTAATAACCGCCGTCGCGATCTTTTCATTCGACATTTTGCCGATTTCTGATTTTTCTTTCAGCGTTGCCAATGTTTTCGAGCCCATTTTATTAGATTCAATCGCATGTTCTGCATACTGCTGCATCATTTCGCTGTTTTTCATGAGGAAATCGAACTTTTCATCAATAACGCTTACAATAACCGTGCTCTTTTCAGCTTCTTCTGCTGTGTTTTGGGAGCCTTTTGAAATATCGTCTATAGCTGATGCCACTTGATCGACGGTTGCAGTGGTCTCTTCAGACATCGCTGCCAGCGTCGCCGCCGATTCAACCATTTCTGATGAAACTTTCTGTGATTCGCCAACAAGGGATTTAATATTATTGGTCATATCGTTAATCGCATTGGCCAAAAGTTTCGTTTCATCGCTCGACTTGGTTTCCACTTGAATTGTGAAATCGCCTTCCTTAATCTTGCTGGTTGCTTCAACCACCTTAATAATTGGGTTGCTGATGGACTTGCCGACGAAGAACGCCAATACCGCTGCGATGATAATAATGGCAATAGTAATCGTCAGCATGATATTGAAAAGTTCCTGAATAACGCGCATCACTTCATCTCTTGGAACACTGGCAGCCAAGATCCAGCCATTGCTCAAATGGTCATAGGCTGAAAAAATTTCTTTGCCGTCAAATCGCGTATAAGATACAAAGCCCTGTTTATTGGCATTAAACTCATCAATGATGAACTGATAGTCACCGGTTGATTTGATATTGACTTTGGTATCATTCATGCCATCACCATTTGTATCTTCCCAATGAATCGTAGGATGGGTGATGACGTCGCCATTGCTGTCAATCATATATAAATAGCCTGTATCATATAACTTAATTTGATTTAAACTTTCTTGCACATCTTTTAAATTCAGGTCCATACCGACCATGCCCACCGTAACGCCGTTTTTAATAATCGGTGTCACAAAGGATGTAATCAATTGACCTTTTGTGGTTTCGGTCGTGCCCATGTAAGGGAACGTCCACATGGTCTTGCCATCTTTGACGGGGAGGTCAAACCATTCATGTGGTTCATTGTAATAATCCAGATTAATCATTGGCTGCCGTTTGAAGTCATCACCATAGACCCAGCAATCAGCGACATCACCAAAGAGTGCACTGTTAAAATAAATATAAATTGAGTTCGTAATCATGGTTTTCTTGCCCATTTCAGCGAGTTTCACTTCATAGGTATCGCAGAGGTCGCGTAGCACTTGAATATTCGCCTTTGAACCATTGATGTCCACATCAATGGCAACCTCAGCACTGATCGCCTTCGCCAGTGTCTCTATTTCCAAGAAAGACTGATCTATTTTCGAACTGTTTGCCAAAATTTGATTTTGTCCCAGCATCGTTGCCTGATTGCCGACATTTTCATTCACAATAAAGGTAACGGCCCCCAGTGTAACGACTTGAGCAATTAAACTGGTTACAATAATTGCGATAATAATCTTTGTCGAAATATGCCACTTAATTTCTTTTTTCTGCCCATTATTCTTTTTTGCCATTTCCCCAGCCTCCTTTGTTGGATATACTAATCTGATACCCCGTGCCTCGTTAAAGACGACAAAAATATCTGACAATTCAGAATAAACATATTCTGCCAATTGGTGTCATCGCAACTCTTTCGGGAAAAGGGCACACTATTTTACCACAATAAAAAAGATGCTGTTCACTGCCAATCTCACCGATACTGTGATACTGGCAGAACACCATCCGCTTATGCAATTTCGTAGAAGTTTACTTTTTATCAAAGTAAAAATGCCTGTATGATCTCTTTAAATGAATCAGGATAGGCATGTCCCAATGCTTCAAAATAGCGTTTTTCATAATGGTAGCCAATGCGCTTAGCTGCCTTTTCAAATTTCAGGCACTGCGGATAGCAGTCGGCATCATCTTTGCCGCAGCCTATTAAGAGTTTGACATTTTTTTGCTGCAATACTTTGATGATCCTTTCGAGGTCGCGATCAACGACGGGGATCCAAGGCGATTGCAAAATCAATTGATCGCAGGTTGTATCCGTTTCTACTAAACACCGTAAGAGCGTATTGCAGCCTGCTGAAAACCCGCCGAGAACAATTGACTGATAGATATCCTTTTGAATATACTTCATTGCATCAGCCAGCTGCTTAGGGCTTTCATCATCATCTTCCCATCGAAAGAGCTGATAAGAATCCGGTGTTGCAGACTGGAAATATTCTATTTGATAATGCTTTGTCGGAATTTCGGACCAATAGTATTGGCTAAAAGCATTATTCTGCTGATTGCCGTGCAATACAACCATCAATTTTTCAGCTTTCGTTTCTTTTCGTGTAAATAGGGGCGCTGCCTCTGCTTTCGCACTCAGATAGCGCTCATAAGCAGTCGCTTCAAGACGTTTGAAGCGTTCATCATCCCGAATACTGTCCAAATCCTCATCCTCAAATACTTCCGGACGATACCACATTTTTTTGACCTCAATGGCTTCTGTCATCCAGTTGATCGCAGCTTCTTTTTTATCAGTAACCGCTGCCAAACAGTATAAAAAGTTATAAACTTGACTGGATGCATCGTTCAGTAAGTGTAAATTGGAAAGTAAATAGCGATAAGCCTTTGCAGCACCTTGTTCTTCTAAAATCATCAGTGTTCTATCTAATAATTCTTCTTCAATCATTTTTTCCTCCCGTTGCAAATGGCATCTGAAGGGAAGCGTGGCATATTCATGGGGTATTGCCATTCTCCGAAGCCAATGCCTCTATTTGACGCTTTAAATAATCTTCGTGTTCTTCACGACTTGTTGTAATAAATTCATACGTTAAAAATTCGGGCGAGAGGCGTTCAATAAGCGCCTGAACACCTTTCACTGTAAACGGCTCATGCGCATCCATCTTAAAAACATAGGGATACACCTGCATCATTCGCTCAGCATATGTGCCTGTGATTGTCGGCGGATTTGCAATCAGCGATTTTACATAGTCTCCTGTCAGACTCTGCTGCAAGTGAATGCCTTTAATATATTGACACAGAGAACCATGTGCATCTAAAACCGCATTGATATAAGCTAGTCCCTCAGCCTGAGATGCAATTTCCAAATTCGTATGCATCAAATGACCTGTATCCAGCATTATTCCTTTTTTGGCATACTGAATACCGTCCATTAAATACGCCGTGAGGGAAGCATCCATTAAATTAAAACCTGCCCACCATAAATTTTCAACGAGAAAGTAAAAACTGTACTCCCCATCTGTCAAGATTGTATTAATCAGCGTCAAGCACGTATCGACAACGGCTTGATCTGAGTGATCAAATTGATACGTTAACGTTTCAGTCGTCGAAATATCCGTCGCATGAAACACCACGTATGCAGCGTTCATACGCTCAGCAAAATCAAGCTGTGCTTTGTAGCGTCTGATAATGGATTCTATATCTTCACCAAGCACTTGTTTTGCCGTTTCCCAGTTGTCATATTCAGAGAAGACGCCGACTTCATTGCCATGCCAGAAATCCACCCAGCAATTATCGAAAGCCAAATGAATACCTACCAGCAAATCCGGCGGCACGACACCCAACGTATTTTCGCCGTAGGGCAGGAGTTCAAAACCATCTAATTGATAGGTGCTGCAAAATTGTCTGACATCTCCTTCATCAGCAAATCGTTCGAGATCGCAAATCGTATTGGTAATATTGGTCGTTATCTTCATCTTCTGCCTTTCTCCTTTGTCAATCTTATTTCTATCATAACATAGGAATGCTTCCAGAATAGGGGAATAACCGCCGCTGTATTGATAATATTTAGGTCTATACATATGCAATATTGATAAATAATTATCCGTGCAGAGGATTAAAAAACCTCGCTATTTTGGCAAGATTTGCTAAAATCAAGATAAACATTGATAATATTTTAACACATTTTTGGAGGTGTTGTATGGCGAATCGATTCATTTTAAACGAAACTTCTTATCACGGCAGCGGCGCAATTGCGCATATCGCTGATGAAGCAAAGGCTAGAGGTTTTCAGAAAGCATTTGTATGCTCTGATCCCGATCTCGTGAAATTTGGCGTAACCGAAAAAGTATTAACCGTTCTGGACGAAAATGCGCTGGCATATGAATGCTTTACAGATATTAAAGCAAATCCCACTGTTAACAATGTCAAAAACGGCGTTGCAGCATTTCAAGCCTCTGGGGCAGATTATATCATTGCCATTGGCGGGGGTTCCTCAATGGATACGGCAAAAGCCATTGGCATTATCGTAAACAATCCTGATTTTGCCGATGTAAAGAGCCTTGAAGGCGTCGCGCCTACTACCGAAAAGTGCGTTCCCATCATTGCCGTCCCAACCACTGCTGGAACGGCAGCAGAAGTAACCATTAACTACGTTATCACAGATGAAGACAATAACCGTAAAATGGTTTGTGTCGATCCGCACGATATTCCGATCATTGCCATCGTCGATCCCGATATGATGTCTACCATGCCTAAGGGATTAACAGCCGCAACGGGTATGGATGCATTAACGCATGCCATTGAAGGCTATATTACACTGGGCGCATGGGAACTTTCAGACATGTTTCACTTAAAAGCGATTGAAATTATCTCGCGATCGCTTCGAGATGCCGTTGAAAACAAACCGGCAGGCAGGGAAGGGATGGCGCTTGGACAATATGTGGCAGGTATGGGCTTTTCAAATGTCGGCCTCGGCATCGTTCACTCAATGGCACATCCGCTCGGTGCACTTTATGACACGCCGCATGGCATTGCCAATGCCATTATTCTGCCAACTGTTATGGCTTATAATGCTGAATATACTGGTGAAAAATATAAAGCCATTGCAAAGGCAATGGGCGTTGAAGATGTCGAAACAATGGATCAGGGCACTTATCGCAAAGCCGCTGTTGATGCGGTTAAAAAACTTGCAGCAGATGTGGGCATCCCAAGCGATCTCAAGTCAATCGTCAATGCAGACGATTTGCCTTTCCTGGCAAAATCTGCGTTTGAAGATGCATGCTGCCCGGGCAATCCAAGACCAGCAAGCGTTGAAGACATAACAATGCTTTACAAGTTACTGCTTTAAACCATCAACCTTTTTGTCCGTTGACACATCCACAATAATGCTGATATGCTATTTGTGGATGTGTTATTTATTTTGACATTAAAAGGGGATTTGACATGAAGCGATTTAAAACATTCAAGAGCCTTCTTATCTTAGTTGCAGTTGAGGGCATCAGCTATTGGCGTTATGATCCCGAAAATCTGGAAATGTTCCTTTTCGTTTGGGTATTTATCTTCGCGACACTCGTTGTATTTAGATGGGTACAGGGTGGTGCGCCGCCGCTCAGTATGCTTGGGCGATCCGATCAAGACCGCTATATTGGCGCTGCCAACAGTTTCAACGAAATTCGCTACGGTGAATCGCGGCGAACATACAGGCGCAGTGATACCTACAATCTTTCTTTCATCGTCATGCTTGCCATCAACGTCATCATGATGATTTTGTACTATTTATTGACATGAGCACGGGGATGTGCTAACTTATAAATGAAATATATGACTTAAGAATAAGAAATGTATACGTATTTTAATCTGTATACAGGGAAATGGAGTTTTGATGAGTGTCGTTCAGTAACAAATAGTAATTTAACCGATTGATCGTATCCATTGTTTTATCGTTTGATGAAGCTTTGTTTGTGTACGCATCAATCAATCTATTTGATTGCCGAACAACTATTCAAATGCTCTGACTTCTATTGAATGAAGACCACTGTAACCCTTCATTCCGGAAGGCTTTATTTTGATTTTGAATCGTGATTCGCCGTGAATCACGATTTTTTTATATTCAAAAATACATTGAGTCGTATGATTGACTTTTGACTTTTGATCTAAAAAAATGATTATAGTCAATCGATGCTCTCTGCAAATAAATCAATTGAAATTTCAGTTCAGACGAATCGGCAATCCAAATACCATTATCACGATAAAACAAATAAGGAAAGGCCATGAAGCAATTCCTTTAAATCAATGATCTGCTAATTTGGAGGCAAAAATGATCGATCAAAAAACATTGGACACCTTAGGGTACAACGATATTAAAACCGCAATAAAACGCTACACATCCAGTCAACTCGGCAAAACACTGGTTGACAACATGATGCCGCAGACTGAACCCGCTGTGGTACTCAAGTTATACGATGAAGCCAAAGAAGCCAAGGCCATTTTAGAAGAGGGAACGGGATTGAGTCTTGGCGGCATTAACGATATTACACCGTTTGTCCAAAAAGCTGATAAAGGCGTTGTCCTTCAGCCTGAAGAACTCTTAAAAGTCGCTGACTTTATGCGCTGTATTCGCAATCTCAAGAAGTCGCTTGAAAAATACCAGTACACGGCGCCGCTTCTTTACAGCTACGCATTGGGACTTGAAAGCTTTAAAAGTGTTGAGGCTGACATCGAGTACTGCATCGATGGCAGCATTGTGCATTCACGCGCCAGTCATACACTGCAAAAGGTGAGACAGCGCATCAACGTCCTGCACAGCAGCCGTATTGAAAAACTCAATAAGTTTCTGTCATCGGACCGAAATGCCAAACATATTCAAGAACTCTACTACAGCCAGCGCGATGGCCGATATGTGATTCCCATCAAGGCTGCATCCAGAAAATTTGTTGAAGGAACAGTCATCGGCGCCTCATCGTCAGGCTCCACGGTCTACATCGAGATTGAATCCATTAAAGATTTAACGGTTGAGATCATCATGCTGGAATCACAGGAGCGAGAAGAATGCTACCAAATCTTGAAACGTCTGACACAGTCGATACTCGAACATCACGATGCCATTGTCGCCGCAATTCAAATCGTTGGAAAATATGATTTCATTATGGCCAAGGGCAAGTACACCATCGCCATTGGCGGCTATCCCATTGACATAACAGACAATGAAATCATTCACTTAAAAAAGGCACGTCATCCCATGCTTGGTGAGACAGCCGTGCCGCTCGATGTTAATGTTGGCAATGATTACCGATCACTTATCATTACCGGCCCTAATACCGGTGGTAAGACACTGACCCTTAAAACAGTTGGTCTCATGGTTCTCA
The DNA here is from genome assembly GCA_030446305.1 of Clostridiales bacterium. GTDB lineage: Bacteria > Bacillota > Clostridia > Peptostreptococcales > Acidaminobacteraceae > Fusibacter. Next base: position 19,914 of record JASUSA010000030.1, on the reverse strand, counting down.
TGACGCAAAGCGGTATATTGCCGCCCGTAGCAGCTGGCAGCAAGATTTCACTCTTTAATAAGGTGCTGGTTGACATCGGGGATTCACAGAGCATTGAGCAATCACTGTCCACTTTTTCCGGACACATGCAGTCTCTGGTCGATATCATCAGGCGTTCATCGCGCCGGACGCTGATTCTCATTGACGAGATCGGAACGGGAACCGATCCTAAAGACGGTGCAGCACTTGGGATCGCCATTTTGGAAGCCATTTACAACCGCGGCGCCATTACACTGTCCTCAACACACTACAGCAAAATTAAAGAATACAGCGAGCTGCATCCTGGCTTTATGAATGCTTCCATGGATTTTGACCGAACGACGTTAAAACCGCTCTATAAGCTGCTCATTGGCGTTTCAGGCGACAGCAATGCCCTTTGGATATCAAAGGAACTGGGACTTCCCGATAAAATATTAGATCGCGCCCGAGAAATCAACAGTACGCATGAGCACGTTGCCGCTAGGCAAATCAGCCAGTTCAGTAAAAAGAAAGATCGCGTCGCCGTATTAAGAACACCTGATGAAACGGTTCATTCAGATTCGGAGATTTACAGCCAAGGCGATTTGGTTATTCTAAATGAAAGCGGTGAAAAATGGCTGGTCTATGCGCACGACGTTGAAATGCACGACCTCACCATCTTCAAAGAAGGCCATTATACAAATGTTAACGATCGGCGCGTCACACTTCACCAGCGCGCAGAAATGCTATACCCTGAAGGTTATGACATGGCACAGCTCTTTGTGGATTTTAAAACACGTAAACTTGAAAAGGACATGAAAAAGGGTCGCTTCAAGGATTTAAACGAATTAAACGAACGCCTGAATGCACTAAAATAATTTCATTTCAAATCGTTTACAAGCATATTAAGAAAACGCCACTTCAGAAGAATTGGCGTTTCCCTGTGTTAAGATAAAGTTGTAAACAGCATTTAATAACATCGGGGAATTGCATCCTTTTCGTTTAACCCTTTTGCCATCATCTGTACAGCTTTCATTAAGATGGGAACTCGGCCTAATGTGGCGAAGGATCAACGGATCGCTATTAAGGTGCAATTGTCTTACATATGCAGATAAAGGAGTTACAGAAATGAAGAAACTTAGACAATGGTTAATGCCGCTTGTAATCGTCATGCTGATTGCAGCCTTTATCATCTATCAAGTGACAGAAAATCAAAAACTACAGGCATCGCGGATCGCGTTTGCCCAATCCTTTGAAGCCCCTTTAAAAACAGTTTATATGCAGCTCAATGATGTGAGAACCGCTGTCGAGACAAAAGATGCCCGTACACTAATCCTCTTTGATACCTTGCTTGAAGACATACGTCAGCTGGATACATTTGTCGATACTGCTAAATCAACAATACCGGCAAAAGATCTCAATGATGTTCGGCATCTCTATTCCGGCTTTAACACAGCCCAGCGTCACATCCTCTATATACTGGATGAAGGGCTCACTGTGGATGACAACATCATCAGCGACGGCTTTAAGCGCGATAAAGTGATTGATGAAAAGGAATTGGCATTCATTGAAACACTGTCAGATGCATACGGCCAACTGCTCGATACTGTTTCGGCATATCTTGCCAAAGAAATGGATTACGGACAATTCCAATCCGCCTTAAACACGTATAACAATCACTTTATGGATACCGCCACCTTTGAAGCCATACACAGTCCAGCTGATGATGCTTTAGGCATCTATGATGAGGTGAAAAAGCTTTCGTATACAGCTGCTGCCGCCCGTATTGGGGCATACTGGGGTGTCATTGACACCGCGGGGAACTGGATACTGGAACCGCTATATGACAGCATAGCGGCAGGCATTGACGGTGACTTCATCATTGAATCACGTACGTGGTGGGGCATTCTCTCCAGCAGCGGTGACGAAAAGCTAATGCAGCAATGCGACAGTATCGCAGTCGGCACAGATTGCTACACCATTATTAACGGTGCCTATATGGGGCTGTATGATCCTTTGTACGATGTCGATTATGATCCGCAGTATGAACTGATTTACAGCATTAGCCCTGAAATCATCCTGTATAAAGTCAGCGATTACGTTTGTTTTATTCATCGGGACGGCTATCTTTCCACGACGCCTTATCAGTCAATTATGCAGTCGGGACAATACCTCATCGTCCAAAATACTGACGGCTTCTTTGAAATCCTCGATTTCGAGGCGCACAATGTCACCGGCAATACCTATGATGATGTCATTAATCTCTATGGCGATCACGCCATTGTTTTGACAAATGTCGGCTATATGGCCATTTCACTTGTGGATCAAACGGCAGTCTCTATTGATGCCGACAGAATATTCGGTTCTAATACCGCTGAAAACATTCTCTTTACAAAAAATATGAAAACGGGCATTTTAAATGCCCGCGGTGAGATTGTCATCCCTGCATCCTATGATTATCTCGTTCCATTTGACGGGAATGCCATGACGCCGGCAATCAAAGATGCCTATGATATGATTACGTATATTGACCGTGACGGCAATATCGTGCTTGAAACAGCTTTTCCATACGGCAATGCCTTTGACAGTGAAGGGCATGCCATCGTCTCAGATGGTATGGATTATGGGTTAATGAATCAAACGGGTGAAATCATTTTGCCTTGCGAATACGATAATGTCAGCCTGATCCGATATGATGGCGACATCTACGGCTATGCAGTTGAACAAGATGGTGCCATTGCCGTCGCAGATCCCACAGGCAGTCTCCAAACGGCTTTTCAATATGATGCAGTCGAAGCGTTCCCTAAACTGAACAGTATCATTGGCTACACAGGCGATGTCACTGTCATCCTGTCCCGTGATACTTACGAACCGTTAATCGCAGAAAATGCAGATGACATTGACACACTGGTTTACAGCGAAGGGTATTATGCTTATCACGAGGGAAGCGAGTGGGGGATTAAAGCGTTAAATGGACAGATTGTGACACTGCCGATATTTGACGAAGTGCGATGGCTCAACGACACTTCTTATGCCGTTATGATTGATGACAAATGCTATCTTTATGCATTCTAACCGGCAATTATCCGGCCCGTGCAATTTCCTCAAAGGTTACTTTTGAAATGCCGCCATATTGCATGATCATAATCAAAAGCGATGCAAAGAACCGCTCGTGTTCAATTGCATCGCTTTATTATAATCATCTATTTATAATCATCTATTTATAATCATCTATTTATAATCATTTATTCATAATCATCTTATGCTTCATCGTCTTTTGATTCATCGTCTTTTGATTCATCGTCTTTTGATTCATCATCTACTCATAATCGCCTTATGCTAACCGTTTTTCCGCTTGAGCCGATTCATACGGTCGCTTTTATGAATATCAATCGTTCCTGCTTCAACAGCCGTTTTGTAATACCAGCATTTGTGTTCTATTCTCTCCAGCGCTTCAAGCAGTTCTGAAATCTGTTTTAAGACGGATTCCCTTCGCTCTAAAAAGAGCTGATAGCGCTCTTCAAGTCTCGAATCACCTTCTACACACCAATCCATAAAGCGCTTTATATCCTTAATCGGCATCCCGGTTGCCTTTAAACAATTGATGAGTTCCAGTGTTTCCAAGTCGCTTTCTGAAAAACATCGAATGCCATTCTCTGTACGATTGACAAAGGGGAGCAGTCCTTCCTTATCGTAATAACGCAGCGTATGCGCAGTTAAATGCACTTTTTCAGCAGCTTCACTAATCGAATATTTTATTGTCTCTGTCATCTGGCAACCTCCCCAAAATTGCAGTCATCCTCATACCGTTCATGCACTTTTTCATAGACTTGCATTATTTATAAACTTGCATAAATGTCATAGCGAGTACCGCATTTTATAACGCGTATTAGAGCCAACTCTAACTTGATGGTAATTTTACCACATACAGCGCATATTCGTCAATTTTAACGATATTTTTACATAATTGACTTGACTTAGAGTCAACTTTAAATGATATGGTTGATAGTAGTATAAACATCTGTAAACACGCCATCCCCTAATGGCGTGCCGGTCAATTGAGGAGGAAATGAGATAATGAAGGCAACATTCAATGAAAAAAAGCTGGGTTTCGGTTTTATGCGCCTGCCGCTTTTAGATGCAAAAGACCCAAAGAGCGTCGATATGACAATGCTCTGCGAAATGGTCGATGCGTATTTGGCAGCGGGATTTAACTATTTTGACACAGCGTACATGTATCACGGCTTTAAAAGTGAAATCTTCTTAAAGAAGGCACTGGTTGAGCGCCATCCGCGCGATACGTTTACAGTCGCGTCAAAATTACCGACAATGCAGCTAAAAGAAGCAGCGGACATGCCGAGAATTTTCGCTGAACAGCTGGAAAAGTGTGGTGTATCTTATTTTGATTACTATTTGCTTCACAACTTGAATGTCGAAAACTGTAAAATTGCATCAAGACTCGATGCCTATCAGTTTATTCAAGAAAAAAAAGCAGAGGGAACTGCCAAGTATATCGGCTTCTCTTACCATGATCAAGCACCGCTTTTGGATGAAATTCTGACAGCATACCCGTTTTTTGATTTTGTTCAGCTTCAGATTAATTACCTCGACTGGGATAATGAAAGTGTTCAATCGAGAAAATGCTACGAAGTTGCCACGAAACACGGCGTGCCGGTTGTCGTTATGGAACCGGTAAAAGGCGGCATTCTCGCCAACGTACCGGAAGTTGTCTCAGAACACTTTAAGGCGGCTTCACCTGATAAGAGCACTGCATCATGGGCTATCCGCTATGCAGCGAGCCCGGAAAATGTCAAAATGGTCTTGAGTGGTATGAGCGACTTGGATCAGTTAAAGGACAATATGTCTTTTATGAATGACTTTAAACCATTGGATGAAACGGAGACAGCACTTGTGGAACAGGCAGTGTCCATCATGAACGAGACCATTGCCGTACCGTGTACTGCATGTCAGTATTGTGTCGATGACTGTCCTCAGCAAATCCCAATCCCGAATTATTTTGCACTTTACAATTCGCGAAAAATGGGACCACAAGACGGTTTCTCTATTCTTAACGTCTACTATGCCAATATGGCCAAAAATAACGGAAAAGCCTCTGAATGCATTGCCTGCGGCAAATGTGAAAAGAGCTGCCCACAGCACATTGAAATTATAGAACACCTCAAAGCGGTTGCGGCCACATTTGAATAACCATTATTTTTGCGCTGGCATAGACACCAGGATGCTTTTTTAGATTTTTCATCCTTATAGAAAGTGATATAATAAAGCAAATTCAATTAAGGAGCGCAAGACCAATGTATCGTGAAATCGCAAAACTCGTTTTATACAGAAATGATGAACCAGACAGCATTCTGCACCAGCTTTCTGAAATATTTAAGGACTATGATGAAAAGCGTTCGACACCTTCAGATTTGACAGATCGAATTTACGGTCAAATCAAAGCCCTGCTGGATCTATCCACACAATATGGCTTTGATGAAAACCTGTGGCAGAATTACTTGACATTTCTGCTGCTCAGCCATGAAAACTCATTTAGCTTGACCAGTGAAAAAATCGGTGTCAATGTTGGCTCCGTGAATACATTTGCCAAGCATGACTTTAAAATTTTCATGTCGCTGTTTCACTTCGATTTTTCAAAAATTGAAAAAGATCTGAACATAGATTGTTTCAGTGTCATCACTTCATACCAAGCGATTGAAAAGAAAGAACGCCTTTACAATAAAAATGTCAGTGTCAAAGTTAAGGAGGCCAGCAGAAAACTGGCAGCTACTACCGATGTCGATGCATTTTACCGCATTGTCACCACATTTTATAAAGACTATGGCGTCGGCATTTTAGGGCTTAACAAAGCCTTCCGGATTGCATCCAATGATAACGACGTTTCGTTTATGGCCATTAACAATACAGAGGCCGTTATGCTGAAGGATATTATTGGCTATGAATTCCAGAAAAAACAGCTTACCGATAATACGGAAGCATTTGTCGCCGGGCGTCCTGCCAATAACGTCCTGTTATTTGGCGATGCAGGTACCGGCAAATCAACTTCGATTAAAGCCCTGATTAATGAATATTATGAAGACGGCCTGCGTATGATTGAAATCTATAAACACCAGTTTAAAGATCTTTCAAAGATCATCGCACAGATTAAAAATCGTAATTACAAGTTCATTATTTATATGGACGATTTATCTTTTGAAGAGTTTGAAATTGAATACAAATATTTGAAAGCCATTATCGAGGGCGGTGTTGAGACAAAACCGGACAACGTTTTGATTTATGCGACCTCCAATCGGAGACACCTCATCCGCGAAACATGGGGAGACCGTTCAGACGCCCGCGAAGAAGAATTGCATCACTCTGATACCGTCCAGGAAAAACTCTCACTGGTCGCGCGTTTCGGCATCAGCATCGGCTTTACAAAACCCGATCAGAAGAAGTACTTCGAAATCGTTAAAGGCATTGCCGCGCGTTATCCGCAAATCACACTGTCAGAAGAAGCACTGGTCGCAGAAGCCCGCAAATGGGAATTGCAGCACAGCGGCTTTTCCGGCAGAACCGCTCAGCAGTTTGTCACTTATTTGTTGAGCATCAGCGGCAATTAAATAACCCTTTGCACATCACACACTGATTAAAAAAGGAGGCACGACCATGAATCAACTTTATGTCCTTTGGACAAACGCCGATCCACTTACATCGGAAAAGATGGTATTTATGTACACACTTAACAGCAAGCTTAAAGGCTGGTGGGAAGATGTTACACTCATCATCTGGGGTGCAACTGCGAAGTATACTGCCGAAGATGAAAAAGTGCAGGAAACCATTAAGACACTCATTCGTTCAGGTGTTAAAGTTAGTGCCTGCAAAGCCTGTGCCGATCAGCTCGGGGTAACTGAATTGCTTGAAGAACTTGGCGTAGAAGTCATCTATTGGGGAGTGCCGCTTACAGACGTTTTAAAGAGCGATGCCAAACTCATTACCATTTAGAGCATCCGCTTCAGCTTTCAGAAAGTTTTGTCCCATTAATGTGTCCTTGCCAACTTTCTGAAAGTCATGCCACCATTGAGACATTTATTTCTCAATTGCGGTATTTGGCAACAATAAACAGGTACCTGCAGCAAGGTGCCTGTTCCATTTTAATCATCAAAAGGATTGAAAACAAAAGAGAGGGTCTTTATGAGTAAATCGCAAAAGACTGAATATTCGGCCGAAACGGAAGCCGAGCATTTAAATAAAACATCTGATAGCAGCACACCATCATTGTCGCGATGCTGGTGGTGCGGCAACGATCCGCTGTACATTCAATACCACGACGATGAATGGGGAAGACCCGTTCACGATGATCGCAAACTCTTTGAAATGCTCATCCTTGAAGGCGCGCAGGCGGGCTTGTCTTGGATTACCATTCTCAGACGCAGAGAAGGGTATCGCACAGTTTTTGACAATTTTGATCCTGTTGTCAACGCCGCCTATACAGACGAGGATTTGGCGGCAAAACTTAAAGACGAACGCATTATCAGAAATCGTCTCAAAGTTTTTTCCGTTCGTTCCAATGCCATTGCCTTTTTAAAAATCGTTGAAACATACGGCTCCTTTGATGCCTTTATCTGGCAGTTTACAGGCGGGAAGACCATTGTCAATGCATTAAAGTCGCCGGATGATGTCATCGTAACATCACCTGAAAGCGACGCGATGAGCAAAGCGCTAAAAAAGAGCGGGTTTAAATTTATTGGCTCAACCATTTGCTATGCCTATATGCAAGCCGTCGGCATGGTAAACGATCATTTAGTAGACTGTCATTGCTATACGACAATAAATCATCTGATTTAATAAAAAATTTATAATTTGCTTGATTTTAGTCTACATGTAGTTTAAAATACAAACGTACACACAAGAAAACGAACAGATTGTTCGTAATAACAAAATAGCGTCTCGTATAAATTTGACAATATGGGTCAAATGTTTCTACAAGCTACCTTAAATAGCTACAGGCTACGAGTTCTCACAGTCATTTTATTTTTTGACTGCTTAGGGCTCTGCATTGCAGGGTCCTTCTTTAATTGAAAAAAGAAAACGAAATGGTGAAGGTGATTTGCACAGAACATGAAACCGTTCTATGGCATGTCATTATTCGCTGACTATTTTGACGATGTGGGGAGTAGTAAATGGAGTTACTGAAAAAACGCATTGAGGAAGAAGGTCGTGTTGTAGGCGATGAGATCTTGAAAGTTGATTCTTTTTTAAATCATCAAATGGACATCGAACTCTTTCAGGCAATGGGCGAAGCCTTTTACGAACGCTTCAAGGCACATAAGATTACAAAGATCTTAACGGTTGAAGCGTCCGGCATTGGGATTGCCGCCATTGCTGCACTTTATTTCAAGGTACCTGTCGTCTTTGCCAAAAAGACGAAGTCGAGAAATCTCGACGCCGAGACGTATACTGCTGAGGTATATTCTTTTACCAAGCAGGCTTATTACGACATCCAAGTGTCAAAGCGCTATTTATCGAAAGATGACCATATTCTCATCCTAGATGACTTTTTAGCAAATGGAAAAGCTGCGCTTGGCCTTATGGCAATTGTCGAACAGGCCGGTGCAACCGTTGAAGGAATTGGCATTGTCATTGAAAAGGGATTTCAGGAAGGCGGCAAGCTCCTGCGTGAGCAAAATGTCCATCTCGAATCACTTGCCATTATTGATGGCTTCGACAATGGAAGGGTCGTATTCCGAAACAATCCGTGATGCCTTAAGGGCAAATAAGCAAGTGGAAGGGCTCGTGGGGAGGCCGTCCAAAATGCTTTAACGTGGTTGCATTATGCCTTTTGGCATTATGTTATAAAATTGTGATGAACATGGATTAAGAGGGTTTCACAAAAAATAGGAGGAGGATCTAATGAAAAAAATAATAGGTCTATTACTTGCAATGATGCTGGTCTTCAGCGGTTGTTCAAAACCGGCTGAAACACCTGCCGCAACAGGAGAGGATACTTCATCAACTCCAGCAGAAACATCAACAGAAGCACCAGCTACTGAAGATTTATTCAAAGTTGGCGTTATCTACATCGGTGATGAAAACGAAGGCTACACAGCTGCTCACATGGATGGGATCAAAGAAATGAAGGCAGCACTTGGTCTTTCAGACGATCAAGTAATCGAAAAAACACATATCGGTGAAGATGAAGGGTGTTATGATGCAGCAGTTGACTTAGCAGAACAAGGCTGTGACATCATCTTTGCAAATAGTTTTGGCCATGAAGATTATATGATTCAAGCAGCAAAAGAATTCCCTGAAGTACAATTTGCACATGCAACAGGTTTCCAAGCTGCAATGTCAGGACTGCCAAATATGCACAACTACTTTACAGCAGTTTATGAATCAAGATACGTTTCAGGGATCGTCGCTGGTTTAAAAATCAATGAAATGATTGCAAACGGCGATATTACTGCTGACGAAGCTAAAATGGGATACGTAGGCGCCTATCCATATGCTGAGGTTGTTTCAGGCTATACTTCATTCTTCCTCGGCGCAAAAAGCGTTTGCCCTACGGTTACAATGGAAGTACAATATACAAACAGCTGGGCAGATATGTCAGCAGAAAACGAAGTGGCAACACAGCTTATTTCTGATGGTGCAGTCGTGATCAGCCAGCATGCAGATACAACAGGCGCACCTACAGCTTGTGAAGAAGCAGGCGTACCAGTAGTTGGTTACAATGTCGATATGATCTCAGTTGCGCCGAATGCAGCTTTGACTTCTGCAACCATTAACTGGGGTCCTTACTACACTTATGCTGCTAAAAATGCAATGGACGGCACTGAAATCGCAACAGACTGGTGCCAAGGTTACATTGATGGCGCAGTTGGCTTATCGCCATTAAACGATGCCGTTATCGCAGACGGTACTGTTGATGCAGTTGATGCAGCAGTTACAGGTATTAAAGACGGCTCATTAAAAGTATTCGATACGACAACTTTCACAGTTGGCGGTTCTTCAATCGAAGACTTAATCGCAAACAATGCTGATTTCGCTAAATACGCAGATTATGTATCAGATGGTTATTTCCATGAATCAGAATTAATCTCTGCACCTGCATTCGATCTCAGAATTGATGGCATTTCAGAACTTAACTAATAAAGTGCTTTATTTCTGCATAGCATTGTCTAAGTAGAAAGCACCCGTTCTAAAACATTGGTATAATTTGATCGCCTGAATTGGCACTGAATTAACCGTTTACAATCAAAGATCATGCGGAGCGACAATTTTGCCGCTCCGCAAATTTTGTTTTAAGCCAAAACACATTTCGTTCCTTTCGACATTTCACACAACCAAATGAATATAGTGATGCTTTCATTTTATTGAACGCTATGATGCAGCCTTTAATTGCAGCATATGTTTTAAGAAATTGACAAGCATTTATATTTACAGTGAAATGTCATACCTGTATGATGGTAACATAAGGTATTCATAAGATGATTGACGAAATCAATGCATCGCGCATGCAGACAAAAGATAAAAAGAGAAATTGGAGGAAATCATTGGATAGTGAAGTTGCAATTCGTTTGCAGAATGTCACAAAACGCTTTGGTGATATCATCGCAAATGACAATGTAAATTTATTGGTAAAAAAAGGGGAGATTCTTTCAATCCTCGGTGAAAATGGCAGCGGCAAGACGACGCTTATGAATATGCTGTCAGGTATTTATTTCCCTGATCACGGCGATATTACCGTTCACGGCAAAAAGGTAACCATTCGGTCGCCAAAAGATGCATTTGCCCTTGGAATCGGTATGATTCATCAGCATTTTAAGTTAATCGACGTGCTCACCGCAGCAGAGAATATCATTCTGGGACTGCCCGGCAATGAAAGTCTCGATATGAAATCAATCGTTGCAGAAATCAATGAACTCGTTGCAAAATACGGTTTTGACCTCGACCCAGAGCAAAAAATATATGATATGAGCGTCTCGCAAAAACAGACGGTCGAAATCGTCAAAGTCCTTTACCGCGGCGCAGAAATTTTAATCTTAGATGAGCCGACGGCCGTCTTAACGCCGCAGGAAACGTCCAAGCTGTTTGACGTTCTTCGCAATATGCGCAAAGCGGGCAAATCCATCATCATCATTACGCATAAGCTGAATGAAGTAATGGAACTCTCTGATCGCGTTACCGTTTTAAGAAAGGGACAATATATTGGTTCCGTTGAAACAAGCGATGCCAGTATTGATTTGCTGACTGAAATGATGGTCGGCCAGAAAATCGACCTCGAAATAGACCGTACTGAACCGTTGCCTTTTGTGGGGCGTATTGAAGTAAAAAATATCACCTGCCGCAACAGGGATGGTGTTGCAATCTTAAAAGATGTTTCCTTTACGTCATCTGCCGGTGAAATCCTAGGCATTGCTGGGATTGCGGGCAGCGGCCAGAAAGAACTGCTTGAAGCCATTGCCGGTCTGCAGGAAATCGAATCCGGCGAAATTCTCTATCATTCTCCCGAAGGTGAAACCGTTACCATTTCTGATATGAAAGCCGCGGATATTCGCGACTTAAAAATCAGTCTCGCATTTGTACCGGAAGATCGACTGGGCATGGGACTCGTCGGCTCTATGGATCTCACGGATAACATTATGCTCAGAAGCTATAACGAGGGTAAACACTTTTTTGCCAATCGCAAGAATCCTCGTAAATTGGCTACGCGCATTGTCGAAAAGCTCTCCGTCGTTACACCGAGCGTGGATACACCTGTACGAAAGCTTTCCGGCGGCAATGTTCAAAAGATACTGTTGGGCCGTGAAATTGCGTCCAGTCCCAATGTGCTCATGGTGGCATACCCCGTGCGCGGGCTTGATATTAATTCTTCTTATATGATTTACAACCTGCTTGGTGATCAAAAACAAAAAGGGGCTTCCGTTATCTGTGTCGGGGAAGACCTCGACGTTCTCATGGCGCTTTGCGACCGCATTGTCGTCCTTTCCGGCGGCGAACTCACTGGGATTGTAGATGCCAGAACCATTTCAAAAGAAGCCATCGGTTTACTGATGACAAGTTCAAAGAAGGGGGGCGCTCAACATGCTGAATGATCATGAAGTTTTGGCAAAAGAACCATTTTTCCGCATTACAAAGCGCGCTCATATTTCAAATTTAAAATCTTGGGGCATTCGGCTCATTGCCGTCGTCCTTTCATTAATTGTCTGTGCGTTTGTCATTATGGCAATCACCGGCGAAAATCCATTTAACGTCTATCTCGGCATTATTGATGGCGCCATTGGCAAAAAGCGCCGCTTATGGGTGACCATTCGCGAAACACTGACGCTGCTAATTATCGCTGTAGGCTTAACGCCGGCATTCAAAATGCGTTTTTGGAATATCGGCGCTGAAGGTCAAGTCCTCATGGGCGGTCTGGCAACCGCAGCCGTTATGATTTACCTCGGCCCAACGCTGCCAAATGGAATTGTTCTCCTATTAGTCTTTATGGCAAGCATTCTAGCGGGGCTTCTCTGGGGCATTATGCCGGCATATTTTAAGTCAAAATACAACACCAATGAAACGCTCTTTACCCTTATGCTAAATTATGTGGCCATGCAAATCGTCACTTTCTGTATTGTATTCTGGGAAAAGCCAAGCGGCTCCAATACCGTCGGCATTATTAACGGCGCCAACGAAGGCGGGTGGCTGCCAAAGCTCTTTGGCCTCGACTACGGTTGGAGCCTTGTCATCGTTCTTTTGATGACTGTCGGCATGTACGTTTACATGAAGTTCAGCAAGCACGGTTATGAAATTGCCGTCGTCGGTGAAAGTCAAAATACTGCACGCTACGTTGGAATCGATGTTAAAAAAGTCATCATGCGGACAATGATGATTTCAGGCGGAATTTGTGGCCTCGCAGGCGCGATCATCGTCAGCGGTGCCAGCCATACGATTTCCACAAGTACCGCTGGCGGCCGAGGTTTTACCGCTATTATCGTTGCATGGATGTCTAAGTTCAATCCGTTTGTTATGATCTTGGTCTCTGCCTTTCTCGTCTTTATGCAGCAGGGTGCCATTCAGATTGCTTCACAGTTTGGTTTAAATGAAAATGCATCCGATATTATCACGGGGATCATTTTGTTCTTCCTCATCGGCTCAGAGTTTTTCATTACCTATAAAGTCGAACGCACCAAAGCGAAGAAGGAGGCGACTGCAAAATGACCATTTTAATGACGTTTATTCAAAAGGCGATTGGCCAGAGCATCAGCATTCTCTTTGGTGCCACGGGCGAAATCATTACTGAAAAATCCGGAAACTTAAACCTTGGCATTCCCGGCATTATGTACATGGGTGGCATTGCCGGTCTGATGGCGGCATTCTTCTATGAACGTGCTTCGGCGGCACCTATTGGCTTCATCGGTTTGCTCCTGTCTTTTGCAGCGACATTAATCGTCTCTGCGCTGGGCGGTTTGCTCTTTTGCTTCCTGACCGTTACGCTCCATGCCAATCAAAACGTCGTCGGCCTATCACTCACGACATTTGGGATCGGTTTCGGGAATTTCTTTGGCGGTTCAATATCAAAACTTGCAGGCGGCGTTGGACAGATTTCCGTTGCGACGACAGCCAGTGCATACCGTGCGGATATTCCGGTGCTTTCAAAAATTCCGGTCATTGGCGATCTCTTATTTTCATATGGCTTTTTAACGTATTTATCCATTATTGTCGCGCTGGTCATCGGCCGCTTTCTCATGCATACGCGCAAGGGGCTTAATCTTCGTTCCGTTGGAGAAGACCCGGCGACCGCAGATGCCGCAGGCATTAATGTCACGCGATACAAGTACATTGCAACAACGGTGGGTGCTGCCATTGCAGGACTTGGCGGGCTTTACTTCGTCATGGAATACCTTGGCGGCACTTGGACCAATAACGGTTTCGGCGACAGGGGATGGCTGGCGATCGCCCTCGTTATTCTTGCACTTTGGAAACCTTTAAACGCCATCTGGGGATCACTGCTTTTCGGCAGTCTTTTCATTCTTTATATCTATACGCCGGGTTTGACGCGCGCGACGCAGGAGCTCTTTAAAATGCTTCCGTATGTCATTACCATTGTCGTGCTCGTCATTACCAGCAAGCGCGACAAGCTTGAAAACCAACCGCCAAGCAGTCTCGGCGAATCGTATTACCGCGAAGACCGTTAAACAATCCGTATCAAAAACGCCTTCAATAAAACATTTATTCACCAATAAAAGGTCAGCTGTATTCAGGTGCTAAAGTCACTGGCAGCTGACCTTTGATGGCTTATGAATCCCTTTCCGGTCTTTTGAGCAATAAGTTTTCATTAATCCGGTATCAATATCATAGGCACATGCTGTAATCTATGTTAAAATATTTAAGCATTTAAATATAATTCAGGGAGGCGTTATGAAATTACGTTTGGGCGAACGCATTGTTTTCAAAATTGTACTCTTTACGGTAATTTTAATTGTGGCACTCATGAGTCTGGTTACGTTTGTTACGTATAACAGCATGCTTAACACATTAAAACAGCGGATGATTGGGACCGTTGACAACTGCTATGAGACAATTACGAATCAACTGGATTTGGCGACGCTTGTGACTGCTGGGGAAGATGACACGCTGTATAAAAATGCCAAATATGATTTTCAGTTGATTCAGAAGACATCCGGCACAACCTTTTTGTATTTGGTCAAAAAAGTCGATGACCATTTTGTCTATATTATCGATGGGCTTGATCCAAATGACGAGTATGCCGCTTCTTATTATGAGGATGTGGAAAGTGACTATACCTCACTTCATCAAAGCGTTTATGACACAGGGGAGCCGCTTTACGGCACTTTTGAAAATTACGAAGATTCAATCCTTTTTACCAATTATTTTCCCGCTTTCAACGCACAAGGACAAGTCGTCGGAACCATTGGATTTGACTTTGACGTTACAGATGAAATGAATCAAATGTTAGACAACTTTTTCAAAGTTCTCCAAATTACCATTATCGCCGTTATCGGGATCGGCATTATCCTGCTACTTTTGCTTCGCAAATTGTTAAGTCCTATAAAAGTATTGTCGCAAAGTTGTCATACAATGGCCAATTTTGATTTATCAATGACTATTCCAACACATTTTAAGGGTGAATTTAAAGTCCTTGCAGAAGCACTTTTTCAGCTTCGAGAGAATAATCTCAACTTGATTTCAGAAATTAATCGACTGTCCGATCAAGTCAGCAATCGCTTTAATGCCATTCAGGGTGCAACGCACACCATTGCCGGCATGATTGAAGACAATACGGGCAATATGGCAAAAAGTGAAGACCTCACACAACAAGTCGATTATAATGTCACGCGTCTCTCAAAGACAAACAGCGCGCTGGATGAGACCATCAATCGTATTGATGCTATCGAAACACAGCTTGGCAATCTCGGCGACAAATTACAAGGTAACGCTGAAAACAGTCAAAGAGATGTGCGCCAAATTGAGCAGAGCGTCAATGATACCGAACATCGCTTTAGTGATTTAACAGAACGAATGACACAAATGGCTGCACAGTCCGATGTCATTACCAGCATCAACGAAACCATTCGAAGCATTGCACATCAAACGAACTTATTGGCACTTAACGCATCGATTGAGGCTGCCAGAGCAGGTGAACAGGGCAGAGGCTTTGCCGTCGTTGCCGATGAAATCCGAAAACTCGCCGAAGAGTCAGCGGATGCCGTTGAAAAGATTGACCAAATCATTCACAAAGTGCTTGATGATATTCATGCTTCCAACGATATTACGACCAAAAGTCTTGAAACACTTAACGGTTCTCAAGGCGTCATTAAGTCAGCATTGTCGCAGTTTGATTCGACTTCTATATCTGTCACAGAGGTCATCAAAGAAATTGATGTGCTTAAAGAAGCCGTGAAGCACATGTTAACGGTGAAATCAGATATTATACAAATTGCTGAAAACATGGCGGTGCTATCAGCTGACAACACGAACTTAACCGCATCAATTTCCGGCGCATTACAGGAAGAAACTGCCAGCATCGAAGAGATTACATCCAGTATTGATACGCTGGACGAAACCATTGAAATGCTTCAGCAACGCATTAACGAATACAGATTAAAATAATCGTCTTGGGAGGCATACATGGACAAAGCTGTTTTTACAAATTTTCCAATCATTCATACGGAAAGACTAACGCTAAGAGCTTTGGCTAATACCGATACCTACGATTTCTACCGTATATTATCGAGTGAAACGGCAATGCGCTATTATGGGATTATGCCTATAGAAACACGTGAAATCGCATCGTGGTTTATTGACCAATACCGTTCCGGCTTTCTGAATGAAACGCTGATCCGCTGGGCAATTACGCTGAGAGAAAGCGATGACTTTATTGGCTCCTGCGGATTTCAAGGACTCAATGAAAATGCCTCAAGGGCTGAAATCGGCTATGAACTCCATCCAAATTACTGGGGAGTCGGCTATATGAAAGAAGCACTCAGTGCCATTATTGCATGGGGATTTGACATCTTCGAGTTAAACCGCATTGAAGCATTGATCTACCCGGAAAACAGACCATCTGAAAAAACCGTTCTCTCATTAGGGTTTACACTGGAAGGCTGCCTTAAGGAATATGCTTTTTTTAGAAATCAGTATACCGACCTCAATCTATTCAGACTGCTTAAAAGGGAGTACACGCTATTATGAAATTACTAATCGCTGGTGACAGCATTACGGAAGGCATCACGGGAATCAGCTACGTTGCAAAACTCGAAGAACGACATCCCACACTTGAAATTACCAATTTAGGCCTTGGCGGTGACACGCTCATTGGAATCTCAAATCGCGTATTGGAACACCTTAAAAAACATTTTGACTATGATGCCATTATTATTGAAGCCGGTCACAATGATATTCTACTGCCTTTTTTTGAGCACGGTGAAATGCCCTTCAAAATCACTGCAAAATCACTGGAGGCGAGGGGGAGTGTACCGATTACTGATGGCGACATCTTTCTAAACCAGTATGACACCTTACTCAAATTGATCCCGCAAGTCACCAGCGCACCGATTTTTATTACAACACTTAGCTGTATTGGCGAAAGGCTCAGCCGATATACGAATTTAAAGCGCCACCACTACAATGAAATCATCACATCTCTCGCCAAAAAATACGGCGTTGTACTGATTGACATCGCAGCCGCTTTTGATCATTACCTGCAGATGTGCATGACAAACGATTATTTGATGAATGATTTTTTCAGGGCGTTTGTCATTGATTCCAAAGTCATTAAATCACATCAATACCTTAATGACTTGAGCGCCGAACGCGGACTCAATCTGACCATTGACGGCGTACATCTCAACGATACAGGCTCTGATCTCTATGCCGATACCATTGCAAAATCATTACGGGATCAAGGTCTTATATAAAGAGACTTATACAGAGGTACCTATTTAAAGATCCTATCTAAAGGGTCTTATATAAAGCGTTTTTTAAAGAGTTTTATTTAAAGAGTCTTGTACAAATGATCTTATATAAATGATTTTCTCATAGAAGTTATAAAAAAACCTTCCGATTGTCAGACAACCGGAAGGTTTTTAATGTCAAAAGTGGTTCTATCAATAAAAGGTTCTATTAAAAAGTAATTGTATCAAAAACTAATTGTATCAAAATGTAGCTGTATCAAAAAAAGTGGCACTGTAAAAAAGGTTCTCTGCATCAGTTAAAGACAGTCACATTGCACATGATGCATGACACCTATACATGAAAGATGCGAATAAGCCTTTCCTTAATGTATTCCGGCATTTGATAATAAAGGCCTGCGACAATACCGGAAAAGCAGACAAGTGAAATCGTACTGACCAATGACCACGTTAATTTAAATCGATCAAAGAGATTATACTGAATAATCAATTCGATTAGCGGCAATAAAACTGCCAAGCCTAAGCAAATATAGATAGGAATAAATATAAAGTGATTGGTGTGCTTCCCGCGGCGGTAGAGCACTCTGACAATAACGAAGACCAGCGTCGTCGCAGCGATAATGGGCAGCGCCCAGAGAATGGACCATGTAAACACGCCGTCAATACTGTCTAAAAACATACAGAGCAGCCATGTTAAAATCCCCAGACTCATTAATATTCGCGTAAGGCGCTTGATATACCCCAGCAATAGAAATACATACAAAATGGATGCGACAATGCAGCCCATTGCATACTGAAAAATCTTGTGTTCCGGCTGTAAAATTGAGTTAAGAACCAATAGAATTAAAACAACCGCAAAGCTTACAAGGCTGTAGGCATAGAGAATTTTATTTTTGATAACATCGGTTTGATGGGTATGTGCATTAATTGCACGCGGGTAAATCCTATTTTTATCCCGGTCGTTTACAAGGGCAGGCGGTACTTCAAAATCACACAGCGGACATTTTTCCGCATGTTCATCGAGTTCAACGCCGCACTGGCAGCAATAAGCCATAATGCCTCCTAATAATTTGTCTCCATTTTAATATGAAGGCCTTCTTCTCGTAGTTTTCTAAAAAACAGTCTCTCAATGGTACGATCTTCGGTTAAACTGCCGAAGGATAACGCAGTGATATCATTATAGGAAATCATTGTCGCCTTGATAATATTGCCTTCACTTGGCGGCGGCAGCAGTTCCAGATGTTCAATCATCGTATCGTAAGGTGCGTCTATTTTAACCGATCCGATATTGGAAAGACTTGTTGTATAAGAACTCTCGCCATAATAGTTATAGACGATTGGAATGATCGCATTTTTGATAAAGAGTGGAATAACACGTACATGCCAGAAGAGCTCATTTCTAAAATTGCGTCTGATATACTGGCTTAAATGCTTTGAATTGAGGTTTAATGCCAGATAATGATCGATTTCACTTAAGATCTCTTCACGTGTATAATGCCCCAGCCGAACATCAATCTGAGGTGTAAGACTGATAAAGAAATTTCGTACCGTAACGGATTCATAATAGCTTCTCAAATCAACGGGCATGTTGATGATAATCGGCGCAATCTCACGCATGTTCAGATTTGTCGATTCAATGTACTGCTGTACGGTTTCAAACAGCAGCATGAGCAAATACTTCGTTGGTGACGTCCCATATTTTGCAGCACATGTCTTTAGCCCTTCATATGAAAAAAGTCCCGTTGTAATGCGGTATTCACCTTTTTCAATTAATTTAAAAGGGAAGTGGAACGCACGTGATACTTTACGTGGATTTGGCAGTTTGGGCTGATAATATTTTTTAAAGGCATCTTCATCCTGTCCGTCAATTAGCTGATTTTCACTGCAGATTGGCATATCGTGTGATAGACGATAATAATTCGCAAGAATGCACTTAAAGAAAACCATCGCACCGGCACCATCAGAAATGGCATGAGACATCTCAAGGTGAATGCGGTTTTTATAATAAAGCAATGAAAAAGGCATTGCATGAGCATTTCTCAGCCTAATGCTGTTGCATGGAAAATAGCGTTCATTTAATACTCTAGGTGCTTCACTGACATTCTCAAAGTAATACCAGAAAAGGCCGCGCCTCAGTCTGACGTTGAAAACGGGATAACACTTGCAGGCACCTTCAAGTGCTTCCTGCAGCAAACCCACGTTAACATTTTCTTTTATAACGGCCGTAATCCGAAATGTCGTCGATACCCGTGATGACGCAATAGAAGGGTAAAGTTTGCCGGCATTATCCAATTTGAACCACGAATCTGATTTTTTTCGTTTATAACGCATGACAGCCTCAATTTGTTTAATTTTTTGTGCATAAATTTGTGTGTTCAGGGTATCTAATAAATAGCTAACACAAAGGCTTAATATTAATAAATTTCCCCCCGATACCTCTGGCTTGACTAGAGGCTTTTTTTTGCATCATTTAGACTTAAGTATTTTAGTGTACTTAAGT
>JASUSA010000086.1 GCA_030446305.1 Clostridiales bacterium | reverse complement strand
CGCCATGACTTGGTCTGCCATTTCGATTACGGAAACATTCACACCGAGGTCATGAAAGTTCTCTGCCATTTCAAGTCCGATAAACCCGCCGCCAATAACAGCTGCGCGCTTAGGCTTGAGGCGATCAACATAATCTTTGATGCGATCGACATCCGGAATATTCCAAAGCGTAAAGATGTTAGGTGCATCAATGCCTGGAATTGGCGGCTTTAATGGTGTTGACCCCGGAGACAGTACGAGAACATCATAGTTTTCATCGTAAAGATTTCCCGTTTTATGATCTCTGACATTGACTGTTTTTTTCTCGCGGTCAATGCTCAACACTTCGTTTTGGACTCTGACATCAATTTTAAACCGTTGACTCATGCCTTCCGGCGTCTGAACGAGCAGTGCATCGCGCTCTTCAATGGTGCCGCCAATGTAGTACGGCAACCCGCAGTTAGCAAACGAAATGTATTCGCCTCTTTCAAACATAATAATTTCAGCTGTTTCATCCAGACGTCTCAGTCTCGCAGCCGTGCTCGCCCCACCGGCAACACCACCGACAATTAGTACTTTCTTGCTCATAATTAGCCTCCCATGTTTTCCGATTCATTCACCTGAAACGGCAGATGATCCCGATATATATTAATTTTCCGTTTATAAAAGTTGTGATATTTGGAGTGTTCATTTCGAAAAGATTGTTACAAATATAACAAACGAGGACATAACGAAGTGAGCCGTGAGGCTCACTGTTATATCACATGCTTATAAGCCAAGCAATTCATCCAGTTTTGCTTTGTTGAATCCTTGAATAACTTCTTCGCCAACATAAATGACAGGTACGCCCATAAAGCCTTTTGACATCAGCTCTTTACGCGCTTCGATATCTGTTGAAACGTTTTTTTCTGTAAAAGAAACACCTTTTTCAGTTAAATAATCTTTTGCCATTGTGCAATAACCGCAAGTATTGCTTGAAAATACTGTTACATTCTTTGTCATTTTCTTACCTCCAAATCTTAGCATCTTGAGCTGTATCGCTCGGGTTTGACGTAATAGCCTCTCGTCAGTAAAAAGCTGCTGTAATCCACTTCAAAACTTCCGAATTGACTAATCAGCGCCTCATCCACGTAGACGTTGATACCCTCAATGCTCTCTGTGTAATCATTTTCCCGTCGATCATCCTGAACGACATTAAAGACTGGACCACCTCATCCAATGCCTTGGATCATCAATCGAAAACCACTCTTGTGTTTTCTTGACGATCTCATTTTCTCTATGGCCTTTTGCGATAATTTGACTTTCATGAAGCCTCCATTCACAACTACCACCCCTAGGTAGGGGGTCTACGCTTTCATCATACGCTATCTGCCAACCTTTGTCAATTTCTTTTTTTGTAAACAGATTATTAACAGGCCATCCACAGTTAGGGTGCCTTCCGCCAGTTGATTTTCTCTTTCGAATATTCTGGCGATTGTTTTGATTGTTAACATCATGTAAATTTTTATCGAACATTCGTTAATTATTTGACTGATAAATTCATTTTATCCACTGTTTTAAACGAAAAATTGCCTTCGGAAAGCCCTTGGTATTTTTTGAAAGTTCGGTTATACACATTATCCACAACTTTATCAACATCCCTGTCACCATTATTCACAGGGCTGTGATTTCATGATAGACTAGAGTAAATAACTAAACTTAGGAGCGCATTTATGTGGAAATCTAGAGGCCACCGCGGCGATGTTCTGGAATCGCTAATTGAGTGGACCCATACGTACTATCATCAATTGGGGTTATGCCGCATCGACAAAGTCAGCACACCTGTAAAAGTCGTCGATATTGACAATCAAGGCATGATCACCAAAGCGTTCTTCGAGAAAAAGTCAACCATTGACTTCATCGGTATCGTTCAAGGTGTCTGCATCGCTTTTGATGCCAAGGAAACCAATTTAAAGAGCCTGCCGCTTTCCAATATTCATCCGCATCAAATCGAATACATGCGCGATATTTCGGTACAGGGCGGCCTTGCTTTTATCATCGTTCATTTTAAATTTAACGATACGTATTTTCTCGTTCCCTATGAAATGATTGCCGCTTATTACGAGCATCCCACGAAGAAATCCATTCCCTTTAAAGCGCTTCCCGACGATTTCAAAATTCAAAAAGAGCGGGCGGGCAGTCTGCTCAATTACTTGCCTCAGCTCAATGTTTACATGCAGTATAAAGATGCGCGAAAGTTTGATTCCTTTAAACTGGATTCGTAACGGCGCACATCGCTTTGGAAATCGCTAACCATAACCATTGAGGCAGCATATGCTGTGCAATGACATTATGCCCTTGCCGGATCTTATTAAAGGAGTTTTACATGATTGCCGTTAAAATTATCAACAGCTTTACTTACAACCACAAAGGTGGCAATCCCGCTGGCGTCGTCTGCCTAGACGGTGATTTCCCCGCCGATCAAACAATGCTGCACATCGCCAATATCATTGGGCTTTCTGAAACAGCATTTGTTCGCAAACACAGTGACGGCAGCTACCGGATGCGGTATTTTACGCCGGAAGCAGAGGTACCGCTTTGCGGTCACGCGACACTGGCCGCGTGTTATGACCGCCATTTAAACAATGATCTCAGCGGCAGTCGCATCCACATTGAGACAGGTGCAGGCTCTATTCATGTTGACCGCGTCGTTTCGCCTGATGGATGTGTCCATTTTTGGATGGCACAGCCATCACCCGTATTTGAAACGCTCTCATTCGACGAAACTTCACGAATCACGGCATGCTTCCAATCGCTCAAGCAGAACAACCACTTGCCGATCTGTATCGGCAGCACTGGCCTTAGGGATATCATCATCCCGGTCGAAAGCCGAGACGCTCTAAATGACGTCATTATGCTACCGTCAAAGCTATCTGCTGTTTCCAAGCATTTTGATGTCACCGGCGCGCATCTGTTCGCCATTGAAAACGATGCCGTTTACGCGCGTAATTTTGCCCCGCTTTACGGCATTGACGAGGAAAGTGCCACCGGCACTTCTAACGGCGTTCTGATTTCATACCTTCAAAAGTATGCGCTTTCAGCATTAACAGCATCTACAGATGTCAAAACATCACAGAATACATTGCAGTGTACAGTTCTTCAAGGTGAAACCATGGGAAAACTAAGTCAAATTTTAACACGTGTTGTTTCTGAGTCAGCTGTACAGCACCCAGCCGTTGGCGGCAGTTGTCTGACTGACCATACTGTCTATCTATGCGATTTAACGCTGTAACCCTTAAAAATTTTATGTCCTTGATACAATCACAAAAACCCGATTGCACGGTTAGAACGATTCCCCGTGCAATCGGGTTTTGCCATTTATAGTTACAATGCTTATGCCATACCTAGCGGCAAGTG
The DNA here is from genome assembly GCA_030446305.1 of Clostridiales bacterium. Classification (GTDB taxonomy): domain Bacteria; phylum Bacillota; class Clostridia; order Peptostreptococcales; family Acidaminobacteraceae; genus Fusibacter. The sequence continues at coordinate 6,753 of JASUSA010000086.1, read as the reverse complement.
TCCGCCAGATTCCGCCTTAAACCCTACAGGGTTCGTTCTCATCTGCCGCCATCTGTCTCGCCACCGTATTCGTTATTTTATCGTGCGGTCGCTTGATGTGAGCTGTTGCGAATTCACAAGCGCATTCACTTCACGACTGCGTTCAAAGACGAGTGTCACTTTAAACAAATCGCCGTCAACATGTACGTCAAAATGACCGCCCATACGTTCAAATAGCTCTTTGGCGATTGCCAGACCCAGCCCTGATCCCTCACTTCTCCGCGCCTGATCGCCTCTTGCAAATCGCTCTGTAAAATAAGCGCCCTCCTGAGACAGCGGTTCTGCAGAAATATTTTTTATTTCCAGCTGAATAAAGTTTTTCTGGATAAGCGTTACAACATAAACGCGCGATCCATTCAGCGCATACTTTGCAATATTGCCCAGCAGGTTTTCCAAAACACGCCACAGTTTATCAGAATCCGCTTCAATATAAACCGGCATATCATTTTCTGAACGCATCAGTTTCAGCGCTCGTGCATCAAAGCTTTCTTCAAACTCTGCAAGTGCCTGCGTGAGTACCTGTTCGAGATCAACTGTTTCAATCGCCATGTGGATATTGCCGCTGGACAATTTGCTCATTTCCAGAATATCATCAACCAGCACTTTCAGCCGCTGCGTCTTTTCATCCAAAACGCCGACATATTCTTTAACCGTGTCATCTTCCGTTTCATGCTGCATCAGCAGTTTCACATAATTAATAACAGCTGTCAAAGGCGTTTTCAAGTCATGCGACACATTCGTAAGGAGTTCTGTTTTCAACCGTTCGCCTTTAACGGCTTCCGCCACCGCCTCATTTATCGATTCCTGCATGCTGTTGAGCCGTTCTGCAAATGGCACGAGTGCCGGCATCATTTTATCGGTATCCAGTGTCATATCATATTCTCGCTGTGGTGCATAATAGACGCGCTCTACAATATCCGACAGCGAAAATACAAAGCGAAATACCCACCATATAATCAGCAAATCTACGGGAATAAACACCATTAGAACCGGTGACCACGCCATGCCCAAAAAGACATTGCACGCGACTACCACACCTGTGAGCAATACGAATCCAACGAGTTTGCGACGGATGGGACCATGGCCGAACAATGCGCTTGTCAACCCGCCGACCCAATTGCCAATGCCCATAAAAAAACGATAAATCAGACTTTTCCGAACCATTGTTCCTTCAAAGAGACTGCACAGCAAACTCGCACTAAGTGCCGACACCATACTGGCACAGATGAGCAATATAAAAATCAATGCGACCATGCCCGCACGTTCGATATCATTGCCTCGCCAGAGCAGTTCGGGTTTCAGTACATCAAAGAAGACTGCAATTGCCAGCGCTACAACACAACCCAGTAAAATCAAAGCAATATCACTTGGCAGCAAATCTGCTAGCTTGTAGCGATTTGGCGCCCTCAGCAATCGACGTATCATAATGCCAAAAAGCCAAAGCGCCAAAATTCCCGAAATAAAACCGCCAATGACCATCCATGTCAAATAAGGCGTCAGCTGGCTAAAAAAATAATAGTATTCGAAACGATCGTGCAGTTCATCTCCCACCATGTAATCATCATAGGCGACAATACCCGTTTCTATTTTGAGTGAATAGTCCTGAAGTCTCTCGACAGAATCCTCATACAGCCTAACATTCGTCAAAACAGACTGTGTTTCTGAAGTACGATAGAGGGTCTCGATCTCGGCATCTTCAATCGTTGATATGACAATGGCAGACTGCTGCTGTTTGTCAAACTGAGCAGACTGCGTCAAAATATCTCCCGTTGTTAAATCTGTTATGCGATAATAAAATCTGCCATATGCCGCTAAATTACTTTTCCACGATGCAATATTCGCATCGTTCTCGTTGTCGCCTTCTTCTTGATGCTTCAGCAAATCAGCATAATAGACAACTTCCTGCAGGATATTATTATAGTAATTTGAAAAGCGCCACGTCTGGTAAAAATCCATTTCGTCATCGACAACTTGCATCACGCCAAGTACGATACTGGCAATTACAATACAAACTGTCAGCAGAATGGCAATCAGCGCATTCAGTCTACCCGTCTTGACGTTCATCTGCCTTGCAATTTCTGTGGCACTCTCCCTGCGTTCAGCTTTTTCTTCGGCACGTTCAGTTGCGTCATCACGCCTGTCCTTACCGCTGTGTCTTAATGTCTTCAATTTTATACCCAATGCCCCACACCACCTTTAAGTATTCTGGGTTCTTCGGATCGATTTCAATCTTTTCTCGAATGCGCCTGATATGGACCGCCACTGTATTTTCCGGCGAAAACGCTTCTACCTGCCAAACGCTTTCATAAATCTCGCGAATAGAAAAGACACGGCCTTTATGTGCCATTAAAAGTTTTAAAATACGCATTTCCGTCGCCGTCAGCATTACCGGTTCACCATTGACGCTGACGACATTCATTTCTAGATCAAAGGTCAAACCACCACTTCTGTAAAGCGAAGGTTTCAGCTCAGCCGCACCAAGCATGGTATAACGCCTTATAAGCGCCTTTGACCGCGCCACCAATTCCAGTGGATTATACGGCTTTGTCAAGTAGTCATCAGCCCCGAAATTCAGCCCGATGATTTTATCAACATCTTCTGATTTTGCCGTCACCAGCATTATGGGCGCATTGGTAAAAGCGCGCAGCGCTCTGGTCAGTGATAAACCGTCCATCTCCGGCATCATAACATCTAGAATCATCAGCTGCAGTTCTTTTGTCTTGGCAATGGTTAGCGCTGTTTTACCATCATAGGCTTTAATAACCTCATAACCTTCCTGTTCCAGAAATATTGACGCTGACTGTACAATCTCCAGATCGTCATCGCATAGCAATATCGTTTCATTCATCATTCCGACTCCCATATCTATCTTAACAAACACTTATGACATCTTTGGCAATGCCTTTCTTACAAATTTCTTAAGGTCCTTAAACCTACACTTGCCTCTCAAATTATAACACAGTTCTGTCTGCTTTCGGCGAACATGCCCATATAAAAAACCGCCTTCGGCAAATGCGCCTCAAACGGTTTTTTATCGCTTAAGCATCAATTTTTAACCACCTTTCAAACATGGGTTCAAAAGTGTGACTGTCTTCAAAATAGACCAGTCCTAAATAGGTAAAGTAAAGCTTCTCCAAAATTCTGACAGAGCGGACATTTTGCTCATCGACACCGGCGACAATGCGCTTAGCCGAGAAGTTTTCTTCAGCGTATGCGACACACGCTGCCGCTGCTTCAGAGGCAAATCCATTCCCCCAATAGGGTCTCTGAAAATGAAATGACATCTCAATCGTCTCTGATACGGCACTTGATTCATTTGCATCATCAAAGCGATTAAAACCGCATGCACCAATCAGCTGATCGTTCTCTTTCAGTATGACGGCCCAGTGCTGATAGCCATATTTAATCTGGTGATCAATACCCTTTTTGATGGATGTGACAACTTCATCACGCGTCATGACCTTTACACTCGGCAAAAATTTCATGACTTCCCGATCGCCCCAGATGGCATACCCTGCATCTACATCAGTGAGTTCCCATGTTCTGAGTATCAAACGTTCTGTTTCTAGTATGATCATTGCATCACTCCTTAACCTATTTTAGCATAAGCATTGCCACTGTACAGCTTTTCGTCATCTTTTTATATCATCATTACCCTAAAATATCCAAAACCTATCATTTGCCGCACTTTAGGGCATAAAAACGCCCTTATCGCTTGCCATAAAGCTGATAAAGGCGCTTAAACACTATCGTTGAATGCGGCCGTCTGATGTTATAACGACTTCTTGGTAGGGAACAATGCAGCGCGCAGCCAGCATCGCTTCTTTCACTGCATACGGCATACCGCCGCAGCACGGCACTTCCATGCGCACCACTGTTATGCTTTTAATCTTATTGGCTGTTAAAATCGCCGTTAGTTTTTCAATGTAATACTGGTTATCGTCCAACTTAGGACAGCCGATCACCGTTACCTTTCCCTTAATGAAATCGCGATGAAAATCACCGTAGGCAAAGGCTGTACAATCTGCTGCAACCAAGAGATCAGCACCCTGAAAATAAGGCGCATTTGGACTTACCAATTTGAGCTGAACCGGCCATTGCATCAATTCCGACGGCACTTCTGTGCGAATACCGCCAGCAGCTTCACTTCTCAGTTGAGACGTTTCTAAATTAACTGTCAACGGCTCACGCTGTATCGCCTTCGCCGCCACCCCAGCACAGCCATTAAGCTGTACGGTATCCAGTGTATGTGCATGATTTTGCTTAATGTTCTTGCGCGTCTGGTCGAATGTATCGGCCTCTTTTTCCACCATGTGAATCGCATCGACAGGACACTTTGGCAGACACATGCCAAGACCGTCGCAATAGGATTCGCTTACGAGTTTTGCTTTGCCGTCTATGATTTCAATAGCACCCTGCATGCAGGCACCTGCACAAAGGCCACAGCCTATACACTTCGCTTCATCAATCTCAATCACATTTCGTTTCACAGTATTGCCTCCTCTATTTTAATGCTTTAAAGCTGCACCATTTGACCATTGCAGCTGATCTTCATCTGATAGCATTATTATACGGCAGTTGAGAAGCGCTGTATGTAACACATGTTACAAAAATCGCATGACCATGCATAAAAAAATCTGCCTCTTCAACGTTTGGCTTCTTACGCGATCAGCAGATTCTTATCATTTTATGCAATTTGTGCAGCCCTTCCGATACTTGCAAAAGGGTGCGTTTAAATAATCATATCATTGTAAATTTCCATACCGGCAGGATTGAACGTTTTATTTTTAATACGGTCAATGGGAATCACCGCATGGTCGATTCCGCCAATAATACGTGCAGGAATGCCAACAGCCGTTGATTCTGTTCGCGTATCCTGAAGGACGACAGATCCCGCCCCTATTTTCGTACCCGCTGCAATGTGAATCGGTCCCAAGATTCGCGCACCGGCACCAATGACAACGCGATCACCAATCGTTGGATGCCTTTTGCCGACATCTTTCCCCGTACCGCCTAACGTCGTTCCCTGATAAATCGTCACATAGTCGCCAATAATGGTCGTCTCGCCAATGACAACACCCATGCCGTGATCGATAAAAAGGCATTTACCAATTTTGGCACCGGGATGAATCTCAATACCTGTTAAAAATCGCGCCAGTTGTGAAATAAATCGTGCGAGAAAATACTGTTTGTGCTCATAAAGCCAATGCGACAGCTTGTACAGAGCAACGGCATGTACGGATGGATACAGCAGCAGTACCTCCAAGTAACTTCTCGCAGCGGGGTCGTTTTGTTTAATATTATCCAAATGTGCTTTCATCCGCTTAAACATCGCCAGCTCCTTTCAATCACTAAAAAACATTACTCGAAATATATTTGTCACCGCTGTCCGGTGATATCGTCAATACTGTTTTACCGGCACCAAGCCTTGCCGCTACTGCTAACGCCGCGGTTACAGCGGCTCCTGAAGAAATGCCGACAAAGAGTCCCTCTTCATCCAATAAGCGCTTGGTCATTTGAAGTGCATCGTCACTGGAAACTTTAATCACTTCATCAAGTATATTTACTTCCAGTACACTTGGTACAAAACCTGCACCAATGCCTTGAATTTTATGTGGTCCTGCACTGCCGCCTGAGAGTACAGGCGACTCAGCCGGCTCTACACCAATCACTTTAATCGCCTGATCGCGTTCTTTCAGTCGCTTACCGACACCGGTAACAGTGCCGCCTGTTCCAATTGTCGCCACAAAGGCATCCAGCGCTTCAAAATCATTGATAATTTCCACACCTGTCGTCTCATAGTGTATCTTGCTGTTGTAAGCATTATTGAATTGTTGAGGCATAAAGTATTTGGGTCCTTCTGACATTTTTGTCGCTTCTGCAATGGCGCCACTCATGCCATTTTTGCCATCTGTTAAAACGAGTTCTGCACCATAGGCTTTAATAATATTGCGTCTTTCAACACTCATGGTATCAGGCATGACGATGATGACTTTATACCCTTTCATTTTGCCGATAAGTGCCAGTGCAATACCCGTATTGCCGCTGGTTGGTTCTACAATGGTCATGCCCGGTTTTAACGTGCCGTCCTTTTCAGCGCCTTCAATCATGCCGAGCGCCGCTCTAACTTTAATGCTGCCTGACATATTGCTGCCTTCCAGTTTGACGTAGACCGCTGCACTGTCTTCCGGCACCAGTTTGTTCAATTTAACAACAGGGGTGTTCCCAATCAGTTGAGTCACTTCCATTTTAATCATGCTCATCGCTTCCTTTCACAAGTCTCTCTCATCTGTTCATGCACTTTTCATACACGCATACGATCGTTATAGACTTTTCTCTTTCTCATTTAAAATTAAAAAGCTCCGCCTCTATAGGGTTATATAGAGACGAAGCATACTCCGCGGTTCCACTCTTATTGATCGTCGGCCATTCGCCTTAGATCCAGCTTAAACACTCTGTAACGGGAGTACCCGGTATAGCCTACTTTAGCTTTCGGTATACGGTTCAGAAGCGCACTTCATCCAATTTGTACAAGACATTTTCACCAGCCATGTCCTCTCTAAACGTTCGCCTCGGATTACTCTACTTCGTCATAACCAATTTCATCATATATCCTAGTGTTTTAATTCCAACTAATCAACTATGAATTAATTATTGCTATTTTAACTTGTGCCGAACCGTTTGTCAACTGATTTCATCAAATTTTTACAAAGT
>JASUSA010000029.1 GCA_030446305.1 Clostridiales bacterium | reverse complement strand
TAATTCATAGACCGTCGTAAATGCTCACGCCGATTGTTAATGCTCTCTCCTATTATAAAAAGGAAATATAAACAAAATGTATCCAATTTTAAAAAATACGTCAAAAACCTTAAAAACCGCGAGAGCAAATTGCTGTTCCCGCAGTTTTCGACATTTGTCCGCCATTAATGGCCGCGTTTTTTTTGTTTCTTTTTTGCTTGTTTCTGTTCAAAACGGGCATCTGCCAGTATTGAACTGCGTTCTCTAGCTGTTTTTCGCCGAATGAGCTTCGCAACTTCATATTGTGCAGCGATTACAGCCTGAGCTTTGGATCGTGTGTCTGGATCACCTGTTTGTCGATGAATAGCGCGCTGCAGTCGCTTTGGGTTTATGCTTTTCACCGTCACGTCGTCCGCAACGCCTTCGCAAAATGATAAATCCTTATATTGCCTCATCAGAAAATCATAAACTTCTGCTGTACTCGGTTCAGCGCCAAAAGTCACTTTGCACGCCTGAAAAGTACCCTCTGACCAGCGTTCGAAAACGCCAACCCAATAGGGTGATTCAAAAAAAACCGTCAACTGTCCTCTTAAAAAAATGCTCATTTTCCCTCCTTATTTGAACGGCATTTATTCAAGAATGGACAACCCAGGAGGGCAGGTTACTGACGGCATGGCGATCTTTGCAAGATCTCTATTTGAAAGCCGCATCCGGACTACCAACCGGATTGTGTTTTTATCCTGTACACGTACGCATTTAGTTTAGCACATTTCGTACAATTACTTCAACTGCTTTTAGAGCCTCTCTATTTCAGTTTCTCATCATTGGAGAAGTTGTATGACTTTGGTTAACTTCTCATTGACGCTGTTTCGATGATTGCCTTTACTTTCATTTGCCTTTCAGCACCATCATCGCAACATCGTCGTTGAAATGCGTCTTTTTTGATTTATGAATCATATGGAAAGTATAGAGCACTTCATCCAAAAAGTCCTTTGGCGACTGTACCCACATCGTCTGAAATTTTGCCGCAACCTTTTTGACTTCCGTCCACGCCGTAATATCGGATGCTTCTCCAGAACAGAAAAGGCCATCTGTATAGAGAAAGATACTGTCGCCGCTGTTAAACGGTATCATTTCTGTTTCAAATGCAATATCATCAAAGATGCCAACGATGAATCCGTTTTGTTCGATGGTCTGTATCGCATCCGCCGCCTGAACATAAATGAGCGGATATGGCTGTCCGGCATTGGCATAGTAGAGTTTGCCATGATCGATAATCCCTACGAATGCGGTGAAGACAAAATAGTGATCTCTTCCCGCAAAATCAAAATATTCAAAGATTGCACGATTCATATCTTCCAAGATTTCATGCGGCATATAAGCTGACTGATCCACACACTTTCTGAACAGTATTTTGACCATAGACGATGCCATACCGGCTGCAATACCGTGCCCCGTCACATCAGCAATCATAAAGTAAACGCGGCCGTCTCTTTCAACACAGTCGAAAAAATCGCCACCAATTCCAAGCGATGGCTGATATTTGATATAGAGGTCAATGTCCTGAAAGCTATCGGATTTCGGCAGCATGATATTGGCAAAGACATTGGCATTTTTAAGTTCTTCCTGAATCTCTCTGTTTAACTCAAGAATCGTCCTGCTCTGTTCATACATAATAAGTGCATTCTTCGCTTTGAGCGGCAAAATAATATTCATGTCATCCGGCGAAAGCGGCTTTGTAAAATAATCCACGGCACCGCTTTTCAGTGTACTTTCTATAGAGGCAATCTCTCGAATAGAACTGTTGACAATAACCGGGATATCTCTGCTTCGCTCATGGCGCTTGAGTTTTTTCAGCGTTTCATAGCCATCCATTTTCGGCATGATTAAATCCAATATAATGAGATCAATCTGCTTTGCAGAAACGATCTCCAAAACCTCAAGACCATTTGCAGCTTCTTCAAATGTCACCTCTTTTAAACTTTGCGATAAAATTTCCTTGACCAACATACGATTCATATTGGCATCATCTGCAATGAGAATACAGTAACCCAAATCATCACCCCCGCATCAATCACTCATTTCAAAAAACTGGTCGAGCTTCATCAGTTTAAACAGCATTTGTACATCTGCATTGGCACCAACGACGCGAAAGCTTTTTTCCATGGCCTTCGCACGTTTAAAAACACTGATAATGAACGTAACCCCTGTCGAATCAATATTGTCATTGCCTGCCAAATCTAATATGAGTTCACTAAAATCATCGATTTCAGTAAGAATCTTTTCAAATTCTTTTTGATAAACGGCAACGTTGTTGGCCGTCAGCCCTTCCTTGATCGTCATCTTCAAATGATTCATTGCATCGCCTCCTTACTCAAATCCAACGTCGCAACGACGGTATTCCCCGTTATCGTGAGCTCAAATGCCAGCCGTTTAATCGTTTCTAATCCGCGTCTTCGGTCGGCGAGGGCATCGACGTCTGTCTCCGTATCATCTGTTGAATGCTTTAGGCGCTCCAACGTCTCATTTGCGCAAATAGCATGGTATGCCTTGTCGTGCCTTGGCAATTTTTCTGTAGCACCTTCATCCGTTGGTGTCAATTCCGTACAAATCCCAGCCCCCTCATCTCGAACTGTAAAAATGAACAGCTGATCCTTTGATTCGATTCTTAAGAAGACTTGTTTTTGCGGATCAAATGCGTTCCCGTGTTCCACAGCATTGTTCAACAGCTCTCTGAGTACGAAGTTGATTTTAAAAAGCGTGTGAGACATCCAGTCAATCTCTCTGGCTTTCAACATCATTAGCGCTTCTTTCGCTTTTTCATCTACCAATTCAAACGTCGAGTGAAAGGTTGTTTCATAAATCACCATAAAAGCCTCCTATCAGGAAAAGAAATTATAGATCAGTGCCGTTAACAATGTCGGCAGCAGTGCATATTGAAAAAGCTTACCCGCTGAAATACCCGTTTCAAAAAAACGTTTTAACACGGACTGACCAATTGGGTTCGGTGCATTGGCAATAATCGTAAGCCCACCACCAGTCAAGGCGCCTGAAACGACAGCATAGCGCATGGATGCAGGAAAATTCGGCACCAGCGTACTTAGATAAGTAATGGCTGCATTGTCATTAAAAGCCGTTAAAACTGTCGCCGCGATATTCAAGTGCAGAGGGTTTAGCCTTCCAAGCAGTGGTGCAATCCACCACGCTTGCAGTGTTCCGTGAATCATAATGCCCGATAAAAAGAAGGCGACGAGCAATGGTGATTTTAAATCCAGTCTATTTTGATAAAATTCAGTGACCTGATAAAAACCGAGAAAGAAGAGAAATCCCGCTAGAAATAGAACTGGCGTCTCCGCATGGATCACCGTCCATACGAGGAAAAACACGTGTACGCCCATAATCCAGAACGGCACCTGATCTTCCCGTTCATCCCAGTGTGAATCATAGATTGTCGTCAAACCGGATGTCTTTGTAAGTCCTGGTATTGACTTAGCCATTTCTTCCGTAACAATCCCATCAAATTTTTCATCAATCGCATTGCTGATATCATATTTTTCACATTCTTCAGGCGTCAGCTTTTCATGTGCCAAATCCTTGATATTTTCTTTGAGAATAATGCTGTATGCATTAAGTTCTGATGTGAAATGAACGCGCTTATCCACTAATCTTTCAAGCGCTGTAAAATTATCTTCCAGTTCTTTTTGGCTGATGAAACGCCTTTGGATATAGCGTTTAAATTTTGCATTTTCATAGGCAACCTTCATCTCGCCCAGTTCCCCACGCACCAGTATAAAATAACTTGCCGTATTTGCAACGAGCGCCAGCAGCGTCTTCCAGCCAAAAGTCGTCATCATAAACCCCATATCCCACGACCACGGTCCCGCTACCATCATCACTGGCGGCGATGCGAAGTTTGTCAATGAACCACCAATGGAGACATTGACGAAGAGCAAAGCCAGTGTCGCATATTTCAGTCGCTTTGACGGGCCGAGACTATAAAACTTATCTGCAAGCAGCAACGCCGAAACCGCCATGGCAGCAGGTTCTGTAATAAATGCGCCGAGAATACCCGAAAGCAGCAATATCAATACCCACCAAGTCTCAAGCGAATCGCCAATGATTCTGACAATGCGCCAAAGGACGAGTTCAAAAAGTTTGATAATAGGGCGCGAGGAAGCAATGACCATGATCACAATGACGAAGAGCGGTTCGATATATTCAAGCCCCTCGACATAATGCACGAATGTCGACCAGTCATAGTATGCGGCAATGGCAATGGCCAAAAAAACTGCCCAAAAGCCAAAGACGACTTCTATTTCACCGAGCAAGTGAAAAAAACTGGCGGGGATCGAATGCGAGTGTTTGTCGCGAAGGCCTTCTTCTATCAGTGCTTCATATTGATGTTCCAATCGATGTGCAAGTCCTGTAAAGACACTGGTCAACAGTGTATGGGCAATGGCGAGTACAAAAATCACCAGCGCAATGACATTAAACGGTTCAACTGCAGCACGATGCGCCAATATGTTGAAATAGCCGGTCATCGCCTGATCTTCATAACTCGAATCCGGCCTTGGAAAAACCGCCGCTTCTTCACCGCCGTTTGCAAATGCAACAGACTGCAAAAGCAACAATAAAAAAACACCGATAATCATCAGCCAGATCAACTGGTAACGTCGCCTAGATCTAAATTTTTCTTTTGCTGTACACAGATTTTCATACATGTGAACACCTCTAACTTGGATATATCAAAAGGATACCCATATCTAGGCAATACTATCATTAGCTTGTACGAATAGTGATACAAATGACCCTCTTAATGGCATCTCAACTGTCAAATACACACTTTCAGCTCCGCCAATCATCTTTACATGAAAAAACAGCCCCCTTTCGAAAGCTGTCTTTTCAATACCATACACGATTCTGTTTTGTCATATTTCTTTTCTGTCCTTTCCCTCATCATTGGAAGTTTCGGTTAACCCATGCATGACTGAAGTCGTTTACTTCTTTTTCTGCCTCAGCATGCGATACGCCGCAGCGCTTTTCAATAATGCCAACCAGTTTTTCGAGATTTGCTTCAATTTCATCCAAATCATTCTCTGTCAGCGCTTCCCATCTCATCTTGACTTCTTCCTTCAATTCATCCCATTCAATCTCTTGTTGATTGCGATTCATGACAAAGCCTCCTTCTTTTTACTAATCCCGTCGTCTTATGTATACCACATTTGACAAAAATTAATCAATTTTATGTAAATTGATTAACGGTAAATACAATTTTTTTATTTAGTTATTGTCACTGTCATCTTAACAGACTCAATGCCTTTAAAAGTCTGGCTTTGTCACTTTTCAACAATTGACATGAGGACAGCCCCGGCCGGATAGACATTCCGAAAAACCACATCATCCGATATTGCCTCAAAATGAGCGAGTGTCTGCGTCCGATAAGCTGCATACCAGTCATCGCCAGTTTCATACATGGCATCATTCGCCAGCGGTTCGCCCAACGCGGGGATAATGTCACGACAGGCGATCGCAATAAGATGTCCGTTCAGCCCCTTCAAACCATCGTTTTCAAATGCTGTAAATCCATACTTTAACGTATCGCGTCCCAAATAAATGAGTTCGTCAAAAGCGTCGCGATGCGCCTCAATATAATCGCCGGGTGCCGAACTGAATGCCGGTGAAGATTCGATTTCGGCAATCAAAGATTCTATCCACGCCTCTATCGCCTCAGGTGTCAATGCCGCTTCATCAATCGCCTGCTGATAACACGCAATCGCATTTGGAACCGTATACGATGCAAGGGGTATGGAGGCTTCCACATTTTTATTAAAGATTCGCCATGTTTCAGCCTGTTCTGCTGTATCAAGTGCCCGGATCTCTATGAGTTCGTATATTCCCTGTTCCGTCATTTGCAGTGTCAGCAATACCGGCGTTTCAACACGCCGCTGTTCAATCAGCTGACCATCCCGTTCGGTAAAATCACATGCCATCGCTGCCGCAAAAACTTTCACCGAACTGTTATCACTATACGAAACCATTGTCCCAAGCGATGTGTAGGCAGTCGTCTCCAGCATCTTTTCTCTTTGATTATCCGCAACACCACTGACATTAAAATCTGCATCCGAACGCAAATAAGTCGTCAGCGCATTTGTGATCACTTGATCCGGCAATGCACCATTCATCTCATTTACAAGATTCGCAAGTGAACGCTTTGATTCGCCAAACAGTCGAATATCGCGCTGAAACAAAGAATCTGCCCATTCGCGGTCAAAAGTGTAAGATCGCCCTTCATTCGGCGAATTGATTTCATACCGCACCCACGATGCATTGTCAATTAACGCCAGCAATATCGCCGCATTTCGGTTCAGAAGCAAAGATGCATTGGGATCGCCAATGGCATCCTTATGATCCCCCCACCGTTCGAGATAAGTATCATCTTTTGTCGTCAGAGGTATCGTAACCCCATAAGGCAATTCAGAGGTCTGCAGCGCAACGCCACCATAGGTTAACGCCTCCGGCATTGAAAGACCGCTCAACATACCGACGACTTTTGAATTATCCCCGATATAGAGTGTACGATTGGCATAAAGCGTCTCAACATCCACGGGTTCAATTGTCTTTATCGCTGTCGCCTGTTCGGGCATCACCAATGCAGTTTCGCGCTGTGTCACCAGTAATACGCCGACAGCAAGGATGATGCAGACGCCAGCACTCACCCACAGCAACCGGCGTTTTTGTTGTTTATAGTTCAACACGCGTTTAATGCGCTGTTTGATATCACCTTTGCCAAAACCCAATCCCCGTACGGGACGCACGGCGGCCGTTTTTAAAATTGCCGTCGCATAAGCAGGTTTGATGCTCTCCCCTAGGTTTTCAAGAACGGCCTCATCACAAGCCATCTCCATATCTGCTTCAGATATTCGATACGCCAGCCATGCCAAGGGATTAAACCAATGAATGCTTACTGCCACATAACCAATGATTCTAAAAAGCATATCCTTACGCATGATATGCATTTTTTCATGCTGTAAAACAGCATCGTTTGCCTGCACCTTATAGCCTGTCGGAACGTAAATCACCGGTTTTAAAATGCCTAAGACAAATGGCGTCTCGGCACCGGATAAAGTATAAATCGATGGATAATCTGCTATTTTTATCACATGCTTTTCTGCGTATTGCAGCTGATGCTGCAATTTCAGAGCAGAAGCAATCCCCATGATCAAAACAGCTAAAACACCCAATACCCAAACGATGATCGCCAAGCGATCCCACATCGTATCCGGGTGTATTGCCATACCATCCGGTACAACACCGCGCGTCACTGCATGCACCATTGGCGCCGACACCGACAATCGCTGAGATTGCGCTGCAACACCATCAATCATCGCAGAAGCCGTTTCAAATTGTGGATTCCCCGGTGGCATCAGCCAGTGCATAAAAGCCGTTAGCATTTCTTGTACCGTAAACGGCCAAATCATACGATAGAGCACCACCGACCAAAGTGCATATATGAATCGCTTTGGTACACTTTTAAGCAGCATGCGCAGCACCAAGACACAGCCAATGGCAATTGTTGTATTCACACTCATCGTCAGTATTTTTGCCAATATTGTATCCATCATCGATTGCCATCCTTGTACGCTGCAATAAGGGCTTCAAGCGCTTCGATCTCCTGATCGCCAAGTTTCGAATGCTTCGCAAATGCAGTAATAAACTTCGGCAGAGAGCCATCAAAGGCATCATTAATAAACTGTTCTCCCTGCGCCGCCAGAAAAGCGTCTCTGGCCACCAAAACAACAACTTCGCCGTCTTTATTTTGAAATAATCCACGATCACATAATCTTTTCAACATGGTATACGTCGTCGTACGTTTCCAAGCAAATGTCACTTTGGCCTCTTGAATAAGCACCCGCGTCGTTACCGGTGCCTGCGCCCAGATCATCTCTGCAAATTTCATTTCCATTTCACCCAGTTTTAATGGCTCCATACGCTGTTGCTCACCTTTCTTATTCTTTGACAGTGTATTTATTGAGTACCTTACATCTGTCTAACGTTATTAGACAACAATAGTCTAACGCCGTTAGACAGTTTTGTCAATTACTTTTCTGCAGTTTTTTAACAGATTAGCCAAGCAACAGATGCCACTTTGTGTGTTCTCGTATCAAAAAAATTGCCGCCAGGTTATACACCCGGCGGCAATTTTAATGATAAGCATTTATATGAATTGATTAATACGCCTTACTTGCTGTTCAGCGCCTGAATACCGCGTTCAATTCGGCTGAGCGCTTCTTCGATCAACGACCTTGGACACGCTGCATTAATACGCTCGAAGCCTTCGCCGCCGCTTCCAAAGATATAACCTTCATCCAGCGCCAGTTTCAAATCCCTTTGCATCCACTTTTCAAGCGTGCTCTGATCCATATTAAGACCTCTAAAGTCGAGCCAAGCCAAATAAGTCCCCTCAGGTTTCTTAAAGGTTACACCCGGTAAACGCTCGTCAACAAATGTTTTGATGAAGTCCATATTGCCCTCAATATATGCCAATACAGCTTCCAGCCACGGCTCACCTTTGGTATACGCCGCTTCCAGCGCGACGATTCCAAAGGTGTTTGGATGACGAATCGCATTGTTTTCAAGTGTTACCTGATATTCCTTACGCAGTTTATCGTTTGGAATAATGATATTCGATACTTGAAGCCCTGCGAGGTTAAACGTTTTAGACGGTGCGACACAGGTAATGCTGTTGTTGGCAAAAGCTTCTGAAATACTTGCAAACGGCGTGTGCTGATGGCCGCTCATAATGAGGTCTGAGTGAATTTCATCTGCAACGACCAAAACGTCATTTGCCAAGCAAATTTCACCGAGTCGTTCCAATTCTTCTTTACGCCAAACACGTCCCACAGGATTGTGCGGGCTACAAAGAATCAGCATTCTAACACGTGGATCTTTTGCTTTTGCTTCCAGATCCTCATAATCCATGACATAGTCACCAGCTTCCTCTTTTAGCGGATTGAGCACAATGCCTGCACCATTGTTGTTAATGGCCATTGAAAACGGATAGTAAACTGGATTTTGAATAATCACTTTATCACCCGTTTTACAGAATGTCTGAACCAAATAGTTGACCGCTGGTACAACACCCGGCGTAAAGACGATCCACGATTTATCAAGCTGCCATTTGTTGCGGCGCGCATTCCAGTCTACAATCGCTTCATAATAGGATTCGTCAATGTCCGCATAACCATAGATTCCGTGTTCAGCTCTTTTTACCAACGCCTCTACAACGGGATCAGGACATTTAAAGTCCATATCCGCCACCCACATTGGCAGCATGTCTTCATCGCCAAACATCATCTTTAGAACATTTGGTTCCCATTTTACTGAATTGGTATTTTTTCGATCAATAATTTTGTCAAATTGATACTGCATGTCGAAAAGCCTCCTTTAATCAAACACTTTATTTAACACGTTTTTAGTCATCGTCTGATGCACATTGCATTTTTTACTCTAAGAAAATACCTCATTTAAATCTAATTCTTTTACGACAAGCTACACGATTTTCATTTTACGAAAAGTCAACCTATTGTCGTAAAGGCCCAGCTAAAGGCAATGGTGCATTCTCTTTACTTAACGGTTTCAAGTCGATATACATCTGGACGCCTGTTTTTAAGGCTTGGCAGCTCTTCTCGCATACGTTTTACCATATCGAGATCAACGGTTGCAATTGCCATCGCTTCGTCCTTTTCTATTTCTGCAATAATTTCACCCCATGGGTCAATCATCAAACTGTGACCGTAGGAGCGAATGTCCTCGCGTTTTTCGCCGGTTTGAGCCGAAGCTATAATGTAACAGCCGTTTTCAATGGCGCGAGCCCTTAGCAGTGTTTCCCAGTGCGCTACACCTGTTGCATAGGCAAAGTTCGCAGGCACAAAAATAATCTCTGAACCCTGCAGTGAAAGCAGTCTGAACAGTTCAGGGAATCTGAGGTCATAGCAGATCGTCAATCCCAAATGACCCATTGGCGTTTCAACGGATACGACGTCTTCACCCGCTTTGTTTCGAGAAGACTCAAGTGCAGTCACTTTGCCGGGGATATTCACATCGTAAAGATGAATTTTGCGATAAATCGCAGCCGTTTCACCTTCGGGATTCAATAATACCGTTGTATTGTACGGCAAGCCTTCTGCCTGTTTTTCTCTGATGCTGCCGCAGTGAATCCACATGTCGTACTTCTTTGCACATTCTTTCATAAAAGTTATCGTCGGGCCATCCAGTGGTTCAGATGTATCAATGGTGCGGTCTACCGTCATGCGGTTCATAACTTCCGGCAGTGTAATCAGCGCGACACCTTCTGCCTTCGCCTGTGCAATAAACGCTTCAATGCGTTTCAAATTGTCATCGCGATCGCCGCGCGTATCCATTTGTATCATGCCAATTTTATATTTTCTCATAGCACTACCTTTCTATTATATACCAATCTAATGTCATCTTGTACTGTCGTTCGTGCTTATGCCTTATCTCGTTTACGGATGTCAGCTGTTTTGGCCTATCAAGGTTCAAGTTCCTTAGAGCTGATTGATTTCCTTAACATAGTGGCAAGCGACATAGTGACCTTCCGTTACAGCCTCAAATAAAGGCTCCTCTGTGCGGCACTTATCCTTAGCATGTGCACATCGAGAGGCGAATCGGCATCCCGGCTTTGGATTAACCGGTGATGAAATCTCGCCTTTCAATAGACTTCGTTCTTTTTTTGCACCTACTTCCGCGATTGGCACTGCTGCCAAAAGCGCCTTGGTATAAGGATGCAAACGATTTTTAAAGAGCTGTGCGGATGATGTATACTCAACCATCTTGCCCATATACATGACGAGAATATCATCCGAAATATGCTTGACCACCGATAAATCGTGTGTGATAAAGAGATACGTCAAGCCCAATTCATCCTGCAAATCCTGCATGAGGTTTAGAATCTGCGCTTGAATGGATACATCAAGGGCTGACACGGGTTCATCACAGACGATAAACTTCGGTTTAAGCGCCAGCGCACGTGCAACACCAATCCGCTGGCGTCTGCCGCCATCGAGTTCATGTGGGAAGCTGTTCGCCAAATCCGAGGAGAGTCCAACAATGTCCATGAGTTCAAAAACTCTTTTGGTGAGTTTGGATCGGTCCGTTTCAACTCGGTTGATAATCAATGGTTCCGAAATCGTCTGAAATACAGACATTCTTGGATTTAGCGAAGAATACGGATCTTGAAAAATCATCTGCATATTGGGGCGCAGCGCTTTTAAATCCGCTTTATTAATATTGGTAATATCATTGCCTTCAAAATAAATCTCACCGCTGGTTTTTGGGAGCAGGTGAACAATGGTTCTGCCAAGCGTCGATTTGCCACAGCCCGATTCACCAACGACGCCCAGTGTCTTCTGTGTTTCGATTTTTAGGCTGACGCCATCCACCGCATGCAGCAAGCCATTTGGCGTTTTAAAATGCTTTTTTAAATTTTTAACTTCCAGCAAAGTGCTCACGCCTGATCACCTCCATCTACGTATTTGTAACATTTGACGAGGTGATTTTGACCAACGTCGATTACCACCGGTTCACTTTCTCGGCATTTCGGCATGACGTCAGGGCATCTATCGGCAAAATTGCACCCGACTGGCAGATGCGCCGGATTTGGCATCTGTCCTTTAATGGGTTTGAGGCGTTTAACATCTTCGTGAAACTTCGGAATAGAATCAAACAAACCTCTTGTGTACGGATGCTTTGTATCGTTGTAAACCTGTTCAATGGTACCGTACTCGACAATTTCACCAGCGTACATAATGGCGACGGTTTCACATACTTCCGCTACGACGCCGAGGTCATGTGTAATCATCAAAAGCGACGTGTTAAACTCTTTTTGCAGTTTTTCCATTAAGTCGAGCACTTGTTCCTGAATGGTTACATCCAGTGCCGTCGTCGGTTCATCTGCGATGAGCAGTTCCGGATTACATGCCAGTGAAATGGCGATGACGACGCGCTGCTTCATACCGCCTGAAAACTGATGCGGAAAATCCTTTAGACGATTGCCTGGAATGCCTACAGTTTCCAGCATTTCCTGTGCTTTGATATACGCTTCATTTCGCGGCATCTTTTGATGCAGCCGTATCACTTCCGCAATTTGATCGCCAACCGTCATAACCGGATTGAGTGCCGTCATGGGGTCTTGAAAGATCATGGAAATTTTATTGCCTCTAACCGCGCGCATTTCCTTTTGCGACAGTTTCAGCAGGTTTTGCCCATTGTAGCAAATTTCACCTTCGACAATTTTGCCGGGCGGATTTGGAATCAAATTGAGAATGCTGAGTGCTGTCGTCGTTTTGCCGGCACCGGTCTCTCCAATCAGCCCCAATGCCTCACCCTTGTGAATTTCCAAGTCAATGTGATTGACCGCTTCAACCACTTTGCCATCTGTGCTGTATATAACTTTTAATTTTTTAATTTCTAATAACTTATCCCTCATAGCCTCCACCTACTGTTTTAATCTAGGATCGAGTGCATCTCGCAGACCGTCTCCAAATAAGTTGAAGGCAAACACGGTCGACATAATTGCGACACCTGGGAATGTGACAACCCACCAATAATCTCGAATGTAAGCACGCCCGTTAGAAAGCATTGAACCCCACTCTGCCATCGGCGGCTGAACGCCAAGTCCGAGAAAGCTGAGTGCTGCTGCTGAAAGTATTGCAATGGCAATACTCATTGTAGCCTGAACGATAATCGGCGCCATGCAGTTTGGTAAAATGTGCCTTAAAATAATGCGCGCATCATTGGCGCCAATTGAACGTGCCGCCTCAATAAATTCCTGATCTCTCAGTGACATAACCGAGGCACGCACCAACCGTGCATAACCGGGAACAGAACTAATCCCCACGGCAATCATAACATTGACGATCCCAGGGCCAAGTGTTGCCGCAATGGAAATCGCCAGCAGTATATTTGGAATCGCCAGCATGACATCAATTAGCCGCATGATGATATTATCGACGCGATTGCCGTAATAGCCTGAAATTGCACCGAGAATGGTGCCGATCCCGCTGGAGATGGTAACCGAAATTGCTCCGACGAGCAATGATGTCCTGCTTCCGTAAATAATCCTTGAAAAGATATCTCTGCCATATTCGTCCGTGCCAAAGAAATGCTCTGCACTTGGCGCCAGAAAGCGCTGTCTGAGGTCTTGTTCATCATAGCTGAACGGGGAGACGATATCCGCAAAGATCGCTGACAAAATGAGTACAACAATAATGATTAAACCGAGGATTGCCGCTTTGTTCCGAAAAAGCCTTACGAGGGCGTCTCGCATCATGCCGCTGTTTCTGCTTTTTATTGCAACCGTTTTTTCACTCATCGCCTACCTCCCCCAGTCTTATTTTTTTCCGAATGCTGTTTGTGGTAAATTGTGTTCTAATTCTAGGGTCAACATATGCGTAAAGCACGTCAACAATTAAGTTAACCACTGACATGACAATGGCAATAAACAAGACGCCGCCTTGTACGAGCGGGTAGTTACGCATATTGATCGCGTCGACCATCAGTTTGCCAATGCCGGCAATGGAGAAAATACTTTCTGTGAGTACCGCACCACCAAGCAGTCTCCCGAAAGAAAGACCTACAACGGTAATGATGGGAATAAGTGCGTTCTTCAGTGCATGCCGCCATATGACAATGCGTTCGGACTGTCCCTTTGCCCTTGCTGTTCGGATGTAATCCTGACGAATAACCTCAAGCATACTGGAACGCGTCATCCGCATAATCTGTGCCGCCGAACTCGTCCCAATGGTTACTGCCGGCAATATCCAGTGCATTGGTGTCGAGAAGCCGGATGGCGGTAACCATCCGAGCCAAACTGAGAACACGATAATGAGCATCATGCCCTGCCAGAAGTTCGGCATCGAAACGCCAATAAAGGAAATTGCCGTGGCGACATTATCCAAGATGGAATACTGCCGCGTCGCGGACACAATGCCAACGGTAATGCCAATAATAACAGATAAAATAACACTTAAGCCTGCGAGTTTAAACGTATTTGGAAAGCGAACCAAGAGTTCATCCAAAACAGGCTGTTTTGTTGTATACGAAGTACCAAAGTCACCTTTTGTGACGATATTTTTTACATAATTAACGTATTGAACCAGAAATGGCTCATCGAGTTTGAGCTGCTCATGCATCATTTGAATGTCTTCCTGTGTTGCCATGTCGCCTAGAATCATCACCGCAGGGTCACCCGGTGTAAAATAGCTCATGAAGAATACGACAAATGAAACACCAAGCAATACTGGAATCATCATTAATATGCGCCTAAATAGAAACCTAAGCATAGTGTCCTTCTTTCAATATTTCTTTGGGTGTCATCGAATAATTGTCACGGACATTTATACGACGTTCTCTAAATCATCGGGTCATTTTGAACGTTTCCATTATCGTACAATGGATATTTTCTGTTTTTTAAAGCGTTCAAAGCTGTAAAAGGGTGAAAAAAGAGTTGCGAAGCAATTTTGGTACTTTTACGCCTCGCAACACTTCTAACGCTTTATTCGCTATTCGTTATTCTGTTACGGTAACGGCTGACCAGTCAACCAAGCCAAGTGGATCTGGCACAAAGTTTCCAATTTTATTGGAGAGGCCGTAGATCGTCTTCGTGTGTGCCAATGGAATCGTATATTTTATATCCCATAGGTAATCTTGAAGTTCATCGAGGACAACTTTACGTTTTGCGTCATCATAAATTTGTCTGAACTCATTTAATGCACTGTCAATATACGGATCGTTTGGCTGAATACGATCGCCAAAAGCTGAATCATAGATAATGAGAATATTCGATGGATGGTTCGCATTACCGGCACGAATTGAAATTTGGTATTCGTTACCTTGTGCGAGGTACGACGGTCTGTCCATTGTAATAATATTAGCCGTTACGCCGACATCTTGCCACATGCTTTGAACGATTTCTGCAATATCAAGGTATTCAGAACCCGGGTCAACTTGGAATTCCAAAATTAAACCGTTGCCATAACCAGCTTCCGCTAAAAGCGCTTTTGCTTTTTCCGGATTGTATTCTGCAGGTTCCATTTCTTTAAAGCCAATTGCATTGGTTGGCATAACACCATTTAATACATCTGCTGATTCACCGTAAATCGCATCGACGAGCAGTGGTTTGTCAATGGCATAAGATAATGCTTCTCTAATGCGTTTATCTTTTAAAACTTCGTCTTTCATGCTCATGGTAAGCGTTGTATAGCGGTAAGAAGGCACCATGACGATATCCGCATTTTCCATGTCACGAACGCGTGCGATATCACTTGAAGCAAGGTTTAATGCCACATCGACATCACCCGTTTCAAGTTCAATAACACGGTTGGAAGCTTCCGGAATAAATTTGTAAATCAGGTTTGGTGTCTTGGCAACGCCATTGAAATAATTATCAAAAGCAACTAACTTGATTTGTGTACCGGAGATCCATTCTGAAACTGAATAAGGACCCGTACCGACAGGGTTTCTCGCGAATTCAGCTTCTCCCATTTCTTCAACGGCTTTTTTGCTGACAATATTGCCGCGGCCGCTGGTAATGGTATTAAAGAAGGCTTCATCAGGCATATTCAATGCAAATTCAATCGTATAGTCATCGATTACCTTTGTATTCTCTATATCCAATGTTTTAAAGGTTGAAGCACTCTTTGGCGATTCCAGTGCACGTTGAAATGTAAAATAGACATCATCTGCCGTCATTTTCTCTCCGTTTTGGAAGAATACATCATCACGTAAATGGAATCGAATATGTGTATCGTCTATGTTCTCCCAAGAAGTCGCTAAGACAGGTACATATTCGCCATCGATGTAATCAATCAAAGGATTAAAAATATTTTTTTCGATGACGAACCATGAAATCATATTGGAGTATTGAGGATCCAACGTTGCAGGTTCTTCATGATGTGCAATTACCAGTGTGTCTTTGTAAACAGGTTCTGTTGATGTCTCCGATGAACTCGCCGCTGAAGATGATGAAGACGATTCTGCAGGTGCTTCTGTTTTAGAACCGCCGCAGCCACTGATCATCAAGCTGATCACGAGCATACCAATGAGTAATTTGTAAATCTTATTCATTTTTTTCTCCCCTTTTTAATCATAATATATTTTCCGGTTTCTTTGTTATGCACGCTTAAACCGGGGTAGCCAACGGTTGTTGCCTTCTGTCTTTTATGATGTGTTTCCGGTACCCAATAAAGGTACTTAGAAGCGCTTTTGCGTTTCACGTTAAATTAAAATCATACGGCTGACTTTTATTTTGGCTCTATTCTATTCAGCGTATGTTAAGCAAGTGCTTAAGCCTTATCATCGATACTAATAATAGTCACCGACAAATGCTTCTAGCCGCCTAATGCAGTTGGCGATAATCTTTTCGCCTTTTTCAGCAGTGGCAATTGTCCCGTCGCCGACGGTCCCGCTTTTTGTCTTCTCATCAATGGTAAAATACTGTAGTATATCTGGATACTGATTGGCTTCATCCTCCGGTATTTCAAACTTGACCGCTGCATCCATGTTCACGAGTTCCGGCTTTATATGCAACATAATTGATGTTGCACACTCGCTGGCATGTCCATGTGCCATATAGCCTTGATGCTCTAAAGCATCACCGCTGTTGACCCCAACAAATCGCCACCAGTCAATTTGAGCCGTTTTGATTTCCGGATGACTCAGTTTGTATGCTTTGCAAATGCTGCTTACCATTGGTACATTGCCCGCATGTCCCGTTATAAAGAGGAACTTCGTAATGCCCCAGCTTCGCAGACTTTCACAAATATCTTCGAGATAACCTCTAAAATGGGCTTCGTCTACCGTTAGCGTTCCAGGAAATTTGGTGAGAACCCTGCTTTCGCCAACACTCATACTCGGTGCAATCAATGCACCTGTTGCCTCTGATAAACGTTTGGCAACTTCTTCCACAACGATGATATCACTGCCTAAAGGCATATGTGGCCCATAAACTTCGACAGCACCTGTGGGAATAATCACCAGTGGTGATGATTTGACATATTCATCAAATTCTGTCCAACTCATGTCTCTTATTGTAGTCTTCATAATTTCCTCCATCACACTTGACGATGTTCTCAATAACCTCCTTTCATTTACAGAATGTTCACACTTTATGTTTTGTTTAATTATATGAAATTGCTATGCCCATCTCAACTCATATTTCGTATGATTGTCCTAGTACAATCTCGTTTGCTCAGTATTTGTCCCTGCTGCCGCTATAATGAAAATAAAGAGAGAGGTAAAATACCCCTCCCAGTCATGTTAATAACCTGTTTATTTTCCATATTATGCCTCAACGGTACTGCCTCGCCCCTGCCGACAAATGGTGTATTCAATTGCGTACATTAGCGTCTCCACATCACAGCCTTATTGCAGCCTTATTGCAGCCTTATTGCAGCCTTATTGCAGCCCTATCGCAGCTCATTATACCGCATCTCAAGCCCATCGCAGCTTCATCACAAAAGTTATCCATTGTCTCAATGCTAATCATTCCTTGCAGCCTCGCGATGGCAATGTATTACGCTTAATCACATCAAGAATCTTCGGTACGGCATAGTCGATGATATCATTGTCCATCTTGCTGACGCTCAGCCTGATTAATTTCGTATTGACAAATTCTTTCAGAAAGCACACGCGAATATCCACAAGTTTGATGTGCATAGAATCTAGCGTTTCCATGACATTCTCAAAGCGTGTCCCGTTTTCGATATAGAGACACAGAAAATAACCGCCTTTCGGTTTGCTGAACTGCATGCCTTCGAAGGCATTGGCTTCGAGTGTTTTGATCAGATGCGACATTCTGCTGGCATATAATGCTTTCATTTTCTCTTTATGAATTTTAAAGAGGCCGCTTTTGATATAGATATCAAGACCGCCTTGGGAAATGATGGCACTGTTGCTGTCGGCCCATTGCTTATAATCATAAAATGTATCGACCAAAGACGTTGGCAATACAATGGATGACAGCCTCAGGCCGGGAAAAAGGATTTTTGAGAAACTGTTAATGTGTATCACGCGTTCATTGACATCATAGGAAAACATGGACAAATCCTTTGGTGATTCTATAAAATCTGCCATGCAATCATCTTCAACAATGTAGACATTGTATTTTTCTGCCAAATAAAGCATATCGAGAATTTCCTGCCGCGTATAGGAATAGCCGATGGGATTATGAAATCGCGATGATGTATAGAAAAATTTTATCTTATTCTTTTTATAAATCGCTTCCATTTCATTGAGATCAATGCCGTTCAACCCTCGATTGATGCCGATAACGGGTTTGAAATTCAGTTCAAACGCCTTTAAAGCGCCAAAATACGTAGGCTGCTCGGCTAGAATTGTTGCATTCCCATTTGGGAACGGCATTTTCGTCAGCAAATCAATGGCTTGCTGTGCGCCTGTCGTCATAAATATATTGCTCAGCTTCGCAAAAATTTGATCTTCTTCAAGGCGCAGTTTAATGGTTTGCAAGAGCGATGGCAGTCCCCATGCTCTCGTATAATAAAACTGGTTTTCCTTATAGGAGTTTATCGCCTGAATCACACAGTGCTGAAAATCCGCATAGGGAAAGCGCTCAATATTGGGATAACTCGTTGAAGCAAAAATCATTTCCTCCTGGTTTGCCGCATCTGAAGCAGGGTTTTCAATGACATAGTAACCGCTTTGCGGCTTGGCATATAGCAAATGCTGGCGCTCCAGTGTAACAAGTGCCTTTTGAACCGTTTCCTTACCGCATTTAAACTGTTCTGAGAGCACGCGTATGGACGGAATGCGAGCCCCAGGCTTATAGTTCCCCTGTTCAATTTGCACCATGATATACTTGGTGATCGTCTCGTATTTATACATGTTTTTGCCCCTCATGCCTTTCTCATTCATCGCTGTGTTTTTACACGCATTAGATGTCCACACTGTGCAAGTGTACTAGGACAATCTTATTTTTATTATATTGTAAGCCATGCACGAATTCAATATAATTGGCTTAAAACAGATTGACTTCACACACTTTATGTTTTTTTTAATGTTTTTACGATTAATTTCTTAATGTTTTTAACGATTAATATAAGTGCCGCTAAAAGCGGCATCGTCATACATGCGGGCAATCCGCAATCATTAATTCTAATATTGAGGTAATTTATGATGACATGGTCAAAAGAAATCGCCGACAGAGCGATGAAAGTGGATCCGGCGCTCATAGGGCACTATATTGAAGATGGGTTCATGAATTTAAACATCAAACCCGTCGCAGATCATTTTAAGCTCATTGGTCCGGCATTTCCCGTAACATTCAGCGGCCGCAACTCTGCAATGCTGTTTTATGCCATGCGACGTGCACCGGAGGGTTCCGTCATTGTCGTTGACAGATGCGGCGACAATCAGTTTGCCTGCGTTGGCGAAGGTGTGACACGTATTGCAAGTCAATTAAAGCTTGGCGGCATTGTCATTGACGGTCCGAGCACCGATACAATCGGTATTCGCAACTTTGACTTCCCCATCTTTTCCACTGGTATTTCGCCTGTGACGACAACCGGGCGATTCGGCGAAGTTAACGGCGATTTCAACGTCCCCGTAACCTGTGGCGGTATTACGGTCAATCCCGGTGATATTGTCTTTGGCGACCTCGACGGTATTATCGTTATACCGCCAGATCGTTTTATGGCACTTTTGGAACAGGCTGAAGCAGCAACGGCACACGAAAAAGAAATGTTTGGCAAAATGTCTGAAATAGACTTTAGAAATAAACCCTTTGACAGCGAAGTCAAAGTCGAAGCATATTTTGAAGCAAGACAACAACAGTCAAATTCTGCAAAATAGCACTTATATTTTGAAACATACCTTCTATTTATCCTGTTTTAAGTTATTGCCGGTATCGGATTCTACCCCTTCTATATCCGAATACCGGCAATTGCTTTTTTTGCAGTCCTCTATCCGCTATACGATGTCGATATAGCTCAGCGGATTGCCAAGTGCTTCGATATACTTTACAAGTGCTGACGGTGCCATTAGCACGGTCGCCGTATTGTCATTGGGGTGAATGCCAATGCGTTCAAATGACATAATCGCTTCATCTAGAATAACATTCACTTGATGTTCACTGTCATTGATAATTCCCAGCGGTGTTACCGCCCCTTTCAAAAGCCCCAGCTTATCCATCAAGTCCGTTTCAGATGCAAAAGTGAGCGGTCTGCTCGCCAGTTTTGTTCTAAGTTCCTTTAGATTCACCCGTTTATCTTTTTGCAGCACGACTAGATAATAATGCCGTTTTTTATCATCTCTAATAAAAAGGTTTTTTACAATTGCATTGGCATCAGGCAAATCCAGCTTTTCCATTTCTTCTATTGTATAGACGGCTGGGTGTTCAATGGATTCGTATGCAATCTGCATTGCGGTTAATGTCTGATATACTTTTGTCTGCTGTGAATCGTTCATATGTTCCCCCTCTTTTCCGCTGCTCAGTATTTTTTTCAATCATCCTTACAGCATTAGATCGACACGTACTTCTGCTCAGATTATCTTTCATATGTAAGTTGTGCTTATTATCAAGCTATTTTATCACAAAGCAGGCGCGCTGGCGAGATTGACTTGTAATGGCATTGAACACTCATCTTTGTTCAATTGCCATCTCTATCATGATAAGTCAAACACCTCGCAGCATCGCCACGAGGTGTTTTTTATCATCATTTCATTGTTTTAAACTTTTAAATTTTTAAAACTTGAAAAAATCACATAATGCTTATTTTGTCACGTCAACACTTTCTGGAAAAGCATTTTCAAGCACATAGTCAGGGATATCGTTGTCCCTGAGACTAATGGTTTCGAGATATGGCAGCGCTGTCAGTGCCGCGATGTCAACGAGATTGTTATCCGATAGATCAAGATCCTTTAAATACCGAAGCTGTGCCAACGGCGAAGCATCTGCAATGGCATTGCTGCCAAGTGAAAGCGTCGCCAAGTATTTTAAACTGGCCAGTGATGAAATGTCGGCAATGTCGTTTTTATCTAAATAGAGCGTTTCGAGGAATGTCAACGACTGCAGTCCTGAAATCGATGCAATGGCATTTTCATAAAGGTTCAAGGTTCTAAGTCTCTTTAATCCGCTGAGGCTTGAAAGCTCATGAATAGCATTTTTTGAAAGGCTGAGTGTTTCCAAGCTGTCTAGCCCTGCCAGCGCCTTGAGATCTGAAATGTCATTTGAATCAGCTACCAGTGTTTTGAGCGATGTCATTGCCCCAATACCATTCAGAGACGCCAGATGGTTGTCTCTCACGAGCAATAGGCGCATTTCTGTCATCGCTGCCAACGGTTCAAGGGATGTAATGGCGTTTTCATTGAGTGTCAAAACTTCAAGTGATTTTAAATTTGTAAGTGCCGTTAACGCTGAGACATTGTTCTTACTGATGTCTAAACTCTCAAGATGTCGGTAAGTGCTTAAAACACTAATATCCTTTATGGCATTGTCGCTGAGATTCAGCGATGTTAAATGATAAAGTTCACTTAGCCCGCTGATATCTTGAATGCCGCACGATTTGAGTTCCAAAGTTTCAAGCGCTGAACACTGATTAATCGGCGCGATGTCAAACGGACCCGCATTACTGATTGAAAGTGTCTTGAGCTTTGTAAGTCCTGAAAGTACACTGAGGTTTTCTACTTTGACACTGTCAAGATAGAGCGCTTCAAGCTTTGACAATCTTCGAAGCAATGAAAGGTCTTTCACTTCTGTATGGCCGAGATTGAGAATCTTTAAATCCTGCAACGCTTCAATGCCCTTAAGGGATGAAATTTTCTTTCCCCACAAATTTAGATATTGAATATGTTTTAGATCCTGTTTTAATAAGTCGCCTTCCCATTTATCTGTCTCGTCTCTCAAAGCTCTCTCGAGAACAGGGTCTTCAATGACGACAACGTCTAAACCTCTATTCTTAAATTGCTTGTACTCAGAAGACGTCTTGAGTCGATCGCCGTCAATCGATACCCATTCGAGGTTATCCATTTCCGCAAACACTGCAAGTGATGCCAGTGGGTTACCGTCAAGGGACACCTGTTTGAGATTATCTAGATCTTTAAGCGGCGTTAAATCCGTTACCAGATTGTTGCAAATCGAAAGCGTTTCAAGATCTTCAAATTTTTCAATGCCTTCCAGTGTATCCAGCGTATTATCGTCAAGTCCCAAATGTGTCAGTGCTGTTAAATCTGCAATAACCGTTAAATCATCAATTTCATTGTCATTGGCGTCTAGTGACGTCAGCTTTGTCAAATCATCAATCGCCTGCAGTGAACCGATTTCATTTTCACTGACGGAAAGTTCTTGAAGCGTTTTGATTTGAGCAAGATCATCGAGATAGCGAATATTATTATCATCCAATGTTAAAATGCGCAGTTTGGTTAATGCAGCAAGGGGTGCCAATGATTCGATATCGTTGTGATCGGCTGTCAGTTCTGTTAAGTTAATAGCGTATTGGAGTCCTTCCAGACTGACAATGCCTTCGTTGGCAATATCGAGCTTTGTCAGTTTTGACAGTGTCGCTTCCGAAAGCTGAGCAGTTGTGATATGAAGTGCTTCTGCTGTCAATTGTGCCAATACTTTATCTTCAAACATCGCAGCGCCTGTTTTAGGCGTTTTAACTTCCGCTACCGCACTTGTATCTGCTGTCGTCTTCTGATCCGTCTGTTGGTCATTTTGCGGCGTAGTCTGCTGTTCACCGACATTTTCTGCCGGATTGGCAGTGGTATTGTCTGCCGCTGTATTTGTTTGTGTACTGCCATAAACGATTTGACCTAAAAGCAAAACGCATATGAGCATCATACTGAGTATTTTTCTAGATCGTCTCATTAAGAGCCTCCTTCGTAAATGATTTTTGCTTTTTAGCCACTTGCTGGTATATGCCCATGGTTGTAAAAAGCGTTACAATCGTCATCAGCACCAGCATCAGAATTGAATGCCACATATGCGGCCATTGAATACCTGAGATAAGTTCTCTGAGGCCAATAATGGAATAGGTAAACGGCATAAATTTGCTGATCGCTTGGAAGAACGTCGGTTCGAGTTCAACAGGAAATGTTCCGTTTGCCGATGTTAATTGCAATACCAAGAGCACCATTGATAAAAGTTTACCGGCATTGCCCATTGTAAAGTTCAGCAACTGCTGAATTGCAACAAAGCAAATGGAGAGCAGGATGTTAAAAGCATAAAATCCTATAATACTAACCGGTCTTAGACCAATGAGCAAAATCACTGTCGATAAGGCAATTGACTGTGCGATACTAATTGATAAAAATGTCAGATACTTGCCAAATACATATTTCGCCGGCTCTTCCATGTAATCTCTAGGTCTTTTGAATTTTAACAGGACAAAGGTAACCAGCGAACCTACCCATAATGCCAATGAGTCAAAATATGGCGATAAGCTCTGACCATAGTTGTCTACCGGATAGACATCTTGATCATCCAGTACAGCGACTTCATCAGCATATGCTTGAATGGCCTTTGCTGAAAACTTCGTACTGTCCGTTAAATCAGCTATCCCGCTTTCGAGGCCATCATGCAATTGCACGCTGCCTTCATAAAGCTGATTGATGCCGTCCTCAACATCCGGCATCTGATCGGATAACATCACAATACCATCGTTAAGTGTTCCCGCAGCATCTGTAAGTTTTTGCATGCCGGATGCCAGTTCTTCGCCACCGTCTGCGATTTCTGCAACACCGTTTGAAAGGGCAGGCATGCTTTCATATAGTTCTGTAATACCATCGTGAATATCTGTCTCGGCGCTGTTGATTTTCAACATACTGTTCGAGAGCGTCTCGGTTCCGGCACTCAGGTTTTGAATACCATTTGACAGTGTCGGTATTTTCCCCTGGAAAGTTTCCAGTCCTTCTGTGAGTGAATCCGCACCTTCTTGCAGGGTATCAAAACCATCCATAAATTCAGGAAGCGCTTCAACATATGCACCTGTTCCTTCACTTAAATCATCCGCACCGCTGCTCAGCGCACGCAGCCCCGTATCAAGCGATTTTAAGCCTGAGAACACCTGCCCGTTAATCTCTTCAACGACGACCAGATTGATATAATCACCAGATGCCACCACAATGGCATCTGCATCGTTTAATAATGAAACTGCCGCGGTCAAATTAGTCCGGCTTGTGTTGCTCATCAAATAGACACCGCTTACCTGCGCATCCCGCACGCCTTGAATACCGCCGTTTAATTTCGCCAGACTTCCGCGTATTAGATTTTCAAGTGTTGTCGTCTGCAACACCGCCGCAAGTGCGTCGGGATCACTGCCATTCAGTGTGGCAAACATGGTATCCATACCTGCCATGACAGAACCTAAGCCGCTTTGTATTGGCGGTAGTGTTGCACCAGCGTATTCTGTTGCAACAATGCCGTAAGCCTGTGTCAGTTTTGCCGTCATCGTTGTCATCTTTGTATCTAAATCTTTATAAATTGGCGCCATCAGCGCTTCAGACATTTTCATGGCATCAGTGAGTTCACCACTGGCGCCAGCTGCACTGGACAGCCCCGCATCAATGGCCTCCGCACCGCCGTCTATGTCAACTGCCGCAGAAGCCAATTTGCCGGCGCCGCTCGCAAGATCCTCAATGCCATCCGAAAGCTGCTGACTGCCATCTGCCAATTGATCAACGCCGTCTTGAAGCTGTGGCGCTGTATCGCCCAAAACACTGACCGCATCGTTAATCTGATGGATCCCATCTTCTACGTCAACGAGTTTATCTTTAAAAATACCACTGCCTTCAAAGAGCGTCTGAATGCCATCCTGAAGTTCAGGAATCTGATCATTCAGTGTTAAAATCCCATCTTTCAGCGTTACCGCACCATCAGAGGCATCTGTCATCTTATCTAAAAAGGTCTCACTGCCTTCCGATAAATCCGTTAAGCCAGATGTTACTTTTGGCATTTGCAGTTTTAAAGTCAATAAGCCGTCATTGAGCTGAATCGCACCATTATCTGCCGATATGAGCCCATCCTGAACACTGGCAAGTCCATCTGTGAGCGAGGCTGTAAGTGAAGCCAGTATTGACTGGTTAATTTCACTTTGAATATTATCTGCGGCCTTTTTGCTTATCATGCTGATAATAAAATTCTTTTTGTCATTTGAGACGTATTCCAGCGACGGATGAACGAGTTCACCATCCTCAATTTGATTAATGGACTTTGTAAAGTCCTCGGGAATCGCGATCATCGCATAATAGTCGCCTGCATCAACACCTGCGAGTGCCGTTTTGCGATCATTGATAAATACCCATTTAAAATCTGTATTCGCGCGTAAATTAGCTTCCGTATCCCGACCGATGTTTAAATACCCATCATCGGTTTCAACACCTGCATCGGCATTGACAAAAGCAATCGCGAGCTCTTCTGTTCTCCCATAGGGATCCCAAAATGCGCCTAAGTAGATTCCAGCATAAATCAAAGGTACCAAAAGCATCCCAAAAATAATAATTTTGATGTAAAGGTCCTTTTTAAAAACACCATAATCTTCCTTTATGACGTCTAATATTTTCAAATCATCACCACCTATACTGTACTGACTGGTCAGTATTATTTTAAAATGCTTCCCCTTGCTTGTCAAGCTTCATATTATTTTTCAAAAAAGCCGAAAAGCGCCTATTTTAGCCAAATAGACGCTTTGTTACTTATCTGTTCATATTTATTTTACAAATTCGCCGTCCTTTTTACCATTACAACTGTGCGAGAATTTCCTCGATCATCGCCTCTGAAACGCTATCAATGGGCTTTTCTAAATTAAGATAATAGACAGCCGTCGTCATAATGGCACCAAAGTAATTAAATGCCTTAAGCCGCGTATTTGCTGCTTTAAAATAGCCGTCATCAACACAGTTGATAATATAGGCTTCAATAAAATCCATGACGTCATTCATTTTTTTCCGTAGTTCGATCTGACGAATATCCTCACCCCAGAGCTGGCTAATAATGATTTTAAATAAATTGCGTCGTTCAAATATAAGGTTTAGAATAGCATGCGTAATGATTTTAAGCTGCTGCATTGAATCTTCCGTTACTTTAATTTTTTCCAGTATTTCTTCTCGAATCATCGAAATACCGCTTTCAATCATATCGTTGAAAATCGATTCTTTGCTTTCAAAATAATAGTAAAGTGTCCCTTTAGCCACATTGGCTTCTTTGGCAATTTCATCCATGGTTGCAGGATGATAGCCTTTTTTGGATACGACTTCTATTGCAGCCATTAGTATATTGCTCTTTGTATTATTCATCTCTTCCCCCGTACTGCCCAACGATTTTGTCTCCCCATAAAAAGCCATTTCCGTCCCGTCATAACCCATTCTACAGCATGTGCTCAATCCATTTTCTCGTAACTTTATCCCCAGGGTTTAAACATTCTTTCAAGCTTATTATAGGGCAACTCTTTTTTTTTGGCAACCATTACCACATAATCAATCGATAAAATTACATCATTCAAATTTTGATTCTTTCACGCCTACGGGGACTATTTTCATAAATCGAAAATTAAAAATAATGTCGTGAAGGATCAGCGATAGGCAGTGATTCAATTTCTTTAATGACAATTTTGCCCTGCATTCTACAGGCAAATTAACATCAAAAAACTGCTAACCACTACTGGTTAACGGCATCTTTCACTGGTTTAAATCGCTTTTTCTCTTTTACCGTGATACATCATTTGATCGGCAATTTTTATCTGATCGTAAATATGACCAATCACGGGAACAGTCGTAATACCATAGGAAAAATCGATTTCAAATTCAAACGATTGGATCGCTGCCAGCTGCTTTTGAATGCGTTCAACACGTTCTCTCGCAGCTGCTATGTCGAGCTGTTTAAATATAATAATAAACTCGTCCCCGCCATAGCGGATTACAAAGTCCTCTTCATGAATTGATTTTTTTATCGTCTCAACAAATGTCTTTAACACAGCATCGCCAATGGCATGTCCGTATTGATCATTAATCGCTTTAAAATGATCAAGATCCAGCATACAGAGGATACACGAATCCTCTAGATGCTCTGAGATATAGGTCTCAAAATAAAGTCTCGAATATGCGTCCGTTAAACTGTCACGATAAGCACGCAATTTATAATCATCTCGATCGGCTGATATTTTTTCGATTTGCCGTTTGGCATAACCAATAATGCTATATTGAACGAGCAGCAGCATGAGGCCGTAGCCAATGACGACATAGATTGCACTTCGCCGCGTAATGCCTTCGACACGTTTAAAGAGTTCGCGTTTTGCTACATAGCTGTAAACCGCCGTTTCATCATCAATTGGTACAATTTGATAATACTTTGTATCATCTTCATAGAGATTCTCATGCCCTGCAACGGATCGCAAATCACTTCGATTCTCACCAATTTCAAAATAGACACTGTCCTGATTTAATAATGTCATAATATCATTGAGGCAAAAGCCAACGCGATCATAGCCCATGGCATCACCTTTATCGATAATTGGCGATACCACTTCAAGACACGTTTTTCCCTCTGTGTCTGTCAAATAATAGGACACCGTTTCGATGGCCGGGCTTAAAGGTGTCGCATTGCTGACATAGCCGTCGTTTACAACTTCACATAACACATCTTGATCCACAATGCGCTGAGCATACATGACATTTTCAAGTGCTTTGACACCATCTGCATATTTATCCCGTGTAAATGTTTTTAAAGCATCCAAAGTAATGGCACCCTCTTTATAAGCAATGAGCTGCTGCTTTATCATGGTTCGACTGGATAAACTTCGCGTCCCTTGAATGCTCTTATTAATTGCCTCTTTCAACGTTGCCGCCTTTGTTGACGATAGCAGTTGAAAATTGTTAAGTACATTCGTTTCAACTTCTTCTTTCATCGGTTTATAGATCCCGAAAATACCAAGAATAAGCGATAATACCATAATAACAACAAACACCGAACGCGTTCGGTTCATTAGTTTTTTCATATATAGGGCATTCCTTCCATTGTGTTACAAGTCAGTATGTGATTTCACTTAGAACGTCACTTTGCCTTTTTACGATTTTACCACGTTTTCTTTCGGAAAAGATGTTTTATCTGAAATATTTTTCGTATGCTCACGCTTATTGATGCAGATTAAGTCTCGCCTATCAGATGCTATAACCTCATACGACATGTAAAGGACGCCCATGTCATTGGACGCCCTTGATTAAAAATTAATTGAATTGCTTTTGAACACTTTTACGCAGTATCAGTGTTATTTATATGCAACTGTTTTATTGATATGCAACTGTTTTATTTATATGCAACTGTTTTATTAATGCAGTCACTGCCTTTCAATTGGCGTTTCGCCTCGTTTCTTTATAACGGCGGATTATATGCTGCGCTTGCGGCTGCGAATGCTTTTATACCAAACATTCATCGATTCGATTTCACCCGATATATGCGTATTGTTATACAGCGTTCCACCAAAACGATAACCTGCTTTGGCAAATGTTGCATTCATCGGAAGCGATACCGCACGTGCAATGGTCATCGCCGTCTGAATGCCGTTTGCTTTTAAGTAAACCTCCATTGCCTCAAGCAGGTGACGCGAAAGCTTAAGCCCTCTAAAGTCGGGATTAACTGCAAAATCAGTCATTTCCGCACTGCGCGCCACCTTGTTGATATCACAGGAGCTAACCGCTATCAGTTCACCGGCAGAAAAAATTCCAAAATAAACGACAGCATCCCGCATGGTACGCGCTATAAACTGATGGTCGTGTATCGGAAATGGATACGACGCAAACACCCGTTTGTAAAGCGCTACCATCTCATCAATGTCGCCTGTTTCGAGTATACGCATTTCATAATGCGATGACAGGGGATTCAGTGCAACTTGTTTCATTGCTTTTAAGCGCTTCAAATGCGATTCGAGGTACTGGCGATTGGCCACTTTTCGCCTTTCCGGATCGGGATATTTGGCCATGAACAAGCTTTTGCGAACCCCTTCATAATACCCGGGGATTTCCGCTTCACGACGATAGCCTTTTGCCGTAAAGAGCTGTTCTGCCTCTGCCGGTACTTTGGCAATAATTTTGCCATATGTCGTCTCCTGCATTAAGCGATCAATGGTTTTTAATACGCGCTCACCTGATTTCTGCTTATAAGCCATCACATAAATGCGATCATTGTGTTCACCGTATTGAATTTTACTCTCCCCGATTGAGAGTTCTCTGTCTATGATTGGATTCATTCGCTCACCACCTCCATTGGCATTAATGTTATCGTATCGTTGGTATCTCTTAAAAGGCGATCGACGCCAATCGGATCGACGCGATGCGCCTTATGGTCTTTTGCATTGGTTTGACAGAAGCTGTCACATTGATGGCGTTTATAATCCTGCGGCATTTCATAAGTCGTGATAACCCCTTCATAGTTTCGCAAGATAACTTTATGCGCAGACCATGAAATAAGATAATTGGGCATTACCGGAATTTTACCGCCACCACCGGGCGCATCAATGACGAAAGTCGGCACGGCAAAACCACTGGTATGTCCTCTTAAACTCTCCATGATTTCAATGCCGGTACCGACATCTGTTCTAAAGTGTTCAAGCCCTTCAGAGAGGTCACACTGGTACAGATAATACGGTCTGACGCGATGTCGTGTCAGCTTTTGCACCAATTGCTTCATCAGTATCGGACAATCGTTAATGCCTGCAAGCAGTACGGATTGATTGCCCAAGGGAATACCCGCCTCTGAAAGTTTGTCCAGTGCGGCAACCGCTTCCGGCGTTATTTCCTGAGGGTGGTTAAAATGTGTATTGATCCATAAGTTCTTATGTCTTTTTAAAACATTCACAAGCTGATCTGTAATGCGAAACGGCAGTACAACAGGCGTTCGAGTCCCGATTCGTATCACTTCTACGTGCTCGATGCGGCTGAGTCTCTCCAGCAGATATGCGATGGTTTCATTTTCAAGTAAAAAAGGATCGCCGCCGGACAAAAGGACATCTCTTACTTCAGGATGATTTTCGATATAATTAAAAGCCGCTTCATAATCCGATCTTTGGGGATTATAATCGTTATCGCCAACTTTGCGCTTTCGCGTACAGTGCCTGCAATACATTGCACAGACGTTACTAACATGGAATAGCACGCGGTCAGGATACCGGTGTGTTATGCCTTCAACAGGGCTGTCAGCATCTTCGTGCAAGGGGTCCTCAATATCTGCATGGCTGACATTGAGTTCCGCCGTCCGTGGAAATGCCTGCATGAAGACAGGATCATCTTCATAATTTTTAGAATCGACTAATGACAAATAATATGGCGTTATGGATAGTGGAAATTTTGCAATCGTCTCTGTCAGTGCTTTCTTTTGCGTTTCATCAAATGTAATCTCCAGCGCGCGTTCGACTTCCTCTATACGCGTAATCCGATTTTGAAGCTGCCAGCGCCAATCAAGCCATTTTTGCTGTTTCGTCATTGCTTTTAACTGATTTGCCGCCAGTTGTTTTACCACAGCTTGTTTATCGGATAATTGTTTTACACTTGCTTTTTTCATCGCCGGCTTTTTCAGTTCTCCCGTTGTTATCATGTTCTTTGCCACATCCTTTCTTCCATACATTGCATCAATTGACACAATTTCAGTAAAGTGAGTTTTTTTGCACTTATATAAGATTTGGACAACCGCCTCAAATCAATTCCAATCAATTTCAATCAATTTCCATCAATAAACCACCCTCAAAAACTGCGTCCAGTTATAAAACAACATTGTTTCTATATTTTTACATTTCGGAGCGGCGTGCTAAACGACTGCTCTCGACGACTGTCAAAAACATTTTAGGCATTATAAACGAAGTATTAAAAAGGCACTGCGTAAAGTAATTTTCTTATGTACGCTTTTTAGGGTACGCTGTTATCAAACGTTTTCTCTATAGATTAAAAAAACGCCCTAACTCATTTAAGAGTTAGAGCGTTTATACCTCGCTTCCGCGTGTATTGCACCACTTTCATAGCACAGGTCATGACATTATATCCTAACCAAACCCCAGTTCTAAAACACGATTTTTCACAGTTATTTTCTCCTAAGCGGCAAACTTATTTCCGGGCACATGGCCGCGCAAACTCATAAACCGGATACTCACAGCAGTTACTTCACCTTGTTATAAAATTGTGTTCTATTTAAATCATCACTTGATATGACTGTATACCAAGCCGACAGAAAAAACACGAACCGCAACACAAAATGAACAACGCATTGCATTCGTCTAACAATATTTTATCAAATTGCAAGTATTCTGTCAAATCGTCATGATCTTTATCCGATTTTTGTCTTCAAATTACTGATTGAACGCAACACAATGCGAGGGTATCAACCACCGCCAACAGGCGGAAACAGTGCCAACACATCGCCTTCTTCGAGTTTTGCGTCCATCTTGGCACCTCTGCCGTTAATCATGATGATCGCAATGTCGTTCGCGGGCAGCTCTAAATGTGTCACAACGGCTTCAACCGTTGATGCTTCCGGCATGGCCAGTTCAAAAATCTTGTCGTGATAAGCCCGCAGCGTTGCAAACAGTTTCACTGTAATCGTCATGACGGTTCCTCCTCGTCAGTTTTTTGCTTGATCTTGAAGTTTGCTTCATTATCCTGATTCTTGCCGTAAAAGCCTAAGGCAATGCGATAAGGCCCCGGACATCCCGGCGGCAAAAAGGCCATGCGATCCCCTGGATTGATTATTGCACCTGTTTCGTGCACAAAGCCGTTAATAAAAATCACTTCGACTTCATCCAAAGGAATTTCCAATTGTTTTGCGAGTTCGATACCGGAAATTGGTGCTTCAATTTCCAGAATTAGCGGCATACATTTATACCGCTTCCGTATAAAGGCATCCAATTGTAAAAATCCGCGTATCTCAATCGTCCCACTCATGTCATACTCCTTTTCGCCGTTATTCGAAAATCGCCGAACATAAATGCCCGGCGATCTATCGTTATCCATTTTTTAATCTCATCCTCAGCTTCACGGCATCGCCCCTGACATGACTACATGCTCATGTATCAATCAAAGTCTGATGCTGCAAGTAATGAGAAGATGATTAAAAATTATAAACCTCGTCGATCTCTTCAGGTGTGAAGTCCCAAACCACGTTATGAGGCTCAATTGGTTCATATTCCATAAACTCAGGCAGTCTGTCATGTGCATTGGTAAAGCCTGCACGCTTATTGAAATCGCGCTCAACCTTCAATACAGACTCACCGAGCTTATCAACATCTGCCGCAGTGAGATTGATGCCATACTGTGCATTAATCATATCGATCAGCGCTTGATAACCGCCAGGATTATCAGCAATACCAAAGTAAACGAAGAGACACATACCGGTACTGTCTACGGCAGCGGTTCCGATTTGCATTGCTCTCGCATATTCAATCTGACCGTCTTTTTTCAACGGATCAATATCAGCGCCGACTTTAAGGATGTTACCGGAAATACAGTAGCCTGCCGTATGGTCTGCGCCCATTGGCGTCGTCGCATAAGTGAGGCCAATCCCTTTAACCGCTCTAGGGTCGTAAGCCGGAATCGCCTGATCTTTAACCACCGGTACTCTGTAAAGACCGCAAAGTTTGCCGACAATGGCACAACCGCCTGCAATAATGCGTGCCAACGGCGTTGGTTTCGCCATGTCTTTGACAATTTGAAGCACTGCTTCACCGTCACCCCAAGGAATGAGGCCACCCTCCATTGCAGTTGCAACGGCAACGGCGATTTCAATGCTGTCTACGCCGACATCGTCCATGGCACGGTCAATATAGGCAATGGCATCAAAATCTTTAATCCCTGCATCGGCACCGAGCCCCCAAACCGTTTCATATTCAAAACCGCTGGTGATGTACTTGCCTTTTTTATCCGGATACCACTGTGAACAGCGGATGATACAGCCCGGGTGACAACCGTGAGATACTTTACCGTCACCGCCGCGCTCTGTAATCAGTGCATTCATGGTTTCGCCGGAGAAGTTATCGTTGTAGTCAATTCGGCCGGCTGTAAAGTTATGTGCCGGCAAACCGCCTGCTTCATTGAGAATATTGACGAGGACATCTGTTCCGTATGCCGCAAGTCCTTGTCCGGCTACCGGATGATCGAGAAGCGCTTTTGCAAAAATTTTCGCCGCTGCTCTGAATTTTTCAGGATCTGCAACCGGTACCGGCTTCGCCCCTGCATCGTCAATAATAATCGCCTTTACATTTTTAGATCCCATGACAGCGCCCAAACCGCCACGACCAGCAC
The DNA here is from genome assembly GCA_030446305.1 of Clostridiales bacterium. GTDB lineage: Bacteria > Bacillota > Clostridia > Peptostreptococcales > Acidaminobacteraceae > Fusibacter. The sequence continues at coordinate 6,868 of JASUSA010000029.1, read as the reverse complement.
TACGAATATTGCTTTCCGGATCTTTAAAAGAAATATTTGCCGATGGAAGGCGATGCTCACCTGCCGGTCCAGCCAGTGCAATACCCACTTTTGCACCATATTTCTCGTTTAAAATTTGAATTGCTTCATAATTGCCGCACCCGCCTAAAATAGACTCAGGTGCTTCCTCGATGGAAACGCCGTTCATATCAATCTTTATAATATAGAATTTGTCGTCTGCCGGTTTACCCTCTACGACGAAAGCTTTAATGCCCATTTTCGCCATCTTTTGAGAGAAAAGACCCCCGGTGTTACACTCTTTGATTGTACCGGTCAGAGGACTTTTCGCCCCAACTGAAAGTCTCCCTGAGTTCGGTGCAGAGGTGCCGCTGAGCAGCCCCGGCGCAAAGATGAGTTTGTTGTTCTTACCAAGTGCATGACAAGTTGGCTTCACTTCATCGTTAACAAAGTTAGAAGTCAACGCACGTCCGCCGAGTCCCACGTATTTTTCTGGTAGTGGACCGGAAGTGACTTGCTGCGTCGTCATGTCGACACGGATAAATTGCTCCATAAAAAAACCGCCTCCCTTTTGAAATAGTTTGTCAATAAATGCTCATTTATTGACGTCGAAACAACAATAAACGCATGTTATCGCCAAATCCTTTCCAAATGACGGGAGGCAGTCTGGTTTCCCATTCTACCCATTGGTCAACGCTCTTAGCAAAAAACCTTAGAGCCATTAACTCGGACTGGTTGTATTTTGATTATACCACTTTTTATGCATCTTAAAAAGGCAAAGTTTTAATTTCAAATATAAAGACATTTGACTTATAAGCAAAACTTATAAGCCACCCCTCGCCAATGTGGTTTTAGCTTGACATTGAATCCTGTGCCCCTTATATGACCGTACGGTTCATTGCAAAAGATTCGCCATCATTTGCCTTAATGATTGCCATACGGTGCCATCTTTGCGCGAAGCTGCTGTTCAAAGTGCTGGGCTATGCGAAGATCCGTAGACTGCTTCAATTCATCTGCTCGATAGCGTTCAATCTCGTCTTCGAGGCCACTGCGAATTACAAGTACTTTTTCGTAAGTTTCAAGTCGTTCAAGGACATCATTGTAAGCGATATCCAGCCGATTGCCAAGTTCCGGCACAAAGAGCTTGCCAATGGCGCCAGCCGCCTTGTCCAGCACGTCGTCCTTGCCCCATCCCCAATGCCAATTGAAAAACTTTGGCATTGGAATTTCCTTGCGCTTCATTTTCACATTGCCCGATATACCTTTACGGGTGATAAAGTTCAGTTCAAAGCGATCAATACGCTGATCGAGCATTTGACATTTTCTTTGAAAAATCGCCTCACTCTCTGTCTGCACATGCTTTTGAAATTTATTTCTGGAAACTTTACCTTTCGCAGCTACCAGCATATTGCTGACATCGCCGACAAAACTGTCTACAATTTCCGCGCGTGCCTTTGTCCGGTCTTCTTTTAAAGCAAGTTTTATCGCCTTCATGCGCTCTGTTATTTCGGCGCGATAATCATCAATCATTTTCTGAGACTTCTCAGTCGTCTTTACAATGCGTTCATTTGCCTCTGTCACATCCTCATTGAGGCGCTGAATGAGACTGCACGATTCAGCATGAATGGCAGATAACCGTGAAAGTGTTGGAATAGGACGCTGCTTAAGTCTAAAAAGGCGCTGAAACCAATTGCGATAATTGATTTTTGCAAACTGTGAAAGCCAAGCTTTCAGTGCATCCGTCTCAACAGCCGTTTCGCTGGCGCTGGTATAGAGAATTTTTGGGTCTGTCAGACTGTTGCCAAGTTTTTTGGTATGAAAATCCGCCGTCTCCTTTACATCGGCACGGTCGCTGTGCTCAATCTGATCGATGCGGTTGACGACGACTTTAAGGTTGCCGCGCAGCATTTCATTGACTTCTGTTAACAGCATGCGTTCCGCCTGACTAAATGCCTGTGTCGCATTGACCACAATAATGGCAAAATCAGATTTTCGAACTTGCGCCAATGCCATATGCGTCAATTTCGGATCATCTTCCAAACCCGGCGTATCGACGATCACAAGGTTTTTCTTTAAGAGTTTGTGATTGACCCCAATACCCACTTCACTGACGCCGCTGGTCTGAACACCCGCCAGCGATTTGTCCTTCGCCAGAATAAATTTAGATGCGTCGTCAAAGGGAATGATCTGTCTCGCCCCTCCGTAAACAATATATGCCTCTGGGTGCTTCGCATAATAAACGCGCGTCACAACGCCGGTTGCCGTCGTCGCCTTTGTCGGCAGCAGGTTTACACCCAATATGGCATTTATTAAAGACGATTTGCCCGATTTAAATTTGCCGCAAAAAGTTACCGTTACCACTTCAGAATCAATCGCCTGAAGCTGTCTGTTAATCTGCGCAACTTGGGCTGCATATTTGGGCGTCGATAGTGTTAAGCCGCTCTTTTTGCTCATGACTTGCGCCTCCAGCTTTGACAACATTGATTCGAGGTCATATTTTTGTTATTTAATCGCCTTTTTTGTCGCATGTTTCACCCTAAACTTACTCGATACCACCACACGGCTGTATCTTTTCCCTTTGTCTATCACTTCAACTTTTTGTGTATACACATTACGCTTTATCGATCGTAATTACTGATCTTAAATATCTGGTCTTAAACATCCGGTTACGGCAGCAATTCACCATAGAGCTGCGTAACGCGCTGCTGGAATGTCGATGCCGCATAAATCAAAATCATGATTCCAAGCACTTGTCCGACTTTATAATAGTCCTCTTTTGAAAGATGCAGCAGCACACCTTCATACTTTTTAAGCGCACTTCGGAAGTGTGTTTCACTGTAATCGCCGCCATAGGCAAGGGTAAGTGCCACTTTGCAAAACAAAACGTACAGCACTTCTTCATCCATCCCATCCAGCGTTTTAAAATATTCAAGCAAGTTAACGCACTGTTCGATCTGCATACCGTCTTTCATGATATTGATGAGCAAAATACGCACCACATGTCTGCGATAGTATTTTTTTTCAACGGTTGTTGGTACATAGCCCCGTTTTACCCAGTTCTGAATCATTTCATTGGTCATATTCTGGCCGACGGCGACGACTTGCGATAGGAGAAGTCCTGAAAATACTGGTTCCAAGAGGCGTTCAACTTCGTCAATCATCGCATATGGCAATTGAATATTGGTTCCCGGTATACTGAGTTCGTATAGATGCATCTTGTTTCACCACCTTCGATAGACTGTCGATACTCGGAAAAGCACTGGATAAAATGTCAACTAAAAGCGGCATCACACACATCATTTTTAGCAGATGACGTGCAATCACACTTTAGTAGCATTTATGTGCTTATCCAAGTATTGGTTACTTCTATTGTACCATGGCGATTTGATTGCTAAGGCACGATTGACTGCCCGCGTTTAACGCTCATCCAGTGAAACGCAAATTTTTTCGAGATCATTTTCAAGCGTTGTCAGCGCCGTCAAATAAGCTGCCTTTCCTTGGAGCTTGACGGCTACCTGTTTTGAACGCCACAGCGAAAGAAAGGCACTGCCCAATAGAATGGGAATAAGCACCGTTGCGGCCCAAATTTGCCAAGTCGCCAAATGAATCAGCCGACCAACAATATTGCCCAGAACGCCAGACAACAGTGCGATAACAACATATGGCGCAAATGACGGCGCTTTGACTTTTGCCACGTCATCAAACCGAAACGTCTTTAGCATCTGTTCAAAAGCCGATCCCTTTTCCGGATCTTCCGACAGCATTTTGCTCAGCCAAATGCCCTGATGCTGTCGCTGATCGAACCAAGGCGCAATTTCAGCGCGATAGCATTCGTTCAAATAAGCGGCAGTCACCGGTGTGCCCGATTTAATCTGCCGAATAACGGCAGCTTCCATCATGGTATAAAAGGTTTCCCATTGCGTTTTAAATGCCTGCTGATATGACAAAACAATGCCTCCTCCTGTTTTCACAATAATCATTCATTTTCAGTGATGCAGATGCTATTTTTTTCAGCGCTGCAAAATAATGCTGTCCATATATTGTTGCATTTGTATAATCGATGACTGCTGTATTGCTATGTTTATATTTCAGTCGCCATCTTTCTGGCATCTGCAACGGTTAACGGCTTTTTATATAAATCTTCATACAAGCTGTTCAAAAGTTCAAAGAGTTGCTTTTGAATGCGATCCATGCGTTCAACTTCTTTTGCCATGTTAAATGACTCGCTGGATTTCGCTTTCATAATACCCTCTTGACGCGTTTTTTCTTCTTGAATCATGCTGCGCACGTGTTTCGTCACCGTATTGAATTGGTCATTAAACTTCTGATCGATACCGGCTTTGATCTCTGCTTCTTTTTCTGTTACGGCTTTTGAAAGCTCGCTAAAGAGTTTTGTTGACATGCCTTGAAGCAATTTGTCTTTCATGCGGTTGGCACCGGAATTGAGCTGCAAAATTTCAACGGCAAACCATACGGCAAATCCCAATCCGCCTGAGAAAATACCGAAAATCATCAGCTGCATTACCGCTTGGATGGCGTATTTTTTAATCCATTCTCCCCATGTAAAGTTGCCGCCGGCCGCATTTTCCACCAGTACATTGACATCGCCCTGAATGAGACTCAAGCAGAGCTGAAAGACGTTGGCGCCCTTGCCGTCCGTTTGACCGCTGCCCAGTTTGCCGCTGAAAATGGCCGATGCTTTTTTGAAGCTGATATTCATCTCATCAATCTGATCTTCAAATTCCTTTTTAAAGGCATCAATCTCAGGTGAAATCAGCATATCGGTACTGTTGCCCCAGTCATCCAGTTTTTCGACGAGATACTGCTGAACACCTTTGGCAATGGGATCAATCACCTCTGCCTGTCTGCGCGCGCGATCATTTTCATCCCATGTTGAAACCGATTTCCAGGCCAGTTCCAATAATTCTTTCATGCCAAATTTGGCTTCAATTTTTTCGGCATCGGCATCCCACATTTTCGGCAGTCGGAAAGAGATAAATTCACGGAGATCTTGGAATATCTTGTTTTGTACTTGCGCTGACGTCGATCGGAAAATCTTTTGCATATCCTTAATCTGATTTTCAAGATCATCCAGCGCCTTCTGTGATTCCTTATGGCGTTTCTCCAGTTCATCCAATGGCGCCTTTAGGGCTTCCTTTTCATTTGCAATGAGCGTTTCTGCATTGATATAGCTGTTGGCCATGGTCTGGATCGTCGTTTCAAAAGTTGAGATCATGCGTTCGTCTAATGTGAGAAAACGTTCGAGTTCTGCTTCAAAAGCCGGCATCCCCGTCTCTTGGAACGCCGCTGTATCACCTTCCATTCGTGCTTTTAAGGCCCCGTAAGCATTGATATAGAAAACGCGTCGATCGAAAAGCGATTGATCCAGTTCGCCGTTTTCATCGAGAAAAACAGCATTGAGGTGGTATTCAACAGAATCGATGACATCTTCAATTGGCCCCGTTAGCTGGTTAATCTTGTTCACGAGGAAAAAGACACTGGTGGAATGCTTGCCCGCAAAACGGCTGCTGATAAAATTGCGCTCTTCATTGGAAAAGAGGTTATTGGCATTTAATAAAAAGATGATCGCATCCACTTTTGGCAAATGGTCTGTGACGACGCGCGTTTGAGCGGCAGAGTCCCCGAGTCCCGGCGAATCCATCAGCCGCACGCCGTTTTCAAACAGTTTGAGATCCGATTCGATTTCGGAATGCTGAATATTCGAAAAGCGCGACTTCCCTTTGTTGACAATGTCATCACTGTCCTGAGGCTTTAAGGTAAAGGCATTTTTAAATTCTTGAACGGAAAAACTCTTTGGTTCTGCTTCGCCTTCATAATAAACACGATAGGTATCGGTTTCATGCCCGTAGACAATTGACGTTATAATGGCTGAAGATGCTGTTGCCTTGGCAATCAGAAAATCGTTGCCGATCATGGCGTTGAGCGTCGTACTCTTTCCGGCACTGAAGCTGCCCATAACGAGTACTTTAAAAATCCCCTTGCGAATGTCATCTGCCTTAAATTTAAAGTTTTCGGAATCGACGCGCATGCCCAAACCCGCATCACCCTGTTTTGGACCGATCAGTTCTCCAAATTTTAAAACTGATTCGGATATCTTCTGTACTTTTTCCCCCATCTGACTATCAAGCATTATTCTCCACTCCTTTGCCGATTAAATTTTCGATATTGATTTGCTTTAAATATTGATGCTGCTTTTCCAGCGCATTGATGACAATTTCATAATGCCGTTTTGAATCTTCACGTGCTGCTTCTGCATTTTTTCGCTCGTGAATGATCTTTTGAAGCTGTTTGCGCTCTGCTGCAATCAGTTCGTTTACCGAATCAATGTATTCGGTTTCCTTTTCCTGTATCATCTGGTGTACATGTGCATAAAGGTCATTTTTATGTGTTGATACCTGCTCCTTGAGATTCGTAAAAAAGCGCTGTTTCAATTTTCCTTGCATGGTTTCGTTCATGCGATCGCTCTCCAGTTTTAGCTGAATGTATTCCACCATAAAGAATGCCATCCATGCCGCTCCACCCGTTAGAAAACCAAAGACAGTCCATGTAATCATGTACTGCACCAATGTCTTTTTAAAGAATTCCGTCCATTCAAACCCGCCGTTGGCAGCACCGGTTATAACCATGCTCGGATCAAACATAATGGTGCTGATGAGCAATTGACCGGGATCAGGCTGCCTTAAAATAGAATGGTATTTCACCGACGCATTTTCGCTAAATACTTCTGCTGCCAGCGCCAGTTCAGACCAAATAGTGTCTGCTGATTAAACCATTGCCGGTTCAAATTCAGCAAGTTTTAAGCGGATAAATCTTAACCAGAAAATAAGCGCAGAAAGTATTCGCGAATGCA
>JASUSA010000085.1 GCA_030446305.1 Clostridiales bacterium | reverse complement strand
GTTAAAGACCGTTAAAGACCGTTAAAGACCGTTAAAGACCGTTAAAGACCGTTAAAGACCGTTAAAGACCGTTAAAGACCGTTAAAGACCGTTAAAGACTGTTAAAGACTGTTAAAGACCATTAAAATCCGTTAAAAAACATAGCTTCTGTTACACTCTTTTACGCTTCATAAGGCTGAGTATATAGCCGCCTTTGAAATGCTTGGGTTCATAGAAGATAACAAAAGCTGACGGTTCAAACTTTTCAATGATTGCAAGCAATTCTGTTTCCCGGTTGCGCTTGGTAAGAATATCTAAGCGATAACGCGTGCTTTCTCTCCCTTCACCCTCAAAGATCGTGACGCCAAATCCGGAATCTCTTAAAAATTTGATGAGGTCTTCATTTTTATTGCGAATATTGACGATGGCGGACGTATAGCCGATAGCCAGGCGGTCTTCGACTTGAATGCCGACAATTAAGCCAATGCCATAACCTAGCGCATAGACGATGAGCCCCCAAAATGTCTGATTGCCCGATAAGACAAGGGACAGGCCAAAGACGTAAATAAGGCATTCGATGATGCCGAATACACTGGTTAGCAGTGTCATTTTTTTTACCATGCTAATGGTGCGAAGTGCCAGCATAGGAACATAGCAGAGTTGTAAAACAAGAATTAGTGCAAGCTCTTTCATAATTGCAATTTGCCTCCCAATAGTCGTCTGGTTATTATAACGCGTGACGTTTGAAGTGTCCTTTTCATTCTATCATTCATGTGATAGTGCGTAAAGGACGTTATCCGCTCGCCCTGTTAGATATTGCATAAAAGAATAGTCTACTTAAGGCGGACATTCAACATACTAATGTGGAAGATAAATATACGGTAAGATAAGAACGGCATATTGTAATGAGAGATCGGTTTATGGCTATCATTGTTATTCAATTTCTTTCGTTATAAGTTTTCGGAATTGTTTGAATGGTTTGGGGTATAAGATGTATATAAACCTTTAGGACTGTTTTTGTAGATTGACCAGTATCAGCAATCATATTGGAGGGCGTATTCATTGGTGGGAAGTTTAACAAATAAAATGGCAATTGCCATTATCTTGTTGTATACGTTTATATACGTGACGATTTTTTATTTGCATTATACAGCGATATTATTGCTTTTAAAGCCGGTTGCAGCCATTTTAACATTTATCTTTCTGAAGTTTTTTGTCAAAATGTCACCTGAACAAGCCGGAACGGAAAAAAGCATTCAATTGACGTTTGCCATTTGGATTGCAGCGGATATTTTTTCTGTGACCAATACGCTTTTTTTGCACACGCAAAGTTCGCTGATGCTCAATATTGAACTAAGCCTTTATTTGCTTGTAAGAATAAGCCTTCTCATTTCGTGTCTAAAACTATATTTGGCGTTGACAAAACATTACAATCGATTTCAGATATTAGCAGATGTTTTGACAATCGTGGTTTGTATTGCAACAGAAATATGGCTGGTTTTTTTAAATGTCAGCGCACAGGGGTCTGTACTGCGCAATTGGATGTTAATCAGTCGCGGAGATGAACGAACCATTATTGCGTTTCTGTTTTTAGTCAACGGCATGATGATTATGGGGACACTGCTCATGGCATGGTTTCACTTTCAAAAGAAATCAATGACGCTTGGACAGAGACTGGTCATGATCAGCGTTGCCGGCATTGCGGCAATTGATGTCATATTGGCATTGAATCCGTCATTGTTGATGGGAAATGAAGGCGTTGACGCGCTGAGAACGGGCATGGTTATTTTATTTGGATTTGGCGCATTGCTGTTTAATCAATACCAGCGCAAGCTTAACTTCCTTGCCAATCGGATAGACCATTCAAAGTACGGCATGTGGGAAAATGCTTTGTACTTACTGTCATATCCGCTTTTTCTAATTGCTGTTATTGGATTTGATGCAACCATTTTACTTTATTTTTCCTATATTGCCTTTTATATTGTTTCATGTCTCTATGTAAAGCAAATTGCCGTTACAAACCAATTGCTTGCAGAAGAAATTAAGTATAACAAACAACTGAAAATATACTCTGATGTGATTGATCAAGCACCTATGTCCATTGTCATAACCGACATTGAGGGCAATATTGAATACGTTAATCCGTATTTTTCCAAGGTGACCGGCTACACGGCTGACGAAGCAAAGGGTAAAAATCCTCGTATTCTCAAATCAGAAAAAATGCCACGGGAAGTGTATACGACATTATGGGACAAACTCATAAATGGCGAAAAATGGGAAGGCGAATTTATCAATGTCAATAAGTTAGGGCAAATCTATGAAGAACGCGCCATTATTTTGCCTGTAAAAAATGAATCCAATAAAATCACGAGTTATGCCGGTATTAAAGAAAATATATCAGAATCCAATAAAATCCGTAAACAATTATCCAATCAAAGTTATTTCACCTCACAATTACTTGATACAATCCCCAGTGCTATTTTTTATGTTTCGGTCAATGATGTTTTTTTAGGTGCTAATGCAACTTGTAAACGTATTTTCGGAGTTGAGGATGAAGGCATGATCGGCATGAAACTAGAGCATGCACCATGGATGGACAGCGCACGCTATCAGCATTTTGTACAGATGAAAAAAGAGGCATTAAAGCAAAATGCACCTTGTACACGTCAAATTCAACGTCATACCGGCTCGGGCATGTTCGCAAGTATTTTATACAGTGTCAGTCCGTTTTATCTGGCCGATGGCCGCGTTGGTGGTTTCCTGGCCGTGATGACAGATATTTCTGATTTGAAGGAGAAGGAAGCGGCACTTGAAATTGCACTCAAACAGGCAAATGAGGCAACCGAAGTTAAATCACAGTTTTTAGCCAATATGAGTCATGAAATAAGAACGCCAATGAATGCCATTATCGGCATGTCGTATCTTGCCCTTAAAACCAATTTGGATGTCCGCCAGCGTGATTATATTCATAAAATTAACACGGCTGCAAATTCGCTTTTACGAATTATCAATGACGTTTTGGATTTTTCAAAAATAGAATCTGGGAAAATGGACTTGGAAAAAGCTGTATTTGACTTGGATAAAGTGGTTTCGGATTCTATTGGCCTAATGGTAGAGAAGGCACATGAAAAACAGATTGAATTTCTTTATCATTTGCCGATTGGCATACCAAGACACTTAAATGGCGATTCACTGCGATTGGGGCAGATTTTAACCAATTTAGTTAGCAATGCCGTGAAATTCACACAACAGGGTGAAATTGAAATTGATGTTGATGAAGTGGATCGACGGGAGAAGGATATATGTCTGAGATTTGCAGTCAGGGACACGGGTATAGGTATACCAAAGGAAAAAATTGAAAAACTCTTTGATGCTTTTACACAATCTGACAGTTCAACAACGCGACAATTTGGCGGAACGGGATTGGGTTTGACGATTTGTAAGCAATTGGTTGAAATGATGGGCGGTAGAATTTGGATTGACAGCACCCTTGGTGAAGGCAGTATTTTTAGTTTTACCGCATGGTTTGAAGTTCAAGAAGAAGCTCATTTGAAACAGCAGCTCATAGAAAACGAGGTCAGTGATATGAAAATATTAATCGTAGATGATAACAGTGCGGCACGTGAAATCATTTCTGAATATTTTAAAGCAATGGGCTTTCAGGCAAATGCTGTGTCTACAGGTGAAGATGCACTGTACTTAATTGCAGCATCTGACAAGTCTAATCCTTATGATGCAGTATTTATCGATTGGAAAATGCCCGATAACGACGGAATCGATGTGATTCGTAAAATTAATGGATTGGAAAATCTGAGACATAAACCTGCTGCTGTACTGATCACTGCGTATGATATGAACGAAATGATGAAACAGGCTGAGGGACTAGATGTGGCTTCTTTTCTTGCAAAGCCGGTCAATCAGTCAACCCTTTACGATACAATTGTAAAAATTGGAAAGCCGCAAAGGGTGCCAATTAATGAAGAGGAGAAAACAATTCACGATGAAGCGCGGCAATACCAGTTGGCAGGTCTTCGCGTGCTGCTGGCTGAAGACAATGAAATCAATCAGCAAATTGCCTATGAACTGCTAAAAGGGCAGGGAATAGAAGTCGCCATTGCCGGAAATGGGAAAGAAGCTGTTGAAATGTTTGCAGGAACAGAATTCGCATACGACCTCATATTGATGGATTTGCAAATGCCGATTATGGACGGCTTTGCGGCGACAAAGGAAATTCGTCAAACCAATCAGGACATTCCGATCATTGCGATGACCGCTAGGACCATGCTCCAAGAAAAAGATTTGTGTTATCAAGTCGGTATGAACGCACATATTGCGAAACCAATTGATCCGGATGACATGTTTGAAACGCTTTTAATGAGTGTGCCGCCATCCCGCTTAGCTGAGCTAACTGTCTATAAAGGCGAATACATTGAGGCAGATAGACACCTGCTTCAGATTGAGGGCATTAACACGGTCGCGGGACTGAAACGCGTTTCAAATGATCTTAAACTCTATGGGAAGCTGTTGAGACATTTTGTTTCAAATCACAGCGATACAACTGAAAAGATTGAAAATGCCATTAAAAATATGCACTATGATACGGTAGAACAGCTTGCACATATGCTGCGCGGCGTCGCCGGCAATATCGGTGCGACGACAATACAGACATTATGCGAATCGATAGAGCGGAATGCAAAAACGATAAAGGATTATGCCGTTCTAATTCGATTAAACCAGCAATTAAAAGCAGAGATGCACCAAGTGACACAAGGCATTTTAAGCATGCCTTACATTGATGAAAATGAAGTGTTGAATGCAAAGCATAATCTGGAACCGGCTGAAGCCATCGACAAACTTCTAGCACTGCTGGAAGAAGGCGACAGCGACGCGAACGAATATTTTGAAACCATTAAACAGATTGTCAAAGCGCATTATGGTATCACCATGTATGAGCAAATCGCTATAAAAATAGACAATTATTTTTATGATGAAGCAATGCAGCTGTTAAAACAAGGTCAGAAGGGGAATGAGGCACAAGATGATTGATGAGCAAGTCGTTTTAGTGGTTGATGACACGCCGGACAACATAACTTTGATGAGTGGCTTGCTAAAAGATCATTATAAAGTTAGGGTTGCCTTAAATGGTGAAAAAGCAATCGAAATGATGCGAAAAAGACTGCCGGATATTATCCTGTTGGATATTATGATGCCTGTGATGGATGGCTATGAGACTTGCAGCATTATCAAATCTAATCCGGATTGGATGGATATTCCGATTATCTTTCTAACTTCCAAGAATGAAGTTGAAGATGAAAGCAAAGGCCTTGAACTCGGCGCTTCAGATTATATTAGCAAACCAGTTAATCCTACGATCCTGCTTTCCAGAATCAAAACACACCTTACGGTTAAAGCGGCAAATGATTTTCTAAAGGATCAGAATCAATATTTGGAGCATGAGGTATCAAGGCGGGCGAAAGAAGTTGCGCTCATACAGGAAGTATCCATTATGGCGATGGCATCATTGGCAGAAATCAGGGATCTTGAAACGGGATATCATTTACAGCGCACCAAATTATACGTAGAGGCACTTTGCGAACAAATGATAGCAGACGGGTCCTATAAAGCCGATTTAAATCGTGAAAATGCGAATCTCATCATTGCTTCATCGCCGCTGCACGATATTGGCAAAATAGGCATTTCCGATTCTATTCTTTTAAAACCGGGGAAATTTACGGCAGAAGAATTTGAAGTGATGAAAAGACATACAATTTTAGGCAAAGAAGCAATCTTGAAAGCTGAAAGCCTTATGCACCAGCAAGAGACTTTTTTGCGTTATCCAATAGAAATTGTTTTTTCACATCATGAAAAATGGGATGGCAGTGGTTATCCGTTAGGGCTAAAAGGTGTCGCAATTCCCATTTCGGCAAGAATTGTGGCCATTGCAGATGTTTATGATGCACTGGTAAGTGAGCGTATTTATAAAAAAGCCTATTCGCATGAACAAGCTGTCGGTATTATGGCTGCGGAATCGGGTAAACATTTTGATCCGAAAATAGTTGAAGCTTTTCTCAAGGTTGAAGAAAAGTTCCACGAAATTGCTGTGACGTACAGAGATTTGTCTTTATAAATGAATTTGGGAGCCGATATGAAAATCAGAACAAAGCTAATTTATTACATTTTGGGATGCTTGTCCATTGGCGTTATAGGGGCTATCGTTGTTGTTGCAGCGATTTCGATACCTTATCTCACCAATGAAGAAACCAAAAAAATTTATAATGATGTTGACAAAGCTTCCGCCATCTTGACTGCTGAATTCAATACATTGGCGCGCACACAGAGCGATTGGAGCATTTGGGATGAAACCTACGATTTTATTGACGGTCGTTTGAACAGCTATGCAGCCGATAACTTAGGCAGCGATACACTGGTGCAGCTGGATCTCGTGAGCATGATCTTTTCTGACAAAAATGGCAATATTGTCTATAATGGTTATCTGGACGAAGCGAGTTCAAATGTCAATGCGATGATTCTACAGCGTGAATCGTTTGATGTGCTGACAGAAGGCATATCGGAAAACCAAATAAACAGAGGGCTTTCACTGATTGATAATAAGCTTTACTTGATTTCTGTAGAAGGAACGACGAATACAGAACGTTCAGTGCCATACAATGGATACCTAATTCTGGTAAGAGCGCTTGATGAAGACTTTTTTGACTATATGGCGCATTTACTTGACACGGACATTGCCCTACAGTTAGTGGCTGGCGATGGCAATCACAATTATAACGGTATTGAACCGGGTGAAATAAAGCGCGATGGTATGCAAATAACATTTACGGGCAATGCCGATGATCTGCTGGAAAACGGTGTAATTCAATTCGTTTTCCAGCATGAGCGGGTTTCATTTGCTGAAGCAATTAGAACCTTGAAGACGGTGAGTTATGCCCTGTGTATGATGTTTTTCTTCATTGGCATCGGAACTGTCTATGTCGTAAGTAAGAGAGAAGTAAGACGTATTACGTATTTAAGTGATTTTGTTCAAACCGTTGTGACGCAGGAAAATCTATCTTTGAGAACCAAATTGGATGGAAAAGATGAACTCGCTCATTTGGGTGCGAACATCAATCGAATGCTCATTGAACTTGAAAAGAATTATCAGGCGATACAAAAAAATGACGAACATCTGAATCTCATTATGGAAGCGACCAATGACGGTTATTTTGACTATGATCTCGAAAAAGATACCATGACGATTAGCCAAGGCTGGTATACGCATCTTGGGTATAATGAAGATGATAATGAACCCTTCGATAGGGAACGCGTTCTCAATACCATTATTGAAGAAGATCGCGAGGACTTTATCAATGATTTTAATGCATATTTAGAAAATCAGACAGGTATATTTTATAAAGCGCTAAGGGCTTATAAAGCGACACGAGGTTTTATCTGGGTACTGGTAAGGGGGCGTGCCGTTTCGGCAGATTCTACGGGAAGACCCACGCGGTTTGTTGGCAGCTTCTTAGACATTACAGAAAAAAAAGATGAAGAAGATCGCAATCGATATCTGAGAGAATCTGACCCGGTTACACACTTATACAATCGTGCACATATTGAAAAAATTATCGATAAGATCAATCGTGACGAAACAGTTTCCGACTATTGTATTATCATGCTGGACATCAATGGGCTAAAATTATTTAATGACGCGTTTGGTCTTCAAGAAGGTGACCGATTGTTAAAGACAATTGGTGATATTTTAAAACTTTGCTGTGCGGATACGGATACGCCGGCAAGATGGGGCGGCGATGAATTTATCATACTTGTCAACAACGACAGAATGTATGCCGATACACTGATGAACGCCACGAGAAAAGAAATTGAGCAATTATATATGTTCCCAATTAAAGTCAGTGTTGCATTTGGATGTGCTAATGCAGCTGATGAAGATGCCAGCGTTGAAAATGTCATAACAAGGGCTGAAGAAAAAATGTACCAAACTAAATTGCTTGATAGCAGAAGTTTTCGCAATGGCATTATCGCTTCTTTAGAACAGCAGCTCTACAATATGAAAATTGAAACACCGGATCGCATTAAACGACGGATGGCATTATGCCGACTCATGGGAGATGCGATGCATTTGTCTGCGGAAAATAGCGATGCACTCATGTTGCTGAATTTGCTTCAGGGCATCGGTAAGATTCGAATAGGGGGAGTTTCGGCTGAACAGGCATTAAATACAAATGGTGCAGCTTATCTGGAAACAGGGTGCCGCCTGCTTAAGAGCGTACCTGAAATCGCGCACATCGCAAATGATCTGATGTATCATGAAGAACACTATGATGGAACGGGTGTCCCTACAGGTGTTTCTGGGGAGACAATACCGCTGAATACCAGAATAAGCAAGATCATTTGCAGTTTTGACGATTTGATAACAGCAGCCGGAAGTGTAGACCATGAAAGTGTCGTGCAAGCAAAAGAAAATATAAAACGGCTTTCCGGCAAATCATTTGATCCACGAATTGTAGAGGCTTTTTTACGCGTGATTGACCAGTGGTGGAAACTGTTAGGCAAAATGGAATTATAAGGAGGACAAAGTAACTAAATACCATGTTTTTGGATGTATAATTGTAAATAAATTGTGACCATCATTAACAATATGTAAAAAATGCTCTCAATTAGTAAGCGCTGTGATATAATTCTCGCAGGTTTGTTTACAGACAGATAGACAAATACTTTGCTGCTAGAATTGAGGAACCCTTATGATTGGTAAAAGAGTACAGAGAATGATGTTCATCGCAATAGCGTTGATACTGCTCCAAGGCGCTATTGGTGAAATCAGCAGTTATATCACAATAAAGCAGTTGGGGAATCTCGAAGAACTCAATGCATCGGCAAATGCTTTAAATGAATTGCGCGTCGACGTCATAACATCGAGTTCCATAAGTGTTGAACAGGCTGAGAAAGATCGAAGCATTATTGAAACGGGCATAATGGTTGCTGAGCAATTTGAAGATACTGCGATGCAAACGAAGATGCAGCGTGTTTCGGAGGCATTTGAGCACTACATGACAGCGCACGATCAATCGTCTGGTGAAGTGCTGCTCGCAGACTTATCCGAGCTCGTGACCTATACCAATGATGCATATGAGACAATTCACGAAGAGATGATGGCTGGGATACTTTGGAAGAATCAGATAACCATTGCCATTATCGTTGTGTTTTTACTCATCATGTGGCTATGGGGCAGAAGGCTTGTCCGGGTGATTGTTAAAAAGATTGACGATCAGAAAATACTGATTGAAACTTTTGCAAATGGTGAGCTCAACCAAACGTTGCCAGATAATGACGAATCTGAATTTAGGACCATTATCGAAGCGATTCGCACAGCTTCACACAGTATTGCGGATATCATTAAAGATATCAATCAAAACCTTGATCATACAAAATCTGAGATGAAAGTATTCTCAGCTGATTTAAATTATGAACAGGAACAGATGATGCAGCTGATGGATGGATACGCCAGAAATGTTACCCAGCTGGTTCAAAACATTGAACAAATAAATCGTACGACAAATGAAATCGCCAGCGGTGCAACAGAAATTGCAGCATCTGCAACAAAGTCAGCGGATGCTTCAAGCGAGGCACTTGCCAACAGCAGTGAATCGAAAGTGAAAGTGGATGAAATGGCTGGTGCTCTTGAAATGGCTCAAAAAGAAGTGCTCACGATTGCCTCAAGTGTAACGGCGCTTTCCAAAGCCTTTGATGAAATTGTAAATCTAGTTGAAGCGATTAAAGGCGTTTCATCTCAGATCAATTTACTGGCGTTGAATGCGGCCATTGAAGCAGCGCGTGCAGGAGAAGCAGGCAGAGGCTTTGCCGTTGTATCAGAAGAAATTCGTAAACTTTCTGATGAAACAGATCAACTGACAGAGAACATCGAAAAGGTTACGCAAACCATGGTTACGAGAATAGGTGATGTAAGCAAAAATGTGGCTAAAGCTGGTGAAGAAGCGGCTTTAGGTGTTTCGCTTGCAGAATCAACAACGCACTTAATTGATCAGTCACTTGAAAGTGTGACAAAACTGAGTGAAAGTATTCGTGATATTGCAGCAATAACACAAGAGCAGGCAGCTGGGACAGAAGAAATTGCAGCAACAATTGATGTTACTTCTCAGACAGCTAATCAAATGTCGGCAGACAGCGGTGTGCTTGGTACAAACTTTGCAAATGTTTTGGAAAAATCAAAAAAAGCATCGCAATCTGTAGGGCAAAACCTTGAGGATATCAGGAAGCGCATG